>CAJCIZ010000252.1 GCA_903970525.1 Myxococcales bacterium | reverse complement strand
ATTTTAATTTCTTCTCATTGTAGCTAAATTACTTAAATAACCTGATGCTAAAGCTGAATCAGCATTATCATTTTGAGCACTACTCACAGGCTGCGCGACCACATCAGCTTCCAGTATTTTAATCACTTTATCAATATCAGGACGTTCTTTAGGATTACTGAATAAACACAAGTGAATAACATTTTTGAGGAGTGGCGGACAATCATCAGGCAATGGTTCTTCCTGACCACTAGCAACTAAACCTGGAATTAACGCTTGATTTTTTACTTTTTCAAACGGAACTTTTCCTGTTACTAATTCAAATAGTGTACGTCCATAACTATAGACATCTGATTGTTTTGTTGCATGATCTTTTTCATCTTCTTGTGTGATTTGCTCTGGCGCCATCCAGCGTAATGACCCACCCGCCGTGCGATTACTCACAATACTTGCATTTTCTTCTTGGCCTTTATTGACGGATAAGCCGAAATCAGCTACTTTTGCTTCATAATGTTCATTGATTAAAATATTTAAACTCTTGATATCTCGATGAATGATGTTGTTATCATGCAGATGCGCAATGCCATAAGCGATACTTAATGCAACTTGCTTATAACGTTTTTGAATTTCTAATTTATTGTCACCGCGTAATACGTCATATAATGAGCCTTGCTCCATATACTCGGTGACTAAAGCATGTGGATTCAAACAATATCCAAAAATACGTACTAAATACCTGGATTGCAACCGCGCCATCGTTTGAACTTCTTCTTCAAATGCTTTAAATACTGTTGGGTTAACACTATCTTTCATTAATTTAACTGCAACATTCTCATGCTTATGGATAGCTCTATGCACAACAGAAAAACCACCCGATCCAATTTTCTTAACGAGAGTAATTTTGCCGTAATCAATTTTCAAATCAAGAGTGATATCTAATTTGTCATCACGCTGAGCACTGCTTTGCTTTCTGTTTTGAATCTGAATTGTAGAATCACCATAGACATTAGAAGCTTTATTATCATTGCGAAATATTTTAAGTCCTGTTGGTCGTTTGATACTAGTTGAAAATTTTTCTATGAACTGTTCGTTCACCTGTGTATTGCGTAAATCCAACTCTTGTAATGTGACATTCTTTTGAAGCATGTCTTGTAACATCAATAAATCCGTATCCTCAATATTTGTGTATTGAAGATTCAGTGAAGTGACTGTGTTATCTGATATTAGCATTGGGACGACTGATGCTTTCAACACTCTTGTAGCAGCAACGCGCGCATTATCATGTTTGTGAGCGAATTTCTGATACTCTTTAAACGCATCCAATGGGGAAAGTAATGTTTCATCAGCTAAAACAAGCCTCCATTTATTTGAAGGAGTCAAAATTTCTAAGCATACTTTACGTTTTAAATTACCTGCAAATATTTCTGCTCTTGCTGAAAAAGATGCGCTCGTCAAATTAAGTTGAATAACTGTAGCATTTTGCGAAAGTACAACCTCTAATTGATCTAAATCTGCATCATTCAAATAGGTATTTTTTAATGAGAGTACTTGAATAGTATTAGACGCTAATCTAGGAATGATATCATTTTTATATAGCTTAGTTGCGGCAGCTTTAGCAGCTTTTGACAACTCTTGATTATCACTTTCTGCAGCTTTCTGATAGAGCTCTGCCGCCATGAATGAATCTTGCGAAACACCAAAGCCTCGTTCGTAACAAACAGCCATATCATAATGCGCTTGAGGGCTTTGCATTGACTGCAATGCCTCAATCAGTAAAGGCACAGCTTTGTTATCACTTTGATCCAGTAAAATATGACCCAGCTCTGCCTGAGATTCAGCTTTATTTTTATTAGCTGCGATACGATTCTCTAAAAGTGGAATTCTAAAATCAGACCGCATTTGCGCATTTTTTGCAGAGATATTTCCTTTTTTAGAGGCTTGAGTAAAGAATCGTTCCGCCTCTTCCAAATCTTTCTTACAACCCAGACCATTTAGATAACAAAGTCCCTGGTGATATTCAACAGAGGCATCCTCTTTTAATGGTCCGACTTGGTCTATTGCTTTTTTGAGATACGCAAATGCACGAGGATCGTTACTCTTGAAACAAGCTACACCCGTGTCTCGTGTGATTCGAAACAACTCTTTACTGGCTGCTTCATTTCCATTCTTTTTTGCGTGTTCATATTTCTCAATTGCAATATCTATATTTGATTTAACACCCAATCCACTTTCATAGCAAACACCTAAGTCATAATCAACCGTAATATTATTCTCCATAAAGGTTTTGTCTTCAGACGCTTTTTGCAGCAATCCTAGCGCATCAGGATTTTTTTGCTCGATGTATAAATGCCCAAGTTCCGCAGGCATGGCAGAGGTTGCACCTTGTATGTTTGATTTTAAATAGTTGAAACGAACCGAAGGATTATTTTGGTAAATATTGGCAACTTCAATGCGTGCTATTTCTTTATATTCCCAATAATCGTCTGATCCTGAGCGTGCAACAAGAGATGTCTCTTGACTCTTTGCTTCTGCTTTGGGAATTACCGAATATGTCGCTATCGATTTTTCAAACCAGAATACTGCTTTATCTAAATTGATGACGCTTCGATCAACATCACCTTTAGGCTCTGGCTTGCGATCTAATTGATAGAATACGCCGTGTTGATAATAAAAGCCTAATTGCAATTGCGATAGCAGATGTCCGCTCTTCGCAGACTGATGCAAATACTCCATTCCTTGTTCACGTAATCGCGAAATAGACTTACTTTTTTCTGCTTCACTGAGGGCATGATAATTTGGAATCATTTCAGGATAACCAAACAGATCTTTGAGCTCCGCTACTTCAGGAGCAGGCTTCAATAATAAATAAAAACATGAAAAAAGATATTGCGCATCTGCATTATCTTTTGCTAAGTATTTCAGAATTAAAATTGGTTTTAGTTCATCAAAATGATTAGCTATTGGGCATGCTTTTTTTACTGATACATGGGCTCCCATAGAACTCACGTGGTAAGAATAGCTGTTGTCATAATCTTTAAAACTTTCTAGTGCCCTATCTTCTATACTGCAAGCATTTATTTCCGCCCAAATGGCACGCAATCTGTTTTCACCGATCTCATCTCTACACAAACTTTCTAATAGATATTTTGCTAAACTTAAAAGACCCTCATTAGATAAATGATCTTTGTTAAGAACATTCAGATCGAAACGATATTTATATAAGGTTCTAACTTGATTATGAGCGCGCATATATTCTGGATAAACTAATGTATACTCTCTATCTTTATCTAAACATGCTAATAGCGCGCAATAATATGCAAACTTTGTATAATCTCTAAAAAAATTCCCTGAGGACTGATGAATCGAGTGTAGCTCTATCATAATTTCATAGGCTAAAACTAATAATTTTTTATTTAGATTTTTTGATTCTATCGCTCGTTCGGCTGCCAAAGAGGCAAGTTGATAGTTATTTTTTTTCTTATGAAGATATGCGAGTCTAATCATTGCTTCTTCATACCCTTGCTTTTCGGAATCAGCATAATACTTCATCGCTTCATCGAGACTTTCTTTGACACCTAATAATCCGCTTTCATAGCATCTGCCAAGCATGAATTGTGCTTTAGGATTTTTCTGAGATGCGGATTGATTAAGCCAAGCTATTAGCTCAGAAGGAATATCTTCTGTTTGACGCTTGAATGTTTTGCATTCATTTCTATATTTTGAAAGCGCGGATCTATTTTTTTCCTTTTCGCTAAGTAACGGACGAATCCCATGTTGATAGTACTGTTCTATCAATGCCAAATAATTTTCAACCAAATCTGCAGCCAACCCTAATTCACCGGAACTAACCCGCATATATTGAATACAAACTGTATCCCATGTAGCGCGATTAACATGTTCTAAAACTTTAAAATATCCTTTTGGATTACCTTTCATAGCAACTTTAATATTTCTATGTAGCGCCTGTACAAAGTCTTGTGGCACGCTATATCCATACTCGTATCAAACGCCAAGGTAGAACTCGGCTTCAAGATTACCGTCCTTCGCTAATTTATTTAATTTCTTCCACCATTTATACCAAGTAGTATTAGTGTTGATTAATAGTAAGAAAGCTGGGAAATATCCCTGTTCAGCTGCTTTAGTTGCCCATTTGATTGTATTATCATGGCTATTTTGCTTATATAGCCAATGAGCCCTTTGTGCTAATATGAACTGCGCCTTAGGATTACCAGATGACAGCAATGGCCCTTTCGCTGCTTTTTCAAGAGGGTCTTTTTCTAGTTTAGTAAATTCAGCTAATGAATCATCCTCAAAATCATAGATGACATACTTACGTGAATCTGGTGGTAAACCAGAATCACGAACATAATTTTTTAACTGAGAATGTTTAAGCTCATACTTTTCATCACTCAGTGACGCAGATGAAGAACTTGATTGTTTAGGCACAGGTATAGTATGCAGCATATTGAAACTCCTTTCGTTTTGGTCGAACTTCCTATGAATTGGCGCGATTATGCATTATGCAGTATGAATATTCAAGAAAGGCGAAGGCGGGGGTCCAGTACATAGTTGGCAAATTTCATTCATTTATTAGCTGGGGCGCAATGGTCAAATCCGCTATTTTCCAAATGAAAGTAACAATCAAACCTATTGCTGGGAGTTAAGATTTAATGTTAATGTAATTCACTGTTAATTAATAATTTCATTCAACCCTTCTAAAATTAATTCAAGTTCTTCAGC
>CAJCIZ010000251.1 GCA_903970525.1 Myxococcales bacterium | reverse complement strand
TGCATCCAGCGCAGGTAAATTCGCTGCTGTAATCGTCATGGATTTAAAAACATCTGATGGCGCATCTTTAATGTTGTGACAGCTGGCATTCTTTCCTGGTTGCGCGCTGTTAATGGTATTGCAAAGACTAGGCAAATTATGAATGAAAGGAATGCCACCTTGAGAAGTCGTCATATTTGCTGGATAAAAATCTCCACCAGAATTCCCCTGAAAAAATGTGACAGGTTGACCTGATTTTATTTGAATTGCTTTATGTCCAGACATTTTTCCAGGACCATCATCTACACACGTATCAGATGCATCATCTACAAACGTTTTTCCTGGGCAAACATTCGCGGTGTTTGGCGTAAAACTCATGATTCTATCAGCGCCATGCGTGACAGAGTCCCAAATGCCTTTACAGTCCCTATTCAACTGATCAGAGGTTCTTGTCGTGAGATCGCAAGAGCCACTTCCCCAGTGCGAATTAAAATACTGCGGCGTAAATGTAGCTTTGGTCGTGAGAGGATAAGGTGTTCCACCCGTTGCAAAATAAATATTTTTGAAGCCTAAACGCGTGAGGTAATTCAGCATGCCTTGTGTTGAAGGAAAGTAGTTGCGCATTGGGCTCAAAAATTCATAAGCAACTTGATGTAAGCGTTTGACTGCATCTGTTGACATGCCAGCGAATTTTCCCGAAATTGCCAAACCAAATTTGGCTTGATCTGAGTCGAAAGTGGTTGAGCTAAGTTGCATGGTTTCCGCTAAATTATCGCGTGCTGCGGTGAGCGATGCAGGTCGAATTTATATCTATCGCGTTGTCATCCAGTGAAAACGGACGGCGTATGACTCCAGTTTCTGCAAGAACTTCAGGCACAAGTACAGCCATGAGTGCGGTGTAGAAAAGAAAAAGCTGATATAAAAAAGAAGGATTTCTTGTGCGCGCTGATATGGACATTTATTATCTTTATAAATAAATTATGGGCAGTCGTATATCATGTAAAAATGAGAAGGCTAGCTGTTACTGACTTCAAAAGCAAGATCTAGGGGATAAATTAGTTAGCGACTTTGTTATTTCAAATAACATTGTGCATTAATAATGGTTTTGTATTTAATAAAGCATTCCTGTTTCCGACCATTTTGGAGTATACTACATTTTAGACGAGACCAAATTGTAGTACAGGATAATATAGTCATGCAAAGATACTGCGAACCATATATTTATCAAGACCTTATAAAAAAGATGGTTTTTATCGGAGGTCCAAGACAAGTGGGTAAAACCACCTTAGGCAAGGCTTTATGTCATGATCATTTTGCCGGTGGCATCTACTTAAATTGGGACAATGACGAAGATAGAAGAGCCATCATGAAAAAAGAATGGTTGGCCAATAGCCCTCTTATTATTTTTGATGAACTACACAAATACCCTCGTTGGAAACGCTGGATAAAAGGCGTCTATGACACTAGGCCTGAAAATCAAGAGTATCTCGTCACGGGTTCAGCAAGACTAGATATCTATAAACGTGGTGGTGATTCTCTGATGGGGCGTTATCACTATTGGCGTTTGCATCCATTTACGATTGATGAACTCCCTTCTGAAATCACGCCTGCAGAAGCATATAAACGCTTGTTAACATTTGGTGGATTTCCAGAACCATTCATATTAGCAGATGAACGAGAAGCAAGACGTTGGCGACGAGAACGATTTGACAGAATTTTAAAAGAAGATGTACGTGATCTTGAATCTATTCGCAACATTCAGACGCTTTCTCTTTTTGTTGATGCATTAAGAGAGCGAGTCAGTGGAATGATTACACTCTCAAATATTGCTGAAGACTTGCAAATATCGCCTAAAACCGCAAAAAGTTGGTTGTCTTTGATTGAAAAAATGTACTTAGCATTTCCTGTTTATCCATACACAAAAAATATTGCTCGCTCTATACAAAAGCCTCCTAAAGTGTATTTCTATGATAATGGTGATGTCCTTGGCGATGAGGGAGCTAGACTAGAAAATCTTGTGGCAACAACATTACTAAAAAGATTGCACTTTATTGAAGATTATCATGGGCATCGTTGCAGTTTACATTACATCCGTGACAAAGATAAGCGAGAAGTTGATTTTATTACGATTATAAATAATAAAATTGAAGATCTCATTGAAGTTAAATTATCTGATACACAGATATCTACCAGCCTGAAATATTATTCAGAAAAACTCAAACCAAAACGTACTGTACAGATTGTTGGGCAATTAAAAAAATCTTATCATCAGAATGAAATATTAGTGACTAACCCCATTGATTTTTTTGTCAATCCGCCATGGTTTATAAAAATCCGAATTAATTTTTAATACAATCGGTGAGTTAATTGGCTATGAACCATTCACTAAATTCAGAATCCCGTAGAACATTATCTTGAAGCTACTAAAATTAAGCTTAATTACTATTCTCGTTTAAAGATAAGCTTTAACCCACTTCTTTTAAATAATATTAATTGATTTCAACCATCGTTCCACCAACTTTGGCCACTTTGTTATTTCAAGATGCGTTTCACGCAATCCAAATGCGTGACCACCCTGAGCATATAAATGCATTTCTACAGGAACACCTGCTTTTTTGAGACCGATGTAATACAGAAGAGAATAGTCAATCGTGTCTACTGGATCATCTTCTGCTTGTAACAAAAATGTAGGTGGTGTTTCTTTTGTAAAATGAATATCTGGGGTTAACACAAATCCTTTGCCATCCATCCGCATGTGTCCTGGATAGAGAGCAATCGCAAAATCAGGACGACAACATTCTTTATCAATAGCATCAACGGGTGAATAGGCACGTTTTTTAAAGTGCGTACTAATATCAGCAACCATAAAACCGCCCGCCGAAAATCCGATGACGCCAATTTTGTTAGGATTAATATGCCATTTCGTAGCATTGGATCGTACGATCCCAAGCGCTCTTTGCGCGTCTTCTAACGCAGTGGGTGCTTTAGGTTGAACGTGACATTTGCAATCCTTATCCCAATGGGGTCCTGAATAAGGAACGCGATATTTCAGTAATATGCCGGTAATTCCTTGAGAAGCCAGCCATTCACAAATCTCTGTTCCTTCCAAATCAATTGCCAAATCATAGAAACCACCACCCGGAAACACAAGAACAGCAGCGCCAGTATTTTTTGTTGTTGGAGAATAAATAGTTATTGTAGGTTGCGTAACATCCTCGACACCAATCACTGGTTTTCCCGCAATAAGACTGTTGCTTATTGATACTGACTCTTTTTTTGTAACGGGTATCGCATCCGGCATTTTGCCTTCTGGCCAGATTGATATTTGCGTGTGATCTGCTGAAGGTGGCCAGACTTGTGCGTTTACGTTGACGTAAACAAACAGTAATAGAATAGAAAGTAGAATTGATTTCATTATGACTCCAATATTGTTCTCATCTGAGAGTTGAATTTTTTTAACTTCGGTATAGACTGTAATGCGAGTGACTGTAACACAAAATATACCGTTGGTCGTCATTCAATTCCTCTTATGAAAAGCTACTTATGAATTAATATTGTTTAAAAATTGGCGGGCCTGAGGCAATGATGACATATAAATTAAATGTAGCAAAAGCACGGGATAAAATTACAAATACCATCAATGCACTGACTAACCACACGCAGCACAGTGGCTCTATTTTTGTTGCCACAAATAAAGAAACAATTTATCAAAAATGTTTCGGTTATGCTGATATTTCAAAAAAAATTCCTGCCTCTAGTGAGTCACAGTTTCTTGCAGGCTCCGTTACAAAACAATTTACTGCTGTGGCAATTTTAAAAGCGCTCTTGGATAAAAATATAAATATAAACGATCAAAGAAAACTTAAAGACCATATCCAAGCAGAATTAAATAATACAATAGAACACTATTTGCCTGCAGAACATGAAATATGGAATAACTCAATGCCAACATGGGCAAATACCGTAACGATACATCAATTGTTAGTCCATTCATCTGGGATTACAAATTACACGAGTTTACCTGATTTTGAAAAACAGAAATTTCCTAAAAATTCCGACCTTATTACTTTTTTTAAAAATCATGAGCTAGAATTCAACCCGGGAGAAAAATTTGCATATAGTAATTCAGGCTACTATTTATTAGGAATAATCATTCAACAAATTACTCAAAAAAATCTTGATTTCTATCTAGAAGAAACATTTTTTGAACCTCTTGGAATGCGATCAACTGTTTTACCGACTCACGGCACCGTAGATGATCTGATACGGTCAGATGCTAGATTTGCAAATTTAGCACGAGGATATCAATATGAAATCACAAAACACGATGCAAGTTTAGAAGAAGTCAATCGTTATGAATCCATGGAAGTCCCCGGTGGCGCCGGAAGTCTTATCTCCACGGCTGAAGATCTGTTGAAATGGAATAATGCTTTATATGCTGGGAAAATAATTCCTACATTTTTACTAGAGTTAATGCTGAAATCCTATCTAGTAACAGAACGAGTCGATGCATATTATGGTTATGGTATAGAAATCATGCAGTCAGATGTATTTGGCGAATACTATTCTCATAGAGGAGGCATCCCTGGCTTTCGCTCAATATTAACTTATATCCCCTCATTGCATCTATCAATTGTTACTTTACAAAACATCGTCGCAGATCAAGAAAAATTAATGCCGGAAGTAGAAATAATTAAAGCTGGCCTACCACAAACATTGTCACGAGAAGAAAGCTTACTTGAGCTTGTGAAAATAATAGAGAACAAATATCCCAGTATTATAGAAAACAGGAAACGATATGAGCTCGCGCCTATATATGATGATATTATAAAAGCGCTTCATAAAATATAGGGTTTACCCTCTCACACGTACACGCCATTACTCATTGAATTGAAAACCTGTATATAACACACTAACTTAGCAAGAACTCTAACCATAGGGAGTAATCATCATGTTAGATTGGGTCGTTACGTTTCTTATTATTGCTCTCATCGCCGCTGTTTTCGGGTTCACAGGCATCGCAGTTGCAGCTGCACAAATTGCCCAAGTGGTCTTTTTTATCTTTCTCGTCTTATTTGTTCTATCGCTGATCTTACACATAGGCGGACGAAGAGATTGACTGTTATTTTGTGAATAGATTTCTTTAAATAGTCCTCATTATGGAGAAAAAAGATATGAACGAACAAATGTGTGGAGACAAAAAAATGTCTGATCATCCTTATTTATGTGGTATACGATGTGTTTCTTGGTCTGCTATTTTATTCAGTGCTTTAATTGGTTTTGGCTTGACCTTTTTATTTTATATGTTTGCCCTTTCAATTGGACTGACTGCCTTTTCTTCTGGCCCCGATGGTAATACGACTCTGGCTGTGAGTGGATTTGTTGGCTTAGTGGTTGCTGCTTTCATTTCTATGTTTATAGCGGGATGGCTCTCAGGTTATTTGGGACGTCAATACTGCACTAAACGTAACTTAGGTGAAGTATATGGTTTCGCAACGTGGAGTGTTGTGCTGCTTCTGACTATCATGTTGGTTGCCCATGTAGGCCAACTGCTGACTCACTATAACTATATCGTTGATCGTAATGCAACAGTCATTAGCTACACAAGCAATGAAGCTGCGCCCTTGGTTTCAGAACAAACCAAAATGCATGCGGATGATACCAGTACTACGCAGGTCACAGTGAATGCTGAAAAAGCAACAAATGCAGTAGGCCAAGCAACCTTCGTCATATTTTTCTTATTCTTTATTGGCGCTCTTGCTAGTATGTTTGGTGGTCGTTGCGGCATGAGCTGTAGAAAATCAGAAATGTCAAAAGAAGGCTGCGTTCCCCGTTAGCCTTTCATATGAGCCTATGATTTAGTTAATATATTAAGGAGAAAATATGTCAAAATCGAAGACGAAATCCAGATCAAAGTCTAAAGCTAGGCTGAAGACTAAGACTAAAGTTAAATTGAAATCTAAGGCTAAACCTAGAAAAAAAGTTAAAGCTAAATCTAAAACCAAAACTAGAACCAAAGCTAAAGTTAAAGCGAAAGCTAGAAAAAAAGTTACAGTTAGAGCCAAAATAAAAGTTAAAGCAAAAGCTAAAACCAAAACTAAGGCTAAAGCAAAAGCCAAACCTAAAAAGCGCAGCAAAATTAAACAAGCAAAAAAAGCAGGACCAAAACTCACAAATGGGCAAAAAACCATTTTATTAGAAACAATTAAAAAAATTGTAGAATTACGCAAACACAAAACAGATGGCTTAAAGAGTTTAGATCACATCGATCGCATTCTAGATCAATACAACCAAAAATTTACGGTTGATCAAGATAAATTCGATGCCATCGTTGATTTTAGTGTAGGTGAACATTCTAGATATGCTTCGGAGTACGGTTTTATTGCTCTTAAAGATGATAATAAATCTTCTGTTGCTCTATATACATTATTAGCTGAAATTGGAAGAGGTAAAAAGAAATTTCCAGAAGCGCGGGATAAGATAAATTCGATCTATGAAGAAGCTTTAGAAGAATAGTTGTTGGAGTCAAGTGCTGAGAGATTCCCACAAACTTTTCAATAAAATGTGAATTAAAAACGGGTCTGTCATGCCAGCGTGCTTTTAGCTGGCATCCAGCCGTTGGTATACTCAGGCGTTGCTTGTTTAACGGAAAAAAGTAAACGTGATTTCAAATTACCCTACCGCTTGTTTGAGTGATCCTTATTATTCTCATTTCGCTTATCTTCTTTTTCAGACTCATGATTTTTGCGAGTTGAATTTTCATCATGTCGTTGTTTGTCGTGGCGATCTTTATCCTGACTTTGACCATTTGGGTTGTGCTTTTCCATAAGATATCCTTTTATAAAATGAACCAACTCAATTATTATACTCAATTTCAGTCTATACTAAAAGCTTCAGAAGAGAAAAGCGAAAAGAGAAAAACCGTGCTTGACACTCATTATTTCTCTATCCGTTTACTGACATGTTCTCTCACTTTGAGCACGAGATCTCTATATTTCGTATGAAACTCAGTGATGTTATCATGGTTTGCAATCAGCGCCTGAACTTCAGCTAACTTTGGGAAACCTGCTGCGTTGCGCTCATCATCTGTAAACTGCTCATCGACTGGTTGCTTGATTGCGAATCGCCCAAAGATAGTGTCCCACTGTGAAACATATTTTTGCGGCTTACCAGAGTTTAATAGCCAGCGATCTTCAATAACACATGCAAAATGTTTTGCATTTTCATTTCCAAGCTCTGCGTTCTTCATTGCTAACTCGTGCGCCTTTTTAAAATCTTCCTCTGTTTGGCCATGATGAAAAATTAATGCCGCACGAAAATAGTCTATTACTGTAATTACCTTTCCTTCTGATATGAATTACTTAATTTTTTCACGATGCTTTCTTTCTGCATCAAATATATTCTGTCTTTCTTCCTCCGGAGCAGGTCGTTTTTGACGCATGCTTTGATCTGTTTCGCATAGCTTGCGTAACTCATCATTGTCTTGTTTTGCGTCATGATTAAAAATTGGGATCTGTGGAGAATATCCTCGAATAATGGACTTTGCCATCGAATTTTAGCAGATAACAGACCTATTATTCCATTCAGTATTTCATTTATATTTGAAGATAACTCTTTTGGATATAGCAGAATAAAACATTTCTTTGCTGCTTATCGGAGCAGGCTTGCTTGGAGTTTCAATAGTTGCTAGCGCAGAGGCTTTAAACATTAGCAATGATAGGGGGGTATTGAGCAGTCCCTCCAAAGTGTATAGTCAAGACTTTGTCAAATATAGAGCCTTTATCCCCATCCGCAACACCCATTAACTAACCCATTGCATCTATTGAATATTTAAAAATCTTTTGTTTTAGGTGCTGCACTTTCAGTGAACAGTCTTCACATATAAGGCAAAAACTGGACTAAACTTATAATATAGTCAATCCCATAGAGGGTAGGGATTATGTCAGCACCCAGAAAACCGAGTGAAGAGGATGGTAGATCTTCAGCCAATATATTGAAGTTGCTACCCAAAGCTAATGCCGGGGTATCCTTGGAAGAAAAGGGTGAGCTGATCTATGTTCCTCAAAAATGTTATGGAGTTATTACAGCTCGCACACCTCAGCAAATAAAAGGCTTATATACAACAGGCATAAATACTTGCTCTGGAATAGTTGCAATTGCAAAAGATACTAATGACAGTTCTATCTATTTTTGTCATGCGGATACAAGGACAAATTTACTCGATGAGAATCACGGATTACTTGGATGGATTAGTAAATTACCTACTAGCGTAACTAGGATTCAATTAACATATGATGATGCTGAGAACGGCTATTTTAAGAATCTCATTTCACGAGTTATTAATTCAGTACACTCAGGAAAAACTCAAAGGCAAATAGTTTCAAATATTAGAGAAGATGATTCTGTTGACATGGTTGTGTTAAGAAATGAAAGAATTGCATCTGGTGGTGGTATACAATATGCCTTCGAAGAAAAAGACTATACAACAAATGATGACACCATAATGTTTGAATATGCAGGGTATCTTGTTAGGCATCATGAAGGAGAACATAGCCCAATCTGTGTATTTGATGGGGAAAAACTACTCAGCAAAGACGAAATATTTGCCAATCAATCATGGCTAGTAGAGGCTGTGAAAAATGCTATAACCAAAGAGTATGCCAACGATAGTGAAGAAACAGAAAAAAATAGAACTGTAGTTTCTCCGGTAAACAATGAGCAAGTCGGTGATAATCCGCAATTTAAATAGTTAAGTGTTATTCATTCCCTTGATTGAATCGTTATCATTTTCTTTTGTTTCTTCCCGGTTAAAAAACTTTAAATCGGATTTGAGTTTGGATAGTTGTGGTGTCCGATCAATAATCTTTTCCAAACGAGAAACTATAAATTCCTTGATCTGGGGAATCTTGCTGTCAAAAACAGCTTGGCTAATTTCATCACTTTTCTTTGTATAAAATGGGTTATTCGTCATTGCTAATTTTACAAATATATTAAATTCAGGGTGAAACAACGCACGCAATTTATTATAAATAGGATCAAGCCCCGTGCGAAGAAAAAAAACTTGTTTAGTCTCTATGTTGAACTCATCACCATTAAGAGGGTTGTTATAAGCTTTCTTAATAATATCCATCATTTCCTGATAGCCATTTTCAACTTTTACAGGGTCGACAGCTGTTTTATCACGTCTCGCCAACAGCTCATGACTATCAACTAGAATCATTCTAAGTTCACCAATACATACGCGTAACACTTGCTCAATGGGAGATTTTTCACTGTTAGTTAGCATGGGCAATAACCTCCGGAACATTATTAATGGTGTTTATTTTACCAACAATAGAAGCTTTATCAACACGGCTGAGCATACTATTTACTTTTTACACCGTCGACATATTGCTAGCGCACTACATTATGGATTGATAATTGTAGTTATCAGTCCTATTTAGGGTATAATATCATAGTTTACGCCAATAATGGAATAATCCTTAGTCTGGCGAATAAGGTCACTAGAAAATGATAGATAGCCTCACACCCCTCCGCCCGCTCTTTGACACCTTGGACAATGTTTCTGAGGCGCCAGAGCCTGTTTGGCAACATTCTTCATCTTTCCTCTCTCTTGATTACCGGTATGCGATGTCATTTTTAAAAAGCTATGATGGTAGCCAAGCAACATTTAATGCTTACCGTTGTGAGGTGGAACGATTATTACAATGGTCATGGCACGTATCAGACAAATCAGTTTGTTCGCTTCGCAGAGTTGATATAGAAGCCTATTTAAAATTTTGTCAAAAACCACCCGAGAATTGGATAAGTATTAAAAAAGTACCTCGCTTTATTACTGAAAGCAATTTACGTATCCCAAATCTTGCTTGGCGTCCTTTTGTTGTCACATTACCCAAATCTTCACTAAGCCAATCACAACAACCTAATATAAAGCATTACAGACTATCAGAAACGGCGTTAAAACAAATATTTGCTGTACTCAGCAGTTTCTATAATTACTTAATTCAGGAAGAAGCAACAGAAATTAATCCAATCGGACACATACGTCAGAAAAGTAAATTCTTGCGAAAACATCAGGGAAAACCTAAAATTCGACGACTGAGTGAATTGCAGTGGTCGTATGTGATTGAAACTGCCGAAATGATGGCTAACAATGACCATGACAAACATGAACGTACACTGTTCATGCTCTCAGCACTATACTCGATGTACCTACGTATATCTGAATTAGCTGCTAGCGCGCGTTGGACACCAACTATGAACAATTTTCGCAGTGATCATGATGGTAACTGGTGGTTTACAGTTGTTGGCAAAGGTAATAAAGAAAGAGATATTGCAGTGAGCGATGCGATGTTAGCATCGTTAAAACGCTGGAGGACTCACTTAAATTTAATGCCTCTACCCACACCAGCAGACAAGACACCATTACTTCCTAGAGTAAAAGGCTATGGACCGATTAGTAATACATCATTTATTAGAAAAATTGTACAAAAGTGCTTTAATGTGACAATTGAACGATTAAACCATGATGGTTTTGCTGATGATGCAATAGCCTTATCAGAAGCAACCGTGCATTGGCTGAGACATACGGGCATATCAGATGATGTAAAGAGACGACCGCGTGAACACGTAAGAGACGATGCAGGCCATAGCTCAGGTGCAATTACAGATCGGTATATTGACATTGAATTACGAGAACGGCATGCTTCAGCAAAAAAAAAATTAATTAAGAATTAGCTGAGGTTATATATGGCGCACAAAAAAGATAGTCGAAAAAAACTTAAGCGGAATTATATTTCAATGAAAAATCAGATTCGAAAATCTTCTGCCGTGTACGGAGGCCTATTTGAA
>CAJCIZ010000250.1 GCA_903970525.1 Myxococcales bacterium | reverse complement strand
TTTTGAGAATATTGATATTTTGAATAGAAATACAAAGGTACAATAATTGTTTTGCATGATGCTGGTATATTAGCGCGAGAAGTGATTTTGCTAACCTTAGTTCTCGAGCCATCATCTTTACTCTCCTTAATTTATTTTTATTTGGAGAAGCAACTTGATATTATTACTTTTTTCTTATATGCTGATTAGTTTATTACCTCATTTTCTAGACCCTATGTAAATTGGGGGTCACCCTATTTGTGCATTTAATGATCAAAAATTACAAGCTATATGAATTCTTGCGCTAAAAATGAATGTAAGAATTACCGAAGTGTTAGCTTGAAGGATGCATAGTGATTAACTTTGAAACACTGCATGATTGGTTACATATTAATTATTATTACCAGCTGAAATTAATATTAAATTGTAAAATCAATATGTTATAGAATGACATCGCTAATTTTCACTCTGTTTATATAAAAAATCAATTAAATCAAATAGTTGGGTGTTTTTCGCCCCATTATCGCCCCTTTCCCGCCCCATTATTTTTTCTGCTTTGGTTCGGCAAACCATTTAGCGCCTCGACCGACACCCTCAAGCTTAACTAAACCTAATGCTTTTAAATGAGATAAATCATCTCCCACTGTGCGCGTCGATGGTGGGTTGTCCATAGTTTCTGTTATCTCACTAACAGTCATTTTTGTTCCAGTCATGAGAATTTTTAAAATGTTTTTTTGGCGTGTACTTAATTGATATTCTGATAGATCAAGCTCTGGTTGTTTTGCAAAACCAATCGATTCTCTAAATTTAAAACAAATCTCGACACCACCAGAATACTGCTCGTACTCGGGTTCAGGGATATTATTTGCGCGACATAAGTCAAAAATTTTAATAATCCCCGTTCCCCATCCATCAAAATATTTTCTGTCATAAAAAACTTTCGCAATGAGCTTATTTCTAGGCTCTGATTTATGTTTTTTCTTTAAATCGGATATTTTTAAATTAACTGGTAATTTCCCGTTATTCCAGACCTCCATCCGGTCATCAAAAATTCCCAATGTAATTGATGATGATCGATTCGAGTAATCCCTATGGCAAATCGAATTCACTAATGCCTCGCGCACCGCTAATACAGGCAAAGCTGGCTTATCAATTCTCTCAAAACGATCTGATTCAAAAAAACTAGCTATTGGTAGATGCCGTGAGATAAAACTATTTGCTTCTTTCAGCATTCTAAATGCGTTGCCAAAATATTCTTTATTATCTATAAAATCTCCCAACATATCCGTCCCTCTAAATCTACCCATTTTTAGATGGCATTGAGGGTAGCGAGGTAATACTTCCTTCGCGAACAAAATAACTGCGGCATTATTAATTCTACCGCCTTCTATCAGATTCCAACTTTTTAATATGCCTTCTATGGTTTCATTTGCTGCTGTTGCTGGAACACGGCCGGCAGCAATACCTTGCTGCACAGCATGATGGATTTCATCAAAATCAAGATCATCAATTGTATAGTTAGTGGCAATCGTCTCTTCCCATGAATGATTTAATTGACCACGTTCAACTAGTAACTGCTCATATCTATGCTGAGTCATCCTACCAGTAGTTGATTGATTACGCTCAAAGGCACGGCCATCATAAGTATATGGCGCATGAATACCCGAATTTGCTTCAATAACGATGACGTACTTACTACCTTCTATTGACACATAAGATATTTCAATTTGCGCTGTTGGTTCAATCTTGTTTATTTCTCGTGCAATTTCCTGGCGAGTATTATCAGTAACATCTTGGCCAATTATTTGGCCACTGTCTGAGACACCTATTAATACAATACCACCATTTCCATTTAAAAAAGCACAGACTGTTTCAAATGCAGGCTTTAACTGAGTAGTAGATTTTTTGAATTCAAGATTATTTGATTCACCTTGCTGTATCAGCGCCGTAACCTGATCAATATCCATTAAACGTTACCTTAGTCATTATTATCGTTCGAAATAATGGTATTTTAAATCAAAACGATTAGACTATCTCTGATTTTTTCACCATCATCATGCGGTTCCATTCCAATTAGCTGCTAAATTATTAAGTGTGTTCCCCGTGACACGATAAACTGTCAATTCATCCATTCCTTTTCCTCATCTTGGTTTCACAAATAAAATTACAGGGTTAACAGCCCTCTCTTTTGACATTCATCTAACATCCAACGCAACCCATCCGTGATTTTTGGATAAGCCAAAATACACCCAATATTATCAAAAAACCTAGCAGTCCCTTCATAGCATCCAGTAATCGTCCCCTGTACGTCATGCCAAAAATAAACATAAACCAATTCAGTATGACCTGACATCGCCTCAGTGAGTGCTCCAAGACTAACCAACTCATTTTCCTGAACCAATGCGCCCAACTCTTCTTTCAATTCACGGATGATAGCTTGAATAGGCTGTTCACCCTGCTCTATCCGACCGCCGAACTCACAAAGATAATCAGGATAAGTGACAAAATCATGTCCGCGTTGTTGAAGCAAAAGTTTATGGTCTTTTGTCAGGACTAGACAACCGACATATTGCGCATTGTAATCAGACGGCCTGATCTTACTTAGATCGACCAAGTGTATTGATTCAATCATCAAACTGCTCCATTTAGTGTCTAGTATATGTTCATTATATAAACATAAATAGCTGTAGCATCTACTTCAGCTGGAGTTTGGCCATATATGGACCCTGCCTAGAATTGCAAGCGGTATTCCATCATCTGTAGCAAAATAGGTTGAGATGCAGTCATATATTCGGCCTTTTGAGTGATACACATTCACTCTGGCCCTGATAGTATCTGCGCTCTTTTTCCTCATCAATTACCAGGCCTTGTTTACGGCCATTGGCCAAATTAGGTTTTAAAAGAGCCGGTCTTACCTGTTTGCTATCAATTTCGGTTTACCTTTAGCAATCCCCAGAACTCATTTTTTTACCACCACTTTTGTGGGTTGATACTTAAAATCGTTTCAGATGTTTGTAGCATCTTGATTTCGATAAGCTTCTCCTGTTTTTAATATTGCCCAAATAACGCGAGCATTTTTATTAGCTACGGCTACAGCAGCTTTGTTTTTTCCGCAGCGATTTTTTTTGTTGGCTACCCACATATTTAATTTGTCTGTTTTTTTGTCGCATCTGTTTACTACTGTGCGCCCACCGTGAATAAGCAATGTTCTTAGGTAACGATCACCTCGTTTACTAATCCCGCCCAATCTTATTTTGTTGGCACTGGAATGTTGTTTAGGTACTAAACCTAGCCACGCGGATACTTCACGCCCATTTTTAAAAACACTAACATCACCTATTGTTGCTACCATTGCGGATGCTGTTATCGGCCCAATTCCTTTTATTTTTTGAATCTCTTTGCACCTTACATCCTGATTAGCTTGTCGTGCGATTTCTTTATCATAACCATTGACCTGATCATCATATTTTTTAAATTGTTCATGCAACCCAATAAAAGCTGTAAAAGCTTTTTCTGTTAATTTACTTTTATTATTATCCAGAATCTCTGGAAGATGTTTTATTTGCTTAACCCCTTGCGGAATAATGACTCCATACTCTAATAGCAATCCTCGTATTTGATTTGCCAGCGCAGTTCTTTGCTTGACTGCTAATTCCCTACAGCGATGCACCAATAAGACATCTTGCTGTTCAATTTGCTTTATTGGCACAAATTTCATGTTTGGTCGTGTTACGGCTTCATTGATTCCTGCCGCATCGTTTTTATCATTCTTATTTGACTGTATATAGGGTTTTACAAACTGCGGAGCCATCATTTTTACATTATGTCCCATTTTTATAAATGTCCTCGCCCAGTAATGCGATCCACCACAAGCCTCTATGCCAACCAAACAAGGGGGTAGCTGTGCCATGAATTCGATCAATTTTTCGCGGTTCAATCTTTTTTTCAATACACATTTTCCTTTGGCATCGGTGCCATGAAGTTGAAAAACATTCTTTGCCAAGTCAATACCTAATACCTTAATATTCTTCATCGTGGACTCTCCATTTAATTGAATGACGTTAACAACATTCATTCTGGCTCATTTGAAGCCTTTTATAAATGGCAGGGTCCATACTATTAATTTCCTTTGTTATTTTGTTAGGTCTTTTTCTTTGTCAACGCTTTGGGACCGGCAAAATTAGTTTTATTTTTGGACCCATTCTTTTGCTGTGGTTTATTGTGATCGGCATATTGGGTGCAGTTGCTATTTATCATCATCCACATGTGCTTGCTGCTGTTAATCCTTATTATGCATTGGTATTTTTCTATCATGGTGGCTTGCGTGCGTACCTGGTGCTAGGGGGTGTTTTCCTAGTGGTAACGGGTGCTGAGGCAATGTATGCAGATCTAGGACATTTTGGGAAACGTTCAATTCGTATTGGCTGGTTTGCTGTTGCGTTACCTGCCTTGTTACTTAATTATTTTGGCCAAGGAGCAAATTTGTTAACGTCGCCAGATGCGATTGTTAGCCCATTTTATACGCTTGCGCCCGATTGGTTTTCCTATCCGCTACTGATTTTGGCAACGGCTGCGACTAGATCGGAAGAGCG
>CAJCIZ010000249.1 GCA_903970525.1 Myxococcales bacterium | reverse complement strand
ACCTATGATGGTTGATGAAATTGTTGCAGAGATCATGATTGCAGATCCTTTGTTAGACACAAAAAAGCTCCATAACACAATCAGCTATTCTTTGTCCATGCTGGCGAAAACCGGCAGGGTAAAAAAGCATCCATTTAATCGACATATTAAATATTCTTTATAATATGACTATTGTTTTATTTTCTGATGTACACGCTAACCTGCCTGCTTTTGAAGCTATGCTTGCCGACCTGGAAAGCCGCAAGCCTGATGCAGTTTATTGCATGGGTGACCTGATCGGCTACAATATCTGGCCGAATGAAATCATTGCGGAAGTCCGCAAACGTGGCATTGCCACTTTAGCCGGTAACCATGACTTGAAAACCAAAGGCTACGCCTATGAATTGGTATCACCCGAAAATCGCTTGTATTTGGACATGCTACCTGCCCGTATAAAACTGGAATACCAGCTCAACAATGATCATTTAAACATCGTATTGGCGCATGGCAGTACACGAAAGATTGATGAATATGTATTAGTAGATACGGACGAAGCCTATGTGCTGGAAATGATGGACGAGGCCAAAGCGGAAGTGCTTTGTGTTGGTCATTCGCATAAACCTTACCATCGGGTTATTGAAACGCCTGCTGGCCATAAGCACGTCATTAATATTGGTTCGGTAGGCAAGCCCAAAGATAACAACCCGCTGGCCTGCTATGTACTCATCACCTTAAATGAGACTGCCACCATTAATGATAAAGACAGCATTCAGGTAGACTTTATCCGGGTCGCTTATGATATAGAAAAAGCGGCTAAAGCAGTGGAGGAAAGCCCGTTGCCTAATGAATTGGCCGCTATGCTGCGTAATGGCTATTAGCATGAAAAAGCAACGGAAGCATTATATTTTTATGGCTGTAATAATGATGCTTACTGCGCTTATAGCAACTTTTAAATTTGATATACAATACGGCTATTATTGGCTGATACCCTGTCTTTTTGGCTTTATAGGCGGGGGATATATTTATGCTGCTATTCAAACAAACCATTAAAACTCAATAACATGAATTTCCCTGAAAACTTATTATATTCCAAAGAACATACTTGGTTACAAGTGGACGGACAAACTGGAACTATTGGCATTACTGAATTTGCACAAAGCGAATTAGGTGAGATTGTTTACGTGGAGTTACCAAGGGTCGGTCAGTCCTTTAATGCCGATGAAATATTTGGCTCAGTAGAAGCCGTTAAAACTACCAGCGATTTGTTTATGCCGGTTTCAGGTAAAATTGTGTCAATAAATGACGCTTTGACAAAAGAGCCGGAATTGGTAAATAGCGACCCTTTTGTTAAGGGATGGATGATTAAAATTGAACTTGATAAACGATCTGAAGTAAATTATTTATTGGATACTAAAGCCTACCGGCTTTTGTCAGGCCTTTAAACGGAATTGGGTTGTTGATAAATAATTACAGCTGAGCATACAATTTTATGTTGAATGAGGCTTGCCCATCCCTTCATATATTTTTGCTTAAGTAATCTTTGATTATACCTGGTGATTATTTTTATTGGACCTGACAGAATAAATCACGCACACATTCAATGGGAACACCATCTGTTAAAAGGATGTTGACAAAATTTACACATAGCGAAATGATATGTTAAAATATTTAGAAATGTGGCGATCTCCACAGTTTTTTTAATACTATTTACCCTAAGATACAGATAGGATTAAAACATCGATAAAATAATTGTCAAATGAGTATTAAAAGTTTCTCCCCATAATTAAAGCCTTAATACTTAGTCCAACAAGAGAAAAATTGTCATAATAGTGTAAATACCCTGATGGCTAAAACATTAATTTTAGCACTACTGTTAAAATTGTAAATATATAATTTTTACTAAACCATAACAGTAGTAGTATGAAAACAAACATTAACTTTCAAAAAGCGAGTTTCAAAGATTTTGAAAACATTCCTGATTTAAATGCATTCGAACGTGCAGAAGTATTTAAAGATTTTACAAATTACATGGAGGAAAGTGGACAAATGAATTTCCGCTTTATGACAAGCAAAAATGGTTGCGGACCGGAAATGTGGGTTACTTCACCATTTAACAAAATACCAAAAAAATGTGTAAGCTTGGTCTCCAATGATTACTTAAACTTCACTCAACATCCAGCAGTAAAAGCGGCCGCTATCCAGGGCATTGAAAAGTATGGAACAGGCGCTGGCGCTTCGCCGCTAATTGGAGGACATCATGATTACCATGAAATGTTGCAAACTAAAATCGCGGCCTTTTTTGGACGAACACCCGATTCAGCATTAGTTTTTACAACTGGTTACACGTCAAATAGTGCAACATTGTTGGCACTTTTGAAAAAAGAGGATGTAGCGATATTAGATATGGCCGTGCATGCCAGCGTATATGAGGGTTGTAAAGAAACTAACTTAAAAATGTTTCCTCACAATAACCTCGAATCGTTGGAACGGATATTAAAAGATTCTCAGGAAAAATATAAAACAAGGTTAGTAGTCATCGACGGAGTTTATTCCCAGGATGGAGACTTAGCAAAAATGCAGGACATTTTGGATCTCACCAAAAGATATGGAGGGTATCTAATGGTTGATGATGCTCATGGTATTGGAGTGATAGGGAAGAATGGCCGGGGCGCTATAGAAATTTTTAATCTATTAGGCCAAGTGGATATCATTTCTGGTACTTTAAGCAAAGCTTTTGGGCATATCGGCGGATTCGTCGTTTCAACTCCAGAAATTATAAATTTTCTTAAGTTCCAATCAAGGCAACAAGTGTTCTCATCTACATCAACACCAGCTGCGGCTGGCTTATTAAAAGCTTTCGACCTTATCGATGAAGAACCAAAATGGAGGATTATGCTTGCAGAGAATATTGAATATTTTAAAAACGGATTATTATCCATGGGGTTGAATATTGGGAATACTGAATCTGCTATAATACCCGTAAAAATTGGCGATGCACATAAAACTGGCGATGCGGGAAGGCTGTTACTTGAAGCAGGTATATATGCAAATACAATCGTTTATCCGGGCGTTGCAAGAAAGAACGCAAGGATCAGGACAAGTTTAATGGCAACCCATACCCGTGAACATTTGGATAAAGCCTTAAACGCGTTTGATTATGTAAACCAAAAATTGCATATTTCCAGTATATAAATACCTGATTATGGCAAAGAAAACTTATAACGGGGTAAAAAACAACAAAGAACGATCAATGCAAAAGTTAATTGATGCTGTAGGTTGCATAATAAGAACACAGGGATATACGGGACTAAATGCTTTAAACATCGGTAAAACGGCTGGAGTTAACAGAGGACTTATCAATCTGTACTTTGGTAGCCTTGACAACCTGGTCGAAACTTATGTTCGCAAAAAAGATTATTGGGTTGAAGCATCAGGAAATGCCGGGGCTTTGCTGGCTGAAAAAAAAGATCAAGGCACAAAAGATATTTTAGAAACATTACTCACAAATCAACTTAATTACTTTTTTAAGGAAGAAGAAATGCAAAAGATTGTTTTGTGGCAGCTAAGTCAACGAAGTAAGATAATGTTTGAAGTTGCAGAAGAACGGGAAAAATTGGGGGAAGCCTTCTTTGATTTAGCTGATCCGTATTTTGAAAATACAGATGTGGATCTCCGGGCCGTTGCAGGGCTATTAGTTGGCGGAATTTATTATATGGTTTTACATGCGAAATCTAATGACAGTTTGTTTTGTCAAATAGATGTTAATTCCCTGGAAGGGCTTGAGCGCATTAAAAAAGCAATAAGTGAAATTCTACAAGACACCTATCAAAGAGCTGCTAAAGCAAAATTAAAATCTAAAACTAATTAATAGTATTCTCTTAATCGTTTGGTGCCCAAAATCGATGTTAAAAAATTAGGAGAGGAGAGAGTGTAAAATGAACTGTGTCAGTTAAAAATCAAAGAAGGATTTTTAACTTTAAGACGCAGAAAAATGAAACAAGAAGAATCGATTGACTATGAGTCGATCAAGAAGCAAGCCCTTGAGCAATTTCGTTCGGGCAAA
>CAJCIZ010000248.1 GCA_903970525.1 Myxococcales bacterium | reverse complement strand
AACATTTTTCTCCGCATGTTCTGATGCTTCGAATGATACGACTTCTAACAATCTTTCCATCACTGTATGCAAACGACGCGCGCCGATATTTTCAGTGCGTTCATTCACATGCCAAGCCACTTCAG
This sequence comes from Myxococcales bacterium, assembly GCA_903970525.1. Classification (GTDB taxonomy): domain Bacteria; phylum Pseudomonadota; class Gammaproteobacteria; order DSM-16500; family DSM-16500; genus UBA5158. Next base: position 29,823 of record CAJCIZ010000248.1, on the reverse strand, counting down.
CAATGCGACGCACGCCATCGGGCAAGAAGTTCAAGGTCAAACCTTCTGTTTGCATTAAAGCGGTATATTGTTCGGTTAAAGACGCTGCAGGCTCTGTTAAGATACGCACAAAATCATCTGTGCTTAATGCTTGCAGCTCAACACGTATCGGCAAACGGCCTTGTAATTCAGGAATTAAATCAGATGGTTTCGCAAAATGAAAAGCGCCAGAAGCAATAAATAAAATATGATCAGTGTTTACCATACCATGCTTAGTCGTCACCGTCGAACCTTCGATCAGCGGCAACAAATCACGTTGCACACCTTCGCGTGACACATCTGCACCCGCGTGTTCAGAACGCTTAGCGATTTTGTCTAACTCATCAATGAAAACAATACCATTTTGTTCAACGCTTTCTATGGCGCGTGATTTTAATTCTTCATCATCAATTAATTTTGTTGCTTCTTCTTCTCGCAACATTTTACGCGCGTCTGCGATTTTGAGCTTGCGCATCTTCCTGCGCTCAGACGATAAATTCTGAAACATGGATTGCAACTGGCTGGTCATTTCTTCCATACCGGGTGGCGACATAATTTCTACGCCGATTTGCGCGGCGGACACTTCAATTTCTATTTCTTTTTCATCCAGCGAACCTTCTTGTAATTTTTTTCTGAACGCTTGGCGTGTCGCAGAATCAGGGGTTGCAGGTTCTTGTGGCTCACCGGCAAAACTGCCGCGTGGTGTTGGGAGCAATGCATCTAAAATACGCTCTTCTGCCGCTGTTTCTGCATCCATTTTGACTTTACACATAGCTTTTTCACGCATCATTTTGACTGCCATATCGGCTAAATCACGAATGATAGACTCGACATCGCGCCCGACATAACCGACTTCTGTAAATTTGGTTGCTTCGACTTTGATGAAAGGCGCATCTGCTAATTTCGCGACGCGTCTGGCGATTTCTGTTTTACCGACACCGGTGGGCCCAATCATTAAAATATTTTTCGGCATGATTTCATCACGCAACGGTGAAGCCAGTTGCATACGGCGCCAACGATTACGCAATGCAATCGCCACAGCACGCTTGGCTTCTGCTTGGCCGATAATATGTTTATCTAATTCAATTACAATTTCTCTCGGTGTCATATGTGACATAGTGTTTTCACTCTGTGTGGAATTCATCATCAAGCTGTTTTGGTTAGCTAACATCGCTTTATTCCAAAGATTCAATGGTTAAATTGCTATTCGTATAAATACAAACGGATGCGGCAATTTTCAGTGATTTCTCAACAATTTCTTGTGCGCTGAGCGTGGAATTTTCTAGCAACGCACGCGCTGCAGATTGTGCATAAGGACCACCGGAACCAATTGCGATTAAATTATCTTCGGGTTCGATGACATCCCCATTACCGGTGATGATCAGTGATGTTTTAGCATCGGCTACAGCGAGTAAGGCTTCAAGTCGACGTAAGATTCGATCGGTACGCCAATCTTTGGCAAGCTCAACAGCCGCTCGTAATAAATTACCTTGATGTGTTTCGAGTTTTGCCTCAAAGCGTTCAAACAACGTAAACGCATCAGCAGTGCCTCCGGCAAATCCAACTATCACTTTGCCATTATACAATCGTCTGACTTTACGGGCGTTCGCTTTCATGACGGTGTGACCCATAGTCACTTGCCCATCTCCACCGATAACAACTGTTCCATTTCTTCGAACAGAGAGAATGGTTGTACCGCGATATTGTTCCAATGTGTTCTCCTCAACGCTGCTGCACATTCTTACTAATATGGGGGCCTAAACGGCGCAATACAAGTCTAGGCTGCTTTACGTATGATGCTAGTAATACCTCTTTTCTGCAAACGTTGCTTAGTTGCAATGGCTAATTCTTTTGTTAAATAAGGGCCTTGCTGCACACCGTAAATAACTTGACCAGCATGTTTTAATTTGACAACTTTTGCATCGAATCCAGCTGAAGATAACTCTGATACCATTTCTTTGGCGCCTTGCTGGGTTTCAAACGTACCCAATTGCACCACATAGGATGATACATCTGTCTTTTGTGCTGCTAATAGATTTGAGATTTCGTCTGGATTGAAGACATCTGCTTTAGCGGGCGGCGGGGTTGCTTCTGCTGTCTCTGGTGTTGGCGCAGGCTGAGGGGCTGGCTCTGCTGTTGCTTCGGGTGCGGCTTTCTCTAAAGCTGGCTCACCTGTTGCTTCAGGCGCCGCTTTCTCTAAGACAGACTCACCTGTTGCTTTGGTGGGTTCTTCAGCAGGCAGCGCGGGCTGAGCTGCCGTAATGACAGGATGAACAACAGGCGCCGTAGGCGAAGTTGTATCATTATCTGCCTCATCCACGACCACTTGCATAGTCGGTAATTCATGATAGAAATCAAATTGCACAGGTGGCGTTTGAGTATCTTGCCCTGAATCTGATTTTTGCCCGGCGTTTTTCGCTAAAATATTTCTTTTATGGTGCACCAACTCAGAGACACGCGCTGAGAAAGACGAGAAATTATCCATAAATGATTTTTTATCATGAATAAAATAAGCCGATAGCACGCCCAAGACGGCCACTAAAAAAATTGCTGCAATAATCTCCACGCGATAGCTTTTCTTGCGTGACATTCTTTGCTTAGGTGGAACAAATTTCGCGTAGTCTTTTGCCATATCACATCGTTTCAGGTGTTGAAACACCGATTAATCCTAATCCGTTCGCCAAAACTTGGCGAGCGGCACCAATAAGCGTCAGTCTAGCATGGCGCAAATTTGCATCATCTACTAGAAATTGGTGGGAATTATAATAAACATGGAAGTCATTAGCTAGATCACGTAAGAAATTTGTGATGAGGTGTGGCTCATGTTGTTTTGCGGCATTCACGACCACTTCTTTGTAACGCGCCAATGTGCCCAATAATTGTAACTCTGGCGCCTCGATCAGACGGGCTAAATTTTTCAACCCTATTGCTTGATCGAACGTCAGTTGTTTATCTGTGAGCTGACGAAACACACTGCAGATTCGTGCGTGCGCATATTGCACATAGTAAACAGGATTTTCGTTGGATTGTGATTTTGCTAAGTCTAAATCAAAATCGACTGGCTGCTCACAACGGCGCATCACATAAAAATAACGCGCGGCATCATTCCCCACTTCTTCACGCAATTCACGCAAGGTGACAAACGAACCACTACGCGTAGACATTTGCACAGGCTGACCTGAACGGAAAAGATAAACAAATTGCATTAACAAATAAGTTAACTGCTCGGGCTGAATACCGTTTGCTTTCAAACCTGCTTTCATACGCGGAATATAACCGTGATGATCCGAACCAAAAATATCAATGGCAAAATCAAAACCACGTTCGAATTTATTGATGTGGTAAGCAAGATCATTCACAAAATAAGTACGCTGACCATTAGCACGTTGTAATACACGATCTTTCTCGTCTTCAAAATCTGTTGAACGGAACCACAAGGCTCCTTCTTTTTCATAGACCAAACCCGCTTGTTGCATGCGTTCAATCATACGATCGACAACATTGGATTCTGTTAATTTTCTTTCAGAAAACCATTCTTGATAATGCACGCCGAAATCAGCGAGATCTGCGCGAATGTCCGCTAAAATCATGTCAAGACTTAAGTCAAAAACCGTGCGGAAAGCTTCAGCACCTAACAATGTTTTGGCTTGCGCAATCACAGCGTCTATATAAACTTCTTTGTCGCCACCTTGAGGTTCGTCTTTTGGTAAATTGTGAAATAATTTTTCTAAAGGAACGACAAATTTATTTTGATGTTTTTCTTTCAAAGCAAATGCGATGTCCATGACATAACTGCCTTGATAAGCATTGGTGGGAAATATTAATTTTTCTCCACAGATTTCTAAATAGCGTAACCAAACGCTGACAGCGAGAATATCCATTTGTCGACCGGCGTCATTCACGTAATATTCGCGATGAACATTGTAGCCTACGAGCTCTAATAAATCTGATACCACAGCACCGTAAGCTGCGTGTCGACCATGGCCCACATGTAGAGGTCCTGTTGGATTAGAAGAAACAAATTCGACTAAGACTCTTTTTCCTTGGCCTAGATTCGTACGACCAAAATTTTTGCCCTTCGTGTAAATTTCAGGAACTATGCTGTAAAACGCATCAGGTGCCAAAAAGAAATTAATGAAGCCGGGGCCTGCGATTTCGACTTTGCTGATATTGGCGGAAACCGGTAAAGCTTTCACAATCATCTCAGCGATATCACGCGGCTTCATTTTGGCAGGTTTCGCTAAAACCATGGCGACATTACACGCGAAATCCCCATGCTGTTTGTCTTTGGTATTATCAATTTGCATCGTTGGCGCATCGACCGGAAGATCGCCACTCGCCCGCAAAGCATCTAGGGCCGTTAGAATTAATTGTTCAATGTGTTGCTTCATCGCTGAGCCGTCTTAAGTATTAGAGAGATTTCGTATTATCGCTGGTATTCTGGAAGTTGCAACAAAAGAGATGCAGTTTCCCCGTAAGCCATCATATTTAAGACTCCCTTAATCTCAAATCGATATGATGCATCCTCTAGAAAACATCAAGAGAAACCCTGATATGAGCATATCCAGAATAAACAAACTGTTATTCACACTAACAGCGACTCTTTACACTTTGCCATTCATCTCTAATTCTCAGTCTAGACTGAGCCCACCGTTGCCAGAAATCGGTAGCACCGACTATTGCCTGCTATCACACGACACGTTTGCCTTTTTCCCAGACCCGCAGCCTTTAATCTGCCCATTTCCTATGCTAGAAGATTTAGCATTAGAGGCTACGCCCGAAGACAATTTAAAAAAACGCCTAGCAGCCATCATCACTTCAAGCTCAACTCTCATTTCAACTGAAGACTTAAAGCAAGCACGCGAACACCTGACAAATATTCTTTTTGAGTTACATCAAAATAATCTCGTTGATCAATGCAAAATAAATGATTTACTCAGCTGGGATATTTTTCGGTTTGAAATATTAACAGAAAAAGACATGTCAACTGATCCTGACCACTCAAGGTATGAAAGAGCAGCTTACCTGTCTGACTTGTATCAAATCGCAGTACCCATAGAATCCATCCCTTCTGGTTTTGAATTGCGAGACAAACTATCACACGAGCTCACCCACGCTTATGATGCTTATGCAAACGAAAGAGCTGATATTTTGAAGACAGACAAGGATGGGAAATTCTATCCAATCCCTTATATCTTTGGAAGCGCCAAGACACTCCCGCTACTTTCGAATGGGAGAGTGTATGTTAATCGCGCTGATACAGATGATTGCAAAAGAGTCACCGCACTCTTAAAAAAAGATGAAGAAAGAGTTAACCGCTTAAAAACAATCGTAGTAAACACCATTAACAAACAAAAAATATCCAAAAACGATGCAGAAGAACTGAAAAAATTGCTTTTCTTAATTAGATTATACGACTACAAACCTCGGGAATTTGAATTTGTCATCTCACTGACTGACAGTCTCAAAGATAAAATAAAAAAAGATTATCAATTGAAAGGTAATCACTATGTTCTTAAGCCTAATCATCCTGTCATTGAAATACACAGCACCCACATTTATAAAATATCAAAAACCGCACTCGATAACGGTGATGTTTTTGCAGCAGGTAGTTTAGCGAAGATGAATAGCAAGATTCCTGAATACTTAGCCTACGATTTATTAAGAAACCTTCTCAATGTGTTTAATACAGTAGAAAAAGATCATACCGCTGATATGTATCCCAGCGAATTTAGCGCCCACGCGGCTCAAGTCTTAGCCGCATACAGCACACCCCGCGATGGCCAACCTACTTTAGCAGAATGGTTATTGCCGAATCTCACTAAGCACCTAACTACACGTGCGACAGATTCATTTTTGAAGTGTATGAAACAAGATGAAACTGAAGTGAAAAATAGTTTGAGACGATAACACTCTGAAGATTAAAAGCAGTTTGCGTTGCTTGCATATAAAATAAATTACCGAGTGACAGGAAATTGTTCCTTTCGCGCGAAGCTTGCGAGCACGAAAAAATTTTTCCCTGACGGGACCCCAGTCATTAGACAGTCAAAGTAACACCCACACCTATTCCGCCTCACCTTCTTTCTCATAAGCCATAGTGAAATCACAAGGTTTGTGTGCGCAGACTAACTCTGAGCCGCGTTTTTTGGTGACTTTTAACGTCAACAATGGCCATGCGCATTTTGGACAAGCTTTTGCGACAGGCTCGTTCCATAAAGCGTATTTGCAATCCGGATAACGTTCGCAAGAGAAAAAGATTTTTCCATTGCGTGAACGGCGCTTTACGATTTTTCCTTTGTGACACTCCGGACAGTCTACACCGGTATCCATCGGTTTTTGCAGAGATTCGATATGTTTGCATTTTGGATAATTACTACAGCCTATGAATTTTCCATAACGGCCTACACGTAATTGTAGAGGAGATTCACATTTAGGACAGAGACGCCCCTCAACGATTTCAGGCTGCACAGCCGAGTCTTTGTCTTCACCTACACTACGCGTGTAAGAACATTCAGGATATCCCGTACACCCAATAAAACGATTGTGACGACCTAAACGAATTGATAAAGGCTTGCCGCAGGTCGGGCATTTCTCATCCATCGCTTCTTGTGTCACATCTTTACGCTGCACAGTTTCCAATACTTCATCACATTGTGATTTAAATGGCGTCCAGAAATGCTGCAACAACGGCACCCATTCTTTTTCACCCCGTGAAATTTCATCTAATTCATCTTCTAATTTCGCCGTGAAATCATAGTCCACATAGCGCGTAAAATACGTTGTCAGGAAACGATTCACAATACGGCCTACATCACTTGGATGAAAACGCTTGTTCTCAAGCGTTACATACTCACGATGTTGCAACGTATAAATAATGGCCGCATAAGTCGAAGGACGGCCGATCCCAAATTCTTCCAGCGCTTTAATTAAACTCGCTTCAGAATAACGCGGTGGCGGCTCAGTAAAATGTTGATTACAGTTAATTGCGTCGATATCGACTTCATCGCCTACTTTCAGAGGCGGCAGAATACGTTCTTCATCTTGATCCGATTTTTTGTCATCCATGCCTTCTTGATAAACATGCATAAAACCAGGATCGGTAATCACAGAACCATTGGCACGAAATACATTGTTTTTACCGCAAGACATATCAACCGCAACTGTATCAATCGTCGCATGTATCATTTGACAAGCAACGGTGCGCTTCCAAATCAAGTCATATAATTTATATTGGTCTGACGATAAAAAGCTTTCTATCGTATCCGGGATGATATGAGCAGAAGTCGGACGAATCGCTTCATGCGCTTCTTGGGCATTTTTCGCTTTGGTTTTATAAACACGCGGCTCATCTGGCAAATTATTTTTGCCATAACGTTCTGCGATTAATTCGCGAATTTCTGCAATCGCTTCGTTCGCCAAATTAACAGAGTCCGTACGCATATAACTGATCAAACCGACAGCGCCGCTACCAATATCGATACCTTCATATAATTGCTGCGCGGTGCGCATGGTACGTTGCGCAGTGAAACCTAATTTTCGTGCAGCTTCTTGTTGCAAAGTGGACGTAATAAATGGCGCAGCAGGATTGCGTTTACGTTGTTTTTTCTCAACTTGCAGCACAATCATTTTGCCATTGGCTGCTTTTAATAAATCCGCTTTAACTTTTTCTGCTTGCTTGGTTTCTGTAATCGTAAACTGTTCTAGTTTTTCGCCTTTATAGGTCGTTAACTTGGCGTTGAATGGGTGATTGCTCGAGCGCACATCGGAAGTGATATCCCAATATTCTTGGCTAACGAATTTTTCAATTTCTTCTTCACGCTCAACAATCATGCGTAATGCAGGACTTTGCACACGACCTGCGGATAATCCGCGACGAATTTTGCGCCACAACAACGGAGATAAATTAAAACCGACTAAATAATCTAACGCGCGACGTGCTTGTTGCGCATTCACTAAATCCATAGATATTTCACGCGGGTTATCAATAGCCGCTTGCACTGCCGTTTTTGTAATTTCGTGGAAAACGACGCGATGCACTGCTTTTTTTGTTAAGAGTTCACGTTCACGCAATAATTCGTAGATATGCCAAGAAATGGCTTCACCTTCGCGATCAGGGTCAGTCGCCAGATAGAGCGCTTGCGATTTATTCATTGCTTTGACGATGGCGGCAACGTGTTTGGCATTTTTTTCGATTAATTCATAATGCATTGCGAAATCATGCGCTGTGTCTACAGCACCTTCTTTGGGTAATAAATCCCGAACGTGGCCGTAAGAAGCCATCACTTCAAAGCCTGGGCCCAAATATTTTTTAATCGTCTTGGCCTTGGCAGGGGATTCAACTATGACTAAGTTTTTAGACATACGAAACTATCTTCCTTTGAAAATGAATGCTTTGAAAATTAATGGAGAACGTCAAAAGCATCCGACAATATCATATCTTGTAACAATGACAATGCGGATTTCTTATCAGGCTGACTGAATAACACCATTAATACAACCCATCGAATACGACCTAAATCAATATCTCGATTTTCCAACGCCATCACACGATCAATCACAATCTCTCGCGTCACAGGATCTAAAATATTGACTTGCTCTAAATACAATAAAAAACCACAGCCTTCAATCCCTAAGCGCTCAGCTTCTTCCGGTAAGTAATGACGAATAGAACGGGAGGCAGGCATTGCTGTCGCATTAAGAGCGGTTTGGAACCGTGTCAAACCTTCTAGCCAATCTAATGCGTAATGAATTTCATAACGATTAAAGCCTACAGTTTCAAGCTCATCAACTATTGTTTGATTGTCCGCTTTTAGCGCGATACTGCCATCCATATAGTTTTCAAAAATAAACATCAATATTTCAAACATAATCACCATTCTATCTAGGGTTCAGGTGGAGGACCGGAGGTAACCGCCGGGTACAATTTGTACATGTCCTCTTAATTCTAATAATAGCAGCATGGATGAAACTTCGCTCACAGTCAATCCACTTCTTAGACAAAGGGTATCGAGATTTACCACCTCATGACCCATCTGACGCAGCAGATGTTGGTGTTTTATATCAGTTTTTTTTGTATTTGCGTGTGCATTTTCTGCCGACACCTCTGTGACAACGTGTATCAATGTCGCTAGCTCTTCTAAGATATCTTCCGCCGTTTCTACCAGTTTTGCGCCCTGCCGAATCAACTGATGACAACCCCGCGCCAGGGGATTATGGATGGAACCTGGGAGCGCAAATACTTCTCTGCCCTGCTCTACCGCAAAGCGAGCCGTGATTAACGAGCCACTACGCAACGCGGCTTCAATCACAATCACACCCATACTCAAGCCACTGATAATGCGGTTACGACGCGGAAAATTTTTCGCTGTCGCCGGTGTATCGGGTGAAAATTCTGAAACTAGCGCACCTTTTTCGATAATTTTTTCTGCCAGCGAGCGGTGACTGGCGGGATAAATTTGATTTAAGCCTGTGCCGGTGACGGCAATCGTCACACCGTTAGCGGCGAGTGTACCTTGATGTCCTGCTGCATCAATCCCTAATGCTAAGCCGCTTGTAATTCCCAGCCCTGCACGGGAGAGAGCATAAGCAAACTGTTCTGCTAATTCTCTGCCGATAGGCGTTGGATTTCGCGTACCGACGATTGCAACTTGTGGTTGTGCGAAAGACGTGAGTTGGCCTTTTACGTACAGCACTAAAGGTGCGTTAGAAATTTCTCGCAACAACCTCGGATAGCAAGCATGAGAAAGTGGAATGAGATGACAGTTTTCTTTTTCATGCCATTTTAAATCTTGTTCGACTGAGAACCAGTCAGGATTTTTTAGCGCTTGAATTTCTTTGCTGTTTAACCCTGCGGATTTTAATTCTTCTATGGACGCAGTGAATAGGTTTGTGATGGTGGAAAATAAATTTAGCCACGTGTGGAGTTTTGCTAAGCCTATTCCGTGGAGGTGGGTGGCGGCTAACCATTGGGTTAATTCTGTTTGTTGCATGGCTCATTTCCTTTTTACTTATTAATAGTGCACTAAAATCTCTGCTGTCCTCATTAGATGTGTGCCATGCCAGCTGAGAGCAGGCTGGCATGACAGCGGTTAACTAACATGTGGGAATGATATGGGCGGGGATGACAGCAAAGGGAGGGGGGCTTTTATATAATTGCTTTTGGGTTACTACTAAGAGGGGGTGGCAGGGAAAAATTTCCTTTTCGCGCGGAGCTTGCGAGCACGAAAAAAATTTTTCCCTGACGGGACCCCAGTCATTAGATCGCTAAATCAATCCTTGCAAACAATCTAAAAAATCAGCGCAAATATCAGTATGAGCTTGCGCATCGATTTCACGAACACAAGTTGGGCTGGTGACATTAATTTCTGTGAGAAAATCTCCAATCACATCCAAGCCAACAAAATACAAACCTTTGGCGCGCAACACAGGACCGACTTCACGGCAAATCCAACGATCTCTGTCTGTTAAGGGTTTAGCAACACCGTGCGCACCCGCTGCTAAATTGCCACGCCATTCGCCAGGCGCTGGCACACGAGCTAAGGCATGAGAAACAGGCTCACCATTAATTAATAATATCCGCTTGTCGCCTTCCGTGATTGCCGGAACATACTTCTGCGCCATGGTATACTCAGTTTCATATTTTGTTAATATTTCAAAAACGGTATGCACGTTAGGATCTTGGGGGCGCAAATGGAAAACAGAAGATCCTCCCATTGCATCTAACGGCTTGCACACAATATCTTGATGTTCCTGATAAAATTCTTCTAGCAATTTTTTGCTGCGCGTCACAAGCGTAGGCGGACAACATTGCGGAAACCAACTCGTAAATAATTTTTCATTCGCATCACGCAATGATTGCGGCTTATTCACAACCACTACACCATCACGTTCCGCAATCTCTAAAATATAAGTGCTATAAATAAATTCTCGATCAAACGGCGGGTCTTTTCGCATGAGCATCAGATTCAAATTTGAAAGCGGAATTATTTGCTCATTACCAAACTCAAACCAACGCTTTTCATCTTGAAAAACTTTCAATAAGCGACTTCGCCCATACGCCACACCTGATTTTAAAAATAAATCTTTCTGCTCAAAATAATAAATTTCCCAGCCACGTTTGTCAGCTTCCCACAACATAGCCAGTGTCGTATCTTTTTTATAATGAATAGACCCAATAGGGTCCATTACGACACCAAGCTTGATTGTCATGTGCGTTTTCCTTGATCAGACATTTCACGCGCCGCGGCCAACATACTTAAGCGCGCAATCACACCATAAGCATAAAAACGATTTTGACAAGCATCCGCATTATGCTGCGGAGGGATATGACAGGTTTTTGCAAATGCCAGTGGCTCAAAATGCATACCCGGAGAATTTAAGTTTTCATCAATGCCACGGTCTTTATGCACACGATAAAAACCACCGACAACACGCTGCCCCCACAAATACACCACGGGTTCAGCCACTGCATTATCATCACCCCATGTTTCTAAGGTATAAACACCTTCTTGCACAATCACACTCGTCACCGGCTGACCGCCTTTTGACTTAGACATGTGCGTGCGTTGTTTACGATTCAGAGATAACACTTCTTCGACACTGTGCACCATCATAATCGCCATGCCATAAGTGCCGGCGTTGGCTTTAATGACGATATAAGGTTTTTGCGTGATACCGTATTCTTGATATTTTTTTTGAATTGCGATCAACAGACTTTCCACGTGTGATGCGAGACAAGCCTCTCCTTCTCGCAACATAAAATCAATTTCACCACAGTGTTCAAATAGGGGTGCAATCACCCAAGGATCGATCTGAATAATTTTTGAAAATTCATCGCTCACACGCGCGTAATATTCAAAATGCTCTGACTTCAAGCGTTGACTCCAACCCAATTCAGCCGGCGGCACAATCGGTTGTTGTAAGTTTTGCAAAATATCTGGAATCCCTTCAGACAAATCATTATTCAATAAAATAAATTCCGGAATGAAATGATCAATTTCAATTTTATCCCCGCTTCTTTTTAATGGTTCAATTGTTATCGCATCACCTGATGGCAATGGGATATCTTGCGGCGCCATCAACTCAGGCAACAAAGATCCAACACGCGCTTCAAATCCTGCTTCTTTTAGAAGAGACAATAAGGCATGCATGTTTTCCCAGTAACGCACATTACGCGTGTGACTTTCAGGAATGATTAATATTTTCTTCGCATTCGATACAAACTGAGTCACTGCTTGTTTTGCCGCTTCCACTGACAAAGGAATAAATTCGGGATTCAGCTTAAGATTATTAAATCCAGCTGGAAATAAATTCATATCAACAGGCGCTAATTTAAATCCAGAATTTCGTAAATCAACTGAGCCGTATACCGGTGCTGGCGTTAACAACCATTGTGAAGTCAACCATTCTTCAATTTCATTTTGCTTGCTCAGCAACTGCTTCTCCAATAATTGCAAAGGACCAGTTTGTGCTGTTTTCAAATGTGGCGTTTTATATATTTCAGTTTGCACCATAGTTAATCCTTATCGTTAACAACTACGTGTGTTACCTTTGCAAAATTTCATGGGGTGATCATAGCGGAATTGATTAATATCGGCGATAAATTCTTTTGTACTGACTTCACCAATAATTTCTTTATCAGAAAATTGACGGCCATCCGCACCAAAAAACAAAATCGTAGGGGGTGCGATCACTTGATAACGTTTTAACAAGGCTTGATCAAAACCATCATTATGTGTCACATCGGCGCGCAAGACAACAAATTGTGAGAGGGCATTGATGACAGAAGGCTGGTTGAAAACATGACGATCCATGATAACACAAGATTCACACCAGTCAGCATAAAAATCGAGTAACACAGATTTATTCTCACTTTTCGCTAATGCGAATTGCGTATTGAGCTGATCCATATTTTTTACAGTGACAAAAGGTGGATTTTGTACCGATGCCATTTGCGCATTCGAACCCGATAACAAATATAATGGATCTGACTGACCTGCGATCGCACCACCTAGTAAAATAAATCCATAACTTAATACCACCAAACCAAGGCCTTGATGGAGCTTGCGCATGATTTCACGAGAATGCTCAACACGCCAAATAAACACCGCAGCGAGAATAGCCAACACTGCCCAGAAAAACAAAATAAGATTCGCAGACAACACACGACTCAACATCCAGATCGCTAACGCCAACATCATAAACCCAAATAAAGGTTTGACTGCATTCATCCACGGACCCGCTTTAGGCAACAATTTACCGGCGGAAAAACCAAATATCAGCAAAGGAATTCCCATCCCTAAACCAAGCGATAACAAGGCAACACCACCAATTACCATATTGCCTGTATTTGCAATATACGATAAGACACCAATAAGAGGCGCACTGATACAAGGCGACACAATCAGCGTAGACAAACTACCCATCAGAAAAACACCGAGATACGACCCACCTTCTTGTTGATTACTGTGATGAACAAGACGTTGATGCCAAGAACGCGGCAACGCTAAATCATAAAAACCAAACAGCGACAAAGCGAGCAACACGAAAATACTACTAAACACAATAATCACACTAGGTTTTTGTAATGCGACTTGCACACTACTCCCCATCATTGCGACAAGCACACCCGCAACAGCATAAGCCAACGCCATTCCCAATACATAAGACAACGACAAGAAAAATGCTTTTCTAGAACTGATATGTTTGCCAAATCCCACAATAATCCCAGACAAAATAGGTACCATAGGTAAAACACAAGGCGTAAACGCTAACAACAATCCCAGCAACATAAAACCAAAAATAATCGGCGCGAAATGCTGACCTAATAATAATCGTTTTGCAAATCCAGGATTACTCACTGAAGCTTGGTTCGACGTGTTAGCTTTCATGGTAGAAAGATACGGCGTTAAATCCGAGGCCACAGGCAAAGACGTTAAATTAACATTCAAAGATTTCTTAATGGGCGGATAACAAAATCCGGCGCTTGAGCAACCTTGATACCGGATAGTAAGCCCCAACGTTCCTTTCAACGGCGGCGCCAAGGGAAGCGGAACGATCACATCTCCCATATAGGCTTGATATGCTCGATGCAGCTCATCTTTTTTATGCTTACCTGCTGGCAAAAAAATTCTACCCAACCCAACCTGGTTATTATATGCCGGCGTGAATTCCACCTCATCTCGATAAAGATAATAACCGGGCGCAATATGCCATTTTAAGATCAATTGATTATTCGTATCGGTGACTGCAGAAAATGAAAACGCTTGATCTGCCGGTAATGGGCGAAGGGTGTTTTCAGCATAACATGCTGAAAACAAAAGATAAATTAATAAAGCGAGTAACACGTTACGCATGGACTTCCTCATTTTATTAGCACTTATCTTATATAGTATAGATGAATTACACACTGAAAGAGAGCTGAAAGAGTTGCTTGACTCCAAGCTAATACAAGCTATGATTGGCACTCTAAACTTGAGAGTGCTAAAACAATCCCCATATTAGATTTTGTAACAAAACTAAATGCTTTTTAGGAGAACGTAGCATGAGCAATACAATGAGTAAAAAGATTCGCCCCTTATCAGACCGCGTCGTTGTTCAACCTCGCGAAATCGAAACCAAATCCGCTGGCGGCATCGTCATTCCAGATACTGCAGACAAAGATAAGCCCATCCAAGGTACTGTGATCGCTATCGGCACCGGCAAATATGTTGAAGGCAAAATTCTGCCGCTACAAGTTAAAGTCGGCGATCGCGTATTGTTCGGCAAATATGCTGGCACCACTGTTAAGTTGGATGACACCGATTATCTCGTGATGCGCGAAGAAGACATCATGGGCGTATTAGAAGAAGCGTAATTTTATATTTCATTTATTTTTAAGAGGACATAAACATGGGTGCTAAAGAAGTACGTTTTGCAGAAAATGCACGTCAATTAATGTTAGCGGGTGTTAACCGTTTAGCAGATGCTGTTCAAATCACCATGGGCCCACGCGGTCGTAACGTGGTTATCGATAAATCATTCGGCGCGCCAACAGTCACCAAAGACGGCGTTTCCGTTGCAAAAGAAATTGAACTGAAAGATAAATTCGAAAACATGGGCGCGCAAATGGTTAAAGAAGTTGCGTCGCAAACATCAGACGAAGCTGGCGATGGCACAACAACTGCTACCGTCCTCGCCCGTCAGATTTTAGTTGAAGGCTTAAAAGCAGTTGTTGCTGGCTTCAACCCAATGGATTTGAAACGCGGTATCGACGCTGCTGTCAAAGCTGCTGTAGAAGAATTGAAAAAATTATCCGTTCCTTGCAAAGACGACAAAGCCATTGCACAAGTGGGTACGATTTCTGCTAACTCTGACGAATCCATCGGCCGCATTATCGCTGATGCAATGTCAAAAGTAGGTAAAGAAGGCGTGATCACAGTTGAAGAAGGTTCTGGTTTAGATAACGAACTTGCTGTGGTTGAAGGGATGCAGTTTGATCGCGGTTATCTCTCACCTTACTTCATCACCAACCAACAAAACATGACAGCTGAATTAGACAATCCTTACATCTTAATCGTCGACAAGAAAATTTCTTCGATTCGTGATTTGCTCCCCGTCTTAGAAGGCGTTGCAAAATCCGGACGTGGCTTGTTGATCATTGCTGAAGATGTGGAAGGTGAAGCGTTAGCAACCTTAGTTGTTAACCATATGCGCGGCATCGTGAAAGTTTGCGCAGTTAAAGCACCTGGTTTTGGCGATCGTCGTAAAGAAATGTTGCAAGACATTGCGACATTAACTAAAGCACAAGTGATTGCTGAAGAAATTGGCCGCACATTAGAATCCACAACTTTAAAAGATTTGGGTTCTGCAAAACGCGTTCACATCACCAAAGACAACACCACCATCATTGATGGCGCGGGCGACAAGAAAGAAATCGAAGATCGCGTTAAGCAATTACGTGCTAGAACTGAAGAAACCACTTCTGACTACGATCGTGAAAAATTACAAGAACGCGTTGCTAAATTAGCAGGCGGCGTTGCTGTAATCAAAGTTGGCGCGGGTTCTGAAATCGAAATGAAAGAAAAGAAAGCACGCGTTGAAGATGCACTGCATGCGACTCGCGCAGCGGTTGAAGAAGGTGTTGTACCTGGCGGCGGTGTTGCACTGATTCGTGCATTACAAGCGGTTAAGACACTGAAAGGCGCAAACGAAGCACAAGCAATGGGTATTCAATTAACCCGCAAAGCGCTTGAAGCTCCTTTACGTCAAATCGTTGCTAACGCAGGCTACGAATCCTCTGTTGTTTTAAACAAAGTTGTTGAAAGCAAAGGCAACCAAGGCTTCAATGCTGCGACCGGCGAATACGGCGACATGATAGAAATGGGAATCCTGGATCCTACCAAAGTAACACGCACTGCATTACAACGCGCAGCGTCTGTTGCCGGCATGATGATCACCACAGAATGCATGATTACTGATGCTCCGAAAGAAGAATCAGAAGGCGGCATGGGTGGCGGTGGTATGGGCGGCATGGGAGGAATGGGTGGCATGGGCGGCATGATGTAATTGCTGCTTTAACTGCTGAATCAAAAACCCTGCGCAAGCGGGGTTTTTTTTGCAATACAATAATCACCTCCAGCTTACGTATATCCTTCTAGCTCTATTTTGCAAATAGTGCGTATTGCACCCTAATGATATAAAACACAATTTTTCTTTTACTTTTTTGTAAACTTTTCTCGACACACTGAAATTAAAGGAAGAAAAAGGAGAAATACCCGAACACCATTTTAATGAATATACTGCAATCATTAATACTCGACTTTGGCCATTCACCCCGTCCGCGAAAGCTGATCTAGCAGGGACTCCCATTGCTCAAGCTTAATTTTCACATACTCACCCTCAAACCTAGAGTCGTTAAAATACTTTTTAGCTCAAATACTGCGTTTGACATAGGCAATGATGTCAGAGAATGTTGCATCAGCTTTTTTGTTGTACCATGCAGTCGATAAAATAGGTAATGTCTGGATTTTTAGCATCTCGATTGCAAAAAGGCACACTGGTGAGAACAATGCCATGAGGCATGGAGTGGTTCTCGCGATGGCTTTATCTGACCACTGCTTCTGTTGACCGGCAAGCATCGCGGTAACAACCTTTTGCTTTGATTTTCTTTCCGCTACGACGTTCAATGGTGTCATCAACAACGATCAGCAATGGGTAGGAAGACGGTAATAGTTGTAGTAGCAATCCCAACAAGATTTTCGAACCTGTTACGCTGTTCCATTTGGCACGATTTAATACTTGGTGATATTTTTCAAAGCGCCTTATTTGCGAAAGCCCCATCACTCGCAAAATAGTGCTGACACGACGTACGCCCTGACATAAGATAGCACCGGTTAAAAGTACCTGCACATGTCGCCAGGTTAAAGAATGGTCGGTAGGAACACTGGATGATGCTATCAAAGCATTGGATGAGAAGAAGCGAGAAACCAGTAACGCCAGAAAAGCATCCGCGCTAGTCACTCCCTCAGTTTCTACTTTGGTGGACAAAAACTTCAGTAACTTGGCAATATCAGGAACTTATCAATTGGTTTGTGGAATCCTGCTGGGATATTAATCCGGCTGCACATGCAGCCGGTCTCTTGCAGCGCTATTTCAACAAATTACACACCGAGGCTTCGGCCGTGGCTCGGGTTGCATAAGCTCTGCAAGTTTGACGTTTTTGTTCGACATAAGTTTGAAAAGCCCGTATCGCAATGACGCGCCCGCCCCACGCGAGCCCCCCGCCCTCGAGCCAACCCCGTGCGACAGCCCCCAAATATATATCGACACAAGAACCCGAAAGAAAAAAAACAACCGACGCCGCTCGGACGGCCGCGTAAAAATTATTTTGAGTCCCGCGCAACATTAGCGATCGTGCGAATGGCTCCGCCCGTTCCTGACGAAAATACAAGCCCTGGCTACATTCCTGCGCATCTTTTGCCGACGCATATGACAATACGCAAGACAACACGCCATCTTCAAATAGCGCACATTTGTTGTAACTATAGTTCCAGTGCGGCGCCACCTGAGCATAAGCACTATATGTTTCCAGCAGCGTGTTATTACGAAAGTGCATACCCTTCTCAATAATCTTAGGCTGACTTTTGGCGAATTCTTCTCTAAATGTTTCGATGGCTGTCAAGGTGGCGGCACTCAGTATCAGTCTGTTATCTGCATCTTCGCCTAAGTTAAATTGCTCTTGTGCGATCGCTTGTATAACGGGATTTAAAATGTTAGCTAAATGGGCCTTGGCGCGTTGATCTTCCTTTTCATCTGCTTCTTTGTCTTCTGCAAACTTTTCGTAACGCTGTCTCTCCATCTCTTGTATGCCAGCATCCTCACTACCATAAACTTCTACGAAAATCGGTTCATTGCCAGGCACATAGCATCATCGCCTGCTCCATAGGCCAATTGGAATATCGTGTTATTAAGAAGTGTTCGATGACCTGAAGCATCTAGGCTTTTCTTAATCACAGTGTTCGGCTTCACCAGCGTAGGTTCTAGTTTCAGCATGGCTATTACTTTATCTTCGTTAGGTTCTACGACAATATAATGCGCCAACGTCTCTAGCTTGCGCTGAGCGAGAATAGGTATTGCTGAATGGTAAAATAGCCGACAAGTGCGTGAGAAGGCATCAGCAGCTCCCGCAGGAAGATACTGGGTGATTTCGGCGGTCGGGGCACGACCAATCTTGATCCAACTCTTTGGACAATCATCATAGACTGGAGCAGCTATTGCTTTTTTTACTGAGCTTAACTTCTGTTCTTTGCTCTCATTCTCATGATGTGCATATTGTTTGTTAGACCTTAACATACTCACGCTCTCGCATTAATTCGAATGGACAAATTATAACCTATATGCGAATAGGGAACCACCAAAAATGGGGACAATATTTGGGTAGCAAGTGATTAAGGGAGCATAAATTAACTATATGAATTAAACGAGAAAAGTTGGCTTTCGGGCTGGGATATGTTAAAAATGTTTTAAGAGAAGAAAAAATTAATACATTTAAAGTAATTCTGCAGGGCGAAGAAGCTGATAAACATGTACGTAGAATAAGTAACTCAAGAAAATTATCTGACTAAAAAGATTAATTACTCTATGCAAATAAACAACCCCATGAAAAGCAAACTCAAAGCCTGCTGCATCGTTGACCCCTATGTTTCAAGTCAGGTGATATGTGCTGCATTATTAGAAAAGAATATTTATCCCATTGCTATCTTGACAGACACACTCAAACTTTCTGAAGAACAACAGAATCATCGCTTCAAAACAGAACATTTTAAAAAAATAATACACTTCAAAACAGGCCAGACAATTCAAAGTCTCGCTGCTGAGCTCCATGAATTTGATCTGTTAGCTGTTATCGCAGGAAATGAACGTACTTGCGATATGTCAGATAAAATCGCAGAGCAATTATCACCTCAATATTGTAATTCCATTGCAACAAGCCCACTACGCATGGATAAATTTGAGATGCTGGAAGGCTTACGTCACGCCGGATTGCCCAGCATACACCAAATGAAAATCACCACTCGCGATCTTACAGATGCAAATAAGAAATCACTTTCATCGTTTGACTTTCCCGTTATTGTTAAGCCAACAAACCAAAGTGGCAGCATAGGCGTCACACTCTGCAAATCATTAATTGATGTACAAGAAGCTCTAAATCATGCGATAGGCATGATCAGTCAATATGGAAATACCGTGGATGCCTGTGTTATTCAAGAATGTTTAATCGGTGATGAATATTTTGTGGATACTGTGAGCTATGCTGGTCAGCATAAAATTGTTGGCATTTATCGCTATCAAAAAATAATATATGAGAATAAATCTATTTATCAATATGCGG
This sequence comes from Myxococcales bacterium, assembly GCA_903970525.1. Classification (GTDB taxonomy): domain Bacteria; phylum Pseudomonadota; class Gammaproteobacteria; order DSM-16500; family DSM-16500; genus UBA5158. The sequence goes on along the minus strand of CAJCIZ010000248.1, from coordinate 9,935 downwards.
AAGCTATCGAACCCCAATCACCTCACGGAAAACTCTGCTCCGACTACGTAAGAAAAGTTTTGTCCGCTTTAGAATACAACTATGGTATGGCCCATACAGAATTTTTTCTGACAGAATCTGGTTTGCGATTAATGGAATTAAATCCACGCATTAGTGGCATACATGGTCAAATTGCCCAACTTGCTTCTTTCACATCGGGAAAAAATCAAGCACAATTATTCGCTGAAAGCTTATCAGAGCCCGATACTTTTCTATCCAATGTTGAAAACATTCCTCCGTTGATAAGCCATGGGAGACTATTATTATTAAATTGCTGGAAAACAAAAGTATTAAAATCCTTTCGTGCAGACAAATTGAAAAATGTCTCCTCTTATAAAAGTCATCTTCTCTTGAAAAAAATGGGTGAGCAGATCAAACCACCAAAAGAATTACATGACACTATTGCAACAGTCATCTTGCTACACTCTAATGAAGCGCAATTAAATAAAGACTGTGAAGAGATTACGGAATTAGAAAAGAATGACCTTCTGTTTGAGTAGCCTCACCCATTTGATTAGTTCGATATGCAAATATTCTCAACCTGCTTCACTGCATCTTCTAAAGAACCCACTACGACGTCTGCCTCAATTAATCGTAGCTGGTCAGAGGTATCTTTATTAATATTCTGCAACCCAAAAAGACCCATTAGTACTTTATCATGACGATGGGCACGTAATTTTTTATAGAGAGAACGACAGTGAATAATGGAAAATGGTGCAATTCCACAAATACAAATAACATTGGCTTTATCATCAGTGATTAACTGAGAGATATCATCATAACGTCCAACTGTCATAGTTTTTACATTGAAGGATTGTTTTTGCAATACTTGCCTTAACATTTCACTAGCAATTTCGTCACACGAACTGGGACTAGACAAACAATGAATTAAGCAATTAGCATTAGAAGATGCTTTGTTTTTCTCTTCTGCTGACTCTGGCAATGCAGTCGCCGAGCTTCCTAAGTCTTCAATCACATCACGCAAACATTGATATAATAAATCAGCTTTATCAGGATCTAATTTGTCAGATCGTAAATCTTGTTCGATGCGCGCGATAACCGGAATAAAAACAGAATCATAAACTGCGAGTAATGGACGATCCTTCAGGTATTTTTCGATTAACGCCACACCTTCATGCGGATCTGCTCGCAACAATCGATGATAATATTCTTCATGGATTTCGAGCGGTCTTTCATCACTCAACAAGATATCTAAAAATTTTAGCTGCGGAACATGTCGGCCAATCACCACCAAACATACCGTCAGTGGAATAGCGAGCAATAAGCCTACTGGACCCCAAAGCAAAGTCCAAAAAACTGCGGCAATAATCAATGCCGTGGGAGAAATACCCGTACTACTTCCATAAAGTAAGGGCTCAACGAACTGGCCACATATCAGATCCAACACAGCAAATAGACCAAAGGTATATAGCGGTGTTAACCAACTCGTCGTGACAATAAAAGATAGACTGATCGGTATAATTGCTGAGATCCAAGTGCCGATATAAGGAATAAAGCGCAATACTGCGACCAACCCTCCCCACAACATAGCATTAGGTATCCCGATGTAACCGAGCCCTGTTGCAAGCACCACACCAAAGGAGCAATTAATAATTAACTGGCTATACAAATAGTGAGAAACTCTTTTTTCAATATCATCAATGCCTAATGTCGTTGCATGAATATGTCCTTGTCCGATTAAACGTATAATACGCCCTTTTAAATCTTCACGATTAATTAACATAAAAATAACCAATAACAATACTAACGTCATACTTCCTAATAGATGTATTAATGAAGAAATTATCGATTGTGCTATTTGCGTGATATGAGTCGTAATGCTAGCGGTATTTATTAAGGTCTGCGGTAAAACAGATGCAATTGACTGCTGAATTTCTTGCCATATTTTTGGGAAAGATCCCTGAACAGGTAAATTAAATGACTGGAGTTTGGCTTGGATATTCCCCTGATAACCCGGCAACTTTGTGGTCAAATCAACAAACTCACGACTCAAAACATATCCAATGACACTTGCCCCCATGAAAAGCACTATTACAATAAGTAATATTGAGGGAATCCTACCAATCCACTTTTCCATTTTAGTAACAATAGGCGACAAAAGAAAAGTCAGTAAAATGGCTAACGTCAGAGGAATAATTATTTCTTGGCCGTAATAGAGCGCACTGAGAACAAACACAGTCATTAACAGAATAAAAATTCCAATAATAGCTGAATTTGCTTGAGAATTTTTTGTACCCATCATGAGATCAATCCCTCTCCATACTGTTTAGATTACAACAAATCGAGTTGATTAAATCATCATGTTTAAAAGCATTTTTGCCAAATAACATTATACCATTTTTATCGGTTATGTGGGGTGGCTGATGTAACATTAACTAAGTTAACCGAAGTTATTCATAAAAAAACTCCTGATTTTTTAATCAATTAAAAGTTATTACACAATTTTTAAAATATTAATATTATCTAATTTATGATTGCCCGCCATGAGGCGTAAGTTATTTTCCAGGTATGACAATTTTTCTGGATTTACTTCAATACCCGTTAATAACAACCCTATTTTTTTAAAATACTCACTAAACTTTTTCATCGTTACTTCGCTATTTGTGCTTATGATGCAGCGCCTGATTTCGACCATTCCGCTTTGCTTGATAGAGCGCTTCATCGGCAGCTGCAATCATAGTATCTGCCGTTTCCAACGGTGGTGCGCTTGCCACACCCATACTTAATGTGACAGGGATGATTTTTCCTTCCACTTCAAAAATGATCTCTGAGAACATTGTAAAAATATGCTGACAGACTTCCAGACTAGACTTGTGATCCGTGTCTGGCAAAATGATTGCGAACTCATCGCCACCATAGCGTCCCACTACGTCAGTTTTGCGCAAACGTAACGCCAGCAATTCAGATAATTTTTTAATGACATAATCGCCAACCAGATGACCGTGGGTATCATTAATCGTTTTGAAATGATCTATATCAATGATAACCAATGACATCGGAATACCCGTACGCTTCGCGCGACGCAATTCTACTTCGACATATTGCAGTATAGTCGTATGATTATATAACTCTGTTAGGCTGTCACGCGTCATCAATGCACTTAAAATAGCGGAGCGTTTCGCCCTAGATTTAACGGCTGCCACCAAATGCTGCGGCAAGATGGGCTTTACTAAAAAATCATCTCCACCGATATTCATCGCCATAAATTGCTTAAATCTATCATTTTCTGTCGACAGAAAAATAATAGGGATACTTGTATAAATCGTTTGTTGACGAATGATGGCTGCCAACTCAATGCCCGTGCATTCGGACATATAGATATCCATCAATAATAAATCTGGCTGAAATTCACCTAAGGCTTCCATCACTGTTAATGGATTATTGACAACCTTTGTCACCATACCCGCCTCTTGCAAAACTAAAGCATGGTATTCCGCGAGAGAAGCAGAATCATCAACAATCATGATGCGGTAAGGTTTATCCATGTTCGCGCCACTGTATTGATCTAACAACCTGACCAAGTGGAAAGTATCGATGGGTTTAGTAAAAAATGCTCTGCAACCAGCACGCACAGCTTTTAATCGCGTTGCTAAATCGCCATTGTTCGTGATGCAAAAAAGTGAAGAATAAGCCTCTTGTCTATTATAAATTTCCGTCAATTGTTGCAACTCATGACTTTCTAATGTGTCCACATCCACTAGCGTGACTATCGGCAGACTTTTCTCCATGGCGTTTTGCAATCCAGCAAGATCTTCCAATGGAAATAAGGTATAACTTGCCTCACTTAAACTGACAGCCACTTCTCGATATAAGCTGTTTGTTTTATCCAGCGCATAGACTAAGCGCTTATGCTCAACACCCAATTTTTTTTGTGGCGGTAAAAGTGATTTTATATAAGGACTTTCTTGTTCTGCTAACAACGAGGTCGTGTTCAATTCATTTAATAATACTTTTATTTCACCCTCGATTTCATCTGTAAAAATTGATTTTTTTTCAATTAATACTTTTAAATACGTTTCAAGCTGATGACCCATTTGACTTAATGCTCTGTACCCATAAATGGCAGAAGAACCGCACAGCCCCTGCACTTTACGATGGAAATTCGCCAACTGTTCTTCTGACCAGTTTGCGCGCAAGATCTGCCAATGCAAATCAATTTGTTGGACTTGTTGTGGAAGCTGTTTCGCGTAATCAACGAACAGGGCTTGAAGTTTCTCTTGTATCAGACTCTCCATGATATCTCTCCCAACAGTCCTTTATTGTTTCAGCCAATGTCATCGGATCGAATGGTTTCCGAATAACATCAGTCACACCCATTGTCTTATAGGTGCTGACTTCAACAGATTGAATTTTTGCAGTGACAAATACAACCGGGATAGCATTGCATAAACCTTTTTTTTGTAATTCACGCAACACAGTAGGGCCATCCATTACAGGCATCATGACATCTAGCAGTATAATATCAGGTTTGAATATCTCGATTTCATCTAATACTTCACGTCCGTTTAAACAAAATTGCACAACATACCCAGCCATATTTTCTAGGGCGATCTTCGCAATCTCACGAATATCCGCTTCATCTTCTGCATAGAGTATTCGCAGCTTTTCGTTTGGCATGATAATTAATCCAATTTTCCTAACACGCTACTGATGGTTGCCAATAATTCTTGGTAAGAAGCCTTAGACTTCATCAATGTTTGCGATACATACCTTGATAAAGCATGATCAAGCTCTACCGCTGAAAATACAACAACAGGAATTTGACGCTTTGCCAACTGCGGCAACAAATCTGTTCCTTTCCCATCAGGTAGGCGAATATCTAAAATCACTAAGTCGTAATCGCGTTCTGCTAACTTTTTTTCTGCTTGAAGCACAGTATTCACAGTCGTAATATCCGCGCGATCAGAGAGTAATTCAGAAATGATTTGCTGTGAACTCACATCATCATCCACATGTAGAATATGCGGCATGGTCTTGTGGTCACTCTTATCAATCATGTGAATCGCATTTAATAATTTATTAAAATCCACGGGTTTATTTAACCAATCAACCACGGATAATGCTTCGCCCTCCAGTAATGATTTGCCCGTTTGCGCCACAACAGACAAGACAATAATAGGGAGCGTGGCTGTCTTCTTTTGGTCGCGCAACTCACGAATAAATGCAATACCATCTTGATCGGGTAACAACAAATCTAATAACAAAGCATAATACTGATTTTTTTGAATCAACTGCTTGGCCTGAGAAACGCTATAGGCGATATCCGTAGCATATCCCCCCACACTCAACAGCGAACTGAGATATCTCGCTTGATCATCATCATCTTCACAAATTAACAACCTATGCTTACCACTATCTTCTGTTATTTTCTTAGCTTCACCATCCATCAAGCCTGGCACCACACTGCTTTGCGGTAATTCAAAATAAAATGTCGCACCCTCACTCAGCTTGCTTTCAAAATCCAAAGTACCGCCTAATTTTTCAATGATCGCTTTACTGATACTCAGGCCCAGACCTGTACCCCCTTCTTCACGCGTAGTCGAAACATCCGCTTGCGCAAATCTTTCAAAGACGTGAGATCTGAATTCTTCTGGGATTCCTTTACCCTTGTCGGCGATAGAAACACGTACTCGATTTTCATCAGAGGTAATCTCTATGACAACATCTCCGCCTGTTGGCGAAAACTTCACTGCATTTGAAATTAAATTTGTTAACACCTGTATCAACCGGTCAGGATCAGCATAAACTTTCACGCCTGGCTGCGATCTTAATAAATGCAGAGAGACATCAAATTTTTCTGCATAGATTTTATTTGCAACAATCGCTTCATTGACAATTTGATCGATACCTACAACTTTTAGATGAAAATTCATTTTTCCAGCTTCTATTTTTTCGATATCTAAAATATCGTTAATCAATAGCGCTAGTCGCTCACAATTATTATTAGCAATTTCAATTAAACTTTTGGCCTTGTCTGACGAGACACCAATTTTCCCACCCAAAATTAACCCTAAAGCACCGCGAATTGAAGTTAAAGGTGTTCTTAACTCGTGACTCACGATAGAAATAAATTCATCTTTAAGTTTTTCTAAATTTTTTCGCTCAGTGATATCTGTCATCGACCCAGCCATGCGCGTTGGATTTCCCTCTGCATCCCACACTGCTTGTCCTACACTTAAAAACCAGTGATATTCTCCTGTTTTCATTTTTATTCTGAATTCTACTTCATAGGGAATATGTTCTAAAAAATGCTGCTCTGCTAAATCAGAGACTTTCTTTAAGTCCTCTGGATGAATACTTTGTCTATAAAACTCTACGGTGTCTGGCATTTCATGCTCTGCAAAACCTAGCATGGCCTTCAAATAAGGTGATGAAAAAATCTGTTTGGACCCCACGACCCAATCCCACAAACCAACATGACTCCCCTTGATCGCCAACATATAGCGCTCTTCGGTGTCACGTAATCTTTTATTCGCACGCAATAATTCTTGCTCTGCGTTTATCACACGACGCACCAATGGCACGACTTGCAATCGCAACAAAAATAATCCAACCATGATAGAGACTGTTGTCACAATAAAAATAAGACGCAAGTTATCTGTAAATGTTGCGAGACCTACTGTCAGCGCCACACTCAACAGAATAGCCGCGTTGAGTAAAATAATTTTTGTATCTTGCTTACCTTCATAGAGCGCTTCATACCAAAGACTTTCACGCCATATTCCCCACAAAACAATACTGGTTGTAACAAAACCGATAGAACACAGTAATGCCATGCGCGTATAACTATACCAGCTATACAAAAATTCCATCTTCAATAAATAACCTGTCAATCCCAACACACCAAATAAAAACAACAGAAAAATTGAGATTTCTATCACAATAGCCACAATTGTTTTATAGGCGAAAGGAAAAAGAAAAAGCGCAAGACCTGTAAAGAAAAATGAGAGCGATGTATTCAATGCCATGCGGCCAGGATGTGGACTGGCATCAGGTAACCAGCATTGCACGCACAATTCATCAATATGCAAATTCATTCCAAACATATCTTCAGACAGTGTCATACCTGACATGATCAGCAAGATGAGCCCGAATATGATTTGCACACGCTGCGTAATTGTCGCGGGATGAATTGAAAAGAGCAAAGCAACGCCTGATAAGAATGAACACAAGCCGGAATTAAAACTCATAGGGACTTGGCTAGGCGTTAGCTGCAGCAGGAAAGGAACATGCCCCCACCAAGCAAGCATGGTCATGAGCCCAGCCACCAGTGGGAAGAGGGCTAATACAGTCATTATCTTCTTTGGCATAGCTATCCTTTCATTAGGAAAAGACTTACGGCAATCCAAATACGTTACTTATTAATTGAATTAAAATAATAATAGGCGGGAAAAGAATATAGGACAATAGATTCGTGACCATTAATAAAACCAGAATCCAAAAACTGTAAGGCTCGATACGCGCAACAGTCCAAGCCATCCTGGGGGGCAACAGACTAACTAACACGCGACCTCCGTCTAACGGGGGGATAGGCAAGCAATTTAACACCGCTAAGACCACATTGATCATCACACCTGCTTTGCCCATCAGCACTAAGGGTACGCCTATCCAAGCATTATCACTGAGGAAAATAAGACACAGTTTTGCCATTCCAGCCCAAAGAATTGCCATCACAATATTAGCAATAGGACCCGCAGCAGCCACAAATGCCATATCACGACGTGGATTTCTTAAATTACGCGCATCGACGGGCACCGGTTTAGCCCAGCCAAACATAAACCCAGTGAAGACCAACATCATAATAGGGACAATAACAGTGCCGACAAGGTCAACATGTTTGAAGGGGTTCAGCGTTAGACGTCCTGCCAATCGCGCCGTTTGATCGCCAAACTTAGAAGCGACCCAGCCATGCGCAACCTCATGCAGCGTAATTGCAAACAATACGGGCAAAACATAAATTGTAATTTCTTGTACAAGACTCAGCGCCATCTCTCGGACATCTCATTATTGATGCTATGTTTTCATTGTATGATAACAACAAATTGCTGCTTCTTCATAGAATTATAGAGAAATAAAATTAGGCAAAAACTATAGAAATCATTACCATACTCCTATTCTACTATTTGACTGAGCTGAGATATGTCACTGCTTATCTACAAAATTGTCGCAGGCACACTGATTTTTTTCACCAGTCTGGCGGCTGTTATCTATCCACTGAAGGTTCGCGCTCATCCTACGCATCATCGATTACTTGAACTAGGCGATGCATTTGCTAGCGGGATTTTCTTGGGGGTTGCTTTGTTTCACATGCTACCTGCCGCAATCACTGGTTTTCACGCGACCTTGGGCGACGTCCAATATCCTTTAGCAGAGTTATTAGCAGCGAGCGGATTTTTATTGTTATTATTTTTTGAGCGTCTTTCAGGAAATGCTTCAAGCCATCCGGCAACTTTTTCTTATGTCATCACAATTATTATTATCATACATTCTCTGATCGAAGGCACAGCGCTTGGCGTGAACACCACGATAGCAACAGCCTCTATTCTTTTTTTAGCGATCATTGCGCATAAGAGCTCAGAGAGTTTTGCGCTTGCAGTCTTGTTGAATCGGAGTCAATTAGCTTTACGGCATATCGTCGTTTTGATTGCGATCTTTTCGTTGATGACGCCAATCGGCATCGTGATAGGCACTAGCATGACTTTGTTTTTATATGATACGACAGGCCAATTACTGACAGCGGGCTTTAATGCATTTGCTGCGGGAACATTTTTATATATGTCGACTTTACATCATATTAATCATCATCAACGCTCACATAAAGGAGAAGGGATGATGGAGTTTGTGGCACTGGTATGCGGGTTGGGATTGATGGCTGGAATAGCGGCTTGGACTTGATGTGTGCGTGTTAAGACTTCTGCTAACAAAAAATTCTACCCTACAATTAATTTCTAAAAGTTACTTGATCTTGATGATCATTAAGCTCTTTTGCTGCCAGCCACTCTAAAAATGTTGGATTAGGGTTGCGCGTGAAGAAAAGAGATGGCGAGACTGAATCGATATCCATCGGCTGAGGATGTTGTTTTTTAGCGCTCTCCTTGTTGATAGATTTATTCTCTGCAGCTGAACTAAAAAAGCTTGTTGGCACCGGAACATAAAGTGGTTCAGTGTCATTACCGAGCTTGATCGTTTCATAGGTAGGAAATGCGGCGGAACACAAGATGCTATTTGAGTTACCTCGCATGGCGATTTTGCTGCTTTCATCCATTGTATTGTTGCTAAGGCATAATCTAACGTCTGTAATGCCTAAATCCGTATTCATGAGCAGTTCTAAACAGTCTGCAATATTTCCAATACAACCACCCGTCAAATAGACTTCTAGCGTAGCAGGCTCAACAGCATTATTTTCACAGAGAGATGATTTTAACTGTTGAATTAATTCATCGCTAGGTGAGCTGTAGTGAGCAAGTGTTGTAAATTTTTTACCTTTGTTTGTTTTCCCTGTTACGACAATTGCGACACAAGGTCCAAGGCCATAAGTTCCAATCGATGATTTATCTTTGAATGGGATTGTTGACGCATCCTCTTGATCAACATCAACTTTAACATTTGCAAAACCAGAATGGTTTTTATTCACTAATTCAAATTTATGTTCTGCACGCTCAAGGCGATTTTGATATATTGGGCGCAGCTTATCTGCAATATCAAGAAAATGGTGAATCCTAACAAAGATATCGGTCAGATGCTCATTGAGGTCTGCGGGCATTGACTTTAACAACTCTCGTCTATCTACTTCTTTATTAAGAATGACGCTTGGCGACACCGTATCTAAATCATTAAATATGCTGTAAATCAGCAGGCGTTTTTGCCAATTTTTT
>CAJCIZ010000247.1 GCA_903970525.1 Myxococcales bacterium | reverse complement strand
AACTGAGTAACAAGCCTCTCAAATTGATATCGATTTGGAAGTTTAGTCAAGGAATCGTTTAGTGTGAGATAAGATAAATGATCTTCAGCTAATTTTTGCGGGGTTAGGTTATGTAGATACATTACAAAATAATGTGGTTTTTTAGCGCTATCACGAATTAAGGCGATGACAATTGATAGCCAAATTATATCAGTGCTTTTTTTGACGAATTTTTTTTTAAAAGAATAATTATCTATTTTTCCTGTGAGCAGTTGATTAATGCCAATTTTATGTTTTGACAAATTGGATAAAGAGACGATCTCTTCAAGGTTCCACGTTAATATTTTTTCAGATGTGTACCCTAAGATATCACAGAATTTTTTATTGGTTTTAAAGAAATCTAATTGTAAATTCAACAATGCAATGCCATCGGTGACATGATCAAACATAGAATTAAAAGTTTGATTGCATTCATTGAATCTATTTTTTATTGTTTCTTTTTCTAAAATTAACTCATTAACTTTATCATTACTCACCATATTATTTTGTATGAAATAAAATGCCGCACAAAATAAAGCAAAACTAAAAATAAATAAAATGATAAGTAACGGATTGAAAATACTGGCTGATTGAATGAGATAAAAAAAACCAGAAAAATATATCAGTCCAATTAAAAACGACAGTATTTTCAACCTGTTTTTTGAAAGTATCATATATTCCAAACTAATTGTGCTCCTAGTAAGTCAACGCTGGTTCGGGAATGACCATTAGCCGCGACCGTGTTTGGAAATACTTGTTGTGGGTAAACGCCATGAATACTCGTGGTTCTGATAAAAACATGGCCATATATTAAATCTAGCGCTAGTTTTTTAGTCATTTGATAGCGTGACCCAATTTGAAAACCTAGTTTATCACCATCAGGGAAGTTAATATCACGGTACTGATTGCTGGTTGGTGTGGGCTCGTACTTGATTGAGCCACGTAATAACCAGTCATGATTTAATTTATAATGAGCACCAATGCTGATATCGATGGTGTTTTTCATATCTTGCGGTTGTAAAACAGTTGGAATAGTCCCTGTTGGTTGTCTGTAATTATTCGCGTGATAAGTGTTTAATACGCTCCATTGATCATAGGCAAGTGTGCCAAGCAATGCAAAACACGGGTTGATTGCATGATAGATGCTGAGTGTCGTAGTAGGCGGTAGTGGTATGCGTAATTTGAAATTACTAGCATCAAATAATCCTACGCCATTTAATGTGAAATCACTGTATCCTTTTAATTGCATTATTATCTGTGAGCGATAATTTAAACCAATACGTGTTGCCTCGTCCATCCGATATAGCAGGCCAATGTGTCCGCCATATCCCCAATTATTAGCAGAAAACCGTGCTATAGAATCACCCGGCGTTCCAAGTGGTTCTGTAAACACATGTGATTTACTCTCTACAGAGAAATAATGTGCATCAGGGCCTGCGCCAATTGACCATTGATCGTTTATTTTCCAGGCGATACTTGGTGCGATATCGATGGTTTTTGTATAGACCCTGGTGAGGTCATAGCGAACAATAGAGTGATCGCCGTAATCTTCTAGAAATCCCCATGCTGGGACGACACTGATACCGACAGCAAAGCGATCTTGGAATGGATAAGTATAATGAATAGCAGGAAGTATTGAATTAGGATGTGAGCTAGCGCTTCCTGATGCAGTATAATTTACACCTGGAAAGCCGCTTGGTCCTATTACTGAGCCGCTAAAGGTTGTTGGTGCATAAAGATCGATAGCAGAGTATACAACTTGATGAGGTAAATAGACTAAGCCTGCTGAGTTATACCAGTTGGTGCCAGCATCGTTGATAGCTGCCGCTTCACCTGCATCGGCTAAGTAAGAAGCGCTTTGAAATTCTAACTTATAGCCAGCTGCATATAGGTTGGAAGAGGCAATCATTAAACTTAATGTGCCATATTTTACAAATTGATAGATGAGTTGTTTCATTTTCTCTCCCTAGAAAACTTAGTCCATTTGAAAAACGCACTTAGTAGTGTAAATTATAAATCATAATTATGACATAGAATTATTTTTATTGAAAGTGATAGGGCGAAATTGCAAGACTTTTTCATCGGTGATTAGGCAGGTTCCGTTGTCTTGGCTTGTGCTTCAGTATAGCTTAATAGGAATTGTGTAAAGAATGCAGTTTCTAGTGGTTTGCTAAAATAGTATCCTTGAATGATGTCGCAACCTTTTTCTCTAAGGAATTCTAATTGTTCTTTGGTTTCCACTCCCTCAGCTAACGTGCGTATTTTTAACTCGCGGGCCATTGCTAATGTTGCAGATACGATTGTTGCGCTATGCGCATTACCTGGTAAGTCACGAATAAATGATTGATCTATTTTTAACTTATCAACAGAAAATCGTTTTAGATAGCTAAGGCCTGAATAGCCAGTTCCGAAGTCATCTACTGCTAAGCTAAGTCCCAGTTCTTTAAACTTTTTGAGTAATGGAATCACTTCTTCATTTAAAATAGCTGTTTCAGTGATCTCGAGTTCAAGAAAATTTGGATTAAAATTGGTTTCTAATAAAATACGTTTTATTGTATCAAATATATTTGCTTGCATTAATTGTTTTGAGGATAAATTTACTGCAACTTTGAGTGATGTAAAACCCATTTGATGCCATTTTAATGTTTGCAGGCAAGCTTCTTTTAATACCCACTCGCCTATGGGAACAATGAGTGCGGTTTCTTCTGCAATAGGAATAAATTGCATAGGTGAGATAAGGCCATATAAATGATGTGGCCATCTTAGTAATGCTTCCATTCCACACACTTTGTTAGTTTTTAAATCAATTAATGGCTGATAATATAACTGAAATTCATTATTTCTTAATGCGGTGTGTAAATCTTTTTCTAATTCTAAATTTTTTGGTGTTTGTGAATTGAGTTCAGCTTTATAAAATTCAAAACGATTGCCACCAAATTGTTTAGCAAGTAACATGGCCGCATTGGAGTTAGATAATAATGTTTGTGTATCGTTGCCATCACGGTCAAATATACTGATGCCAATACTTGCTGTTAATTTGACTTCACGTTTTGCAAAGAAAAATGGATCTTCGGTTGTTTCAAAAAATAATTTTATTTGATTTTCAATTGTTTGTTGGTCAGCAGGAGCGATGATGATATCAAAGGTATCTTTTCTAGAAATGGTGACAATGTATTTGATTTTATCCGCGCTGTTTGTTGATAATGTTGTTGCTAAGTTTTGGATACGTTTTGCCATGGCTTGAATGATAGCATCACTTGTTTCATAACCTAAGCTGTCATTAATCATTTCCATGCGATTTAAAGAAAATGATAATAATGCAAAGCTATTCTTATTTTTAGTGGCTGTTTCAATTGCTGATTCCATAAATTGTGATAATAAGCGTTGGTTAGGTAAATTAGTTAATAAATCATGATTAGCTTGATGGCTGACTAATGTATTTTCTAATTTTAATTTAATAGATTCTTTAAACCATTGCGTGCTACGGTGGTTTGCACCGAACATAAATGCAACATAGATCATAGAATAAATACCAATAATGTTGTAATATAGCCCACCTTTTAAAAAACTCCAAATAATGACTGGGCCCAATATAATATTCAACGTGATGACACATAGATTGAAATGCCCTATACTGCCAGTTGCGTATCCTGTTGAGGCTAGAAAAATGGCGAGTAAGGCTAAATATTCGCGAACTGCATTGCTAGGCATTAAATAAAGGCATGGCACCCATGAAATGGCGCAGCCTGACATGACAATGTAATACGCCCATTCCCAGGTAACAATATTTAAGCTATCTTTATATTTGCGATACAAAAAATAAATAGTAGATAGTAAAAACATCATCAGATTAAAGCCGATAAACCAAGTAATTAAAGCGACTGTTGAGGTAAATTTATAAAAATCGAGGAATAAGGCAATGCTTGCGACGTTACCACTTATTGTTCCTGGTAAACAACCCTGATAAAGATGATCGACTAAATCAAGCTTCAATTGCTTGTTAATCTCGGCTCTATCTTTATCAGAGATTTGCTTTTGTGCAACAATAATATCCATAAGCGTGTTACGCTTCCATTTTGCTATGAGGTGGCGCTACTTTCTTTTGCCGTATAACATTTCGATAAAGCTTCTAAGGTGATGCCTGGTTTGATAGTGGCAACATAAGATGATACCTCACCTGGCAGCCCTTTAAAAGGTGTTTGACCTTCGAATTTAAAATCACTGCATGTTATTTTGTTACATACATTGAGTACGTTAAATTGTTTTGTTACTTTTTCGCTAATTTCATTAGTGAATTCAGCATAAGCGAATTCAAAACCGTGTTGAGCCGCAGATTGAATGCATGTCATGTCAATTTCAGTTGATAATCCAAGTCCTCTGTATTTTTGATCAACCGCAGCCACCCAAATATGTAAGATTTTTCCCTTGATGAATTTTTTCCCCTGGACAAATGGAGTAGACAGTTTGTTTAACAAAGCAAC
>CAJCIZ010000246.1 GCA_903970525.1 Myxococcales bacterium | reverse complement strand
GATCTTTAATGGGTTGTTTTGAATAAAGATTATCAATTTCAGAGGCTTGGAAGCTAAGTTCATGTTTCTTTAATGCAGGAATGATTGCTTTAATGTGAGAGCGAGATCTAACTAAAATAGCGATTGTATCGTTCGGGTAGTTCATTTTTAACTGTTGAATTTCATTAGCAATACTGGCCGCTTGTAGATTGGCATCAGTGTGATCACACGCAACAATTTTAGTGTACGTATCAGGTAAGTTATTTTTATGAAATGGCGCCATGCTGCTACTAAATGAAACAGCACCTTCAGAAACAAGATCTACAGAAGGAAATAATTGCGAAAAGTGCAAATTATTCCATTCAACAATAGTGTTGGTTGATCGAAAGTTGACTGACAAATTTAGTTTGCCTAATGTTTTATTTTTAATACCATTTTTCCAGGTTTTTATGAATAACCCTACTTCAGCATCTCTAAATCGATAAATTGACTGCATCGGGTCACCAACAATGAAGATACTTCTTTCATCGTGCAATTCCCATCCAGACATTAATTTTTCAAGCAATTGAAATTGAGTGATAGATGTGTCTTGAAACTCATCGATTAAAATATGTTTGAATTGATAATCGAGCGCCAGCGTTAAGTTTGTAGGGTGCTCTTCATCACCTAATGCGAGTAATGCAGCTTGTGTGTTCTCGATGAAATCAATTTTACCGTGTGCTTGAAAAACAACTCGAAGCTGTGCGAGTAATACTTTTAAAATATCAAGTAAAGAATACAACGTGTTCCATTCTTCGTTTGAGTAATGTGGTGGGGGAATTGATAATAAATCATGTAGTGATTTTTTTAGTAAGTCATTTTCATTAAGTGATTCTAGAATGCTAATGTAATGCTTATTTATTCTTTCATGCAGTGCTTTCTCATCTTTGTTTTTGATCGATGAGATTGATATGAAGCCATTGTCATTTGTCGCTCTTTTTCTAAAATTTCCGTCTTTTGTTAACATCAAAGTTGCAAGTGCTACCCATTTATTTAAATCGTTGAGTAATGGTTTTGGTGGCACATTATCATTATAAAAAACATCAAATGATGCTGATTTTTGACTTAATTTTAGATTGCTTGCACAATGCGATGCGATTGTAGTTAGTTCCTGTAACGCGACTTTTGGAAAAATATTACCTAAATTGCTTAATTTTTCTTTGATAAAAAGTTCAATATATTTTTCAAGGTGAATTTTTGCATCACTACTTTTTTTGGTATATTTTAAAAACGGAATCCATTGATCGCGTTTGGCAAGCAATGTAGTTAGTAACGATGTTAATTTGGGAATATTATTATCTAAATGCAATAGTAGATATTGTAATGAACGTTTCCATGGGTAATCTTCGTTAAGGTGTGAAAGTACCTCATTAATGGCTTTTTCGTAAATAATATTAGGTTGAATCAATATGTTGGGTGGCGCGCCAAACTGTGATAACAATGGCAATTGTTTTGTTAAGTAGCTACATAATGAGTCAATTGTTTGAATATTGAGTTGGTTAGAATTTTGTAGAATCCCCCATGAGTATTTTTTGTCACGCTCGATGACTTTATTTGCAAGCTGCCATGTCTTTTCTGTATGCGAAGATTGCGGCTTGGTTTGGCTGGCTAATTTTAATGCATTAATAACACGTAGCCTCATTTCATTAGCAGCTTTTTTGGTAAATGTGATAGCCAAAATCTCTTCAGGTTTTTGCACATGGCATAAAAGACTTAATATTCGTTGTATGAGCAACTCGGTTTTACCTGAGCCAGCCGGCGCTTGCACAATGAATGATTTGGTAACATCAAGCGCAGCATTTCTTTCTGCGCTATCAAACAGTGCATCAGGATTCAATTTTGTAGTCACTGACAATTTCCTTTATCCGACAAAATGGTTGCTGTTTACATTGATTGCAAGTTGCTTCTTTGTTGACTGGATAAACGCGAGCATCACCTAATGCAAATTCATTACAAAGTGCTGTAATATCATGATTCCATAACGCTAATTGATCGCTCCATGTGGTATTTTTTCTAACAAGGCTTAGCGGTTTAATGCCCTTAATTGCGGTATCATCGCAGCTGATACCTTTTATTGCAGTTTCATTTGCATTAATCTGTGCAAAGGCTATTCCTTGGGTTTTTTCTTTTTCCGCAAGTAGATAAATAACAAGCTGTGGGTCAGATGGTCTCTCTGAGAACCAGTCTTGTACTTTATTGTATCCACCAGTTTTATAATCAAGAATGATTTTTTCATTATTTTGTAGGTTATCAATACGGTCAATTCGAAATGAAAATTCATAATTAGCAATTTTTGCAGATACTTTTTCTTCAATTTTTGCAACCCTGAATGCTGGCCGTTCCTTTTCAAGCAGTATCCAGTTTTTAATTAATTTAAACAGCCGTTTTTTTTCTATTTTTAAATACTGGTACGATTTAATTTTACCTTGAATATATGCAGTCATTGCAATGTTGATATTTTTTAAGATGAGGCGATTAAGTGTGCGATTCGTTAAGAGCAACAAAGCAGCTTGATCGTGAAGTTCATTCCAAATTAATGCCATTATATTGTGTATGATGACACCCTTCTCTGATGCATGTAATGCAGCACTCGGTAATGGATATGTTTTAACAAACAATCGCCATTCAGCAAATCCTTTGAATGGGCATAGACTATGTGTTTTGATAGCATACGCGCCACCTTTAATTGGTAGCGATTGATTGATAGCAGGGCCAT
>CAJCIZ010000245.1 GCA_903970525.1 Myxococcales bacterium | reverse complement strand
GGAGACATCAAAATAGCTGCCACCAAAATGAAATTCAATATATTCAGATAGTAATTTATCAGTTTGATAATGTTGATTGTTAACATAAGGCGGTATGTTGCTTTCTACGTAGCGAAATCCAGCATGTTGATAGAAGTGACGCCTGAATGCGTATCGGGAATTTATTGTTGCTTCATTTCCAGTGGAGATCCAAGAACCCCCTTTGATTAAATTATGCTGATCATCGAATGTTGGAATAGAAAAATCGTCGTATGCTGGATGAGCTCTGAACTCTGGGAAACTGTTTATGGGCGTGTCAGTCCACTGCCATACATTGCCAATGACATCAAAAAAATCGCCTTGTTTAAATAAATTAATCGGACAAGGAGATGTATAATAACAGAGGTCAATATTGCCAACAGGTGTTTGCCAAGTCGGGTATTCGTGTTTTATGGTGGTGGATAACACATGCCATTCTGCTTCGGTTAACAGGCGAATTTTTTTATTATATTTGCGGGATAACCAGTTGCAAAATGCTTTTGATTCGAGGTGGTTTACTTCAACGGGCCAGTTCCATGGCATGGGTATTTCTTTATTCATTAGACGTAAAAAATAATTGTTATCACGTATTATCCAGAATCGTGGCATGGTTACTTTTGTAAATTCACGCCATTTCCAACCCTCTTCTGTCCAATAGTCTCGGGTTTGATACCCATCATCTTTAATAAAGGATAAAAATTCGTGATTTGATGTTAAGTATTTGCTAGCATGAAAATCAGCCACCTCTATCGATTGCTTCCCATATTCATTATCCCAACCATACGTATCTGCATCTGGTTTTTTTCCTAACTTTATCACGCCACCCTTTACTGCGATGAGTTCATTTTTAGGCGGAATATCAGATAACTCACATGTCGACCAATTTTTTGTTACGTTAACAAATTCAAGTGGTAACTGACGAATCAGCACGGATGATGTTTCAAGGTGAATGCGCTCATGTTCAATGCCCATTAAGATAACCCAAGCAGGATCGTCCCAGGTAATCGGTAGTGTTAAATTGAGTGATGAGATAACCTGTGACACTGTTTCGCGCACTTGGTCACGGTAATGTTTAATAGCTTCAACTGGCGGCCAGTCATCGTGTGGGTGAGCTAGATCATCCCATGACATTTCATCTACGCCTACCGCAAACATTGATTCATATCTTGGATGAATGCGTTGGCTAATTTGTTTTGTTAATATTAATTTGTTGATGAAAAAGACCGCAGTATGGCCATAATAAAATATCAATGGGTGTCGTAATGGGTCAGCAGTAAGATAAAATGCATTATTACAATTAATTGATGAGAATAGCTCTTCATATAGCGAAAAGGTTTCGTTAAAATAATTATGCAGTTCATGGCGTTTTTGCAGGGCGGTGCCTGTGTTAAGTAAAAGCGTGCGAGTACGTTTGGAATAGGATTCCGCCGTCTCATGAAAATCGCCTTTGATCAACTCCCTATGATCCATGCTTATTGCCTTTTCATACATCCATGTTGCTATTATTCTAGCATAATGTTTTGTTACTATTTATCTGGTTGAGTTTGTTGTTATTTTAACTATTGAACTATATTGCATTTGTTGTCTATAAATAGACCTCTTGTGGTAACAGTAATTTGTGTTTTCTCTATACCTTGTGAACGGTTGTCATTTAATCCTCTCCCTCCAGCGTTTTTTGCTGGGGGAGAGAAAATGAAGGGGCAACTGTTAGAAACAACAATTCATTATACTTGTTTTCTGTTCAATAACACTGTTGTCTAGTTGTCTTCTAAAAAGAATTAATTCGCTAGATAAATTTCCGTAATGTTTTTTATCAATATGTTGTAAGTCAATTGATGCGCCATAACCATAAAATTTTTGTGTTAGTGGGTTTCTGGTAGGGCTGTATTTGTCTTTGTGTTTATTGCAGTACGTTTTGATCGCATCAAGCGTATCCATGACTTGCTGATTGTTGATTGGGTTCCGTGCTTCATTGAAAAAGGTATCTAAACAAGCTTCTAGCCATGTCACCCCATCTGGTTTGCCTGATTTTGAGAGTACTGCAAGCTTTTCCCAGGCAGGCGATTGACAGATAGTATGCATACTTTTAAGTATACCAAAAGCAGTTAAGGTTGATTCGTCAGGTGTATCGAACGTTCTTTCTTGTGTAGATATTGCATCACGATTCACATGTCGTGATTTATGTTTAGATGCTTGTGCTTTAGGTGTGCGTGATGATGATTTATTGAACATATTCGTTGTTGACACTCGCGAATAATTATCCGTGGTGACATTTCTCATGGGTTCTGAATTTGATGGATATTTTTCTTTTTGGTTTTCTTCAAGCAGGGTAACTTTGAGCGATTTTGCTGAGAACATAGCTATTTTCCTTGTAAATGATGATGAGATGCAATGATTTACCAAGTGACTCATCAATTGCATCTGTAAGCTTCGTGCGCATAGTGATTATTGTTTATATTTACCTGTAAAATTACATTATGAAAAGTGACATAAATTGCTGTACTGGCATGGTATCTAGCTCATGTTGATTTTTAAACAAAGATAATAATGTTTGCGTTTTTTCTGCCGAAAACAGCGTATTCATGTTTTTTTGGAATTTTTCATATAGAAATGGAATGCCTTCTTGGCGCCTTACACGATGACCAATCGG
>CAJCIZ010000244.1 GCA_903970525.1 Myxococcales bacterium | reverse complement strand
ATCCAGCATGTATAGAAAACGATATTCCATTTAAAATTAATGATCTCAAAGTAGGTCCTGTAAAGGTGTTTGGCGCTATAATTGCCTTAGAAAGTATAGCAAAGGAGCTCGGTGTTAGTCATCACCCTAATGGGACCTTTACGGCATCACCGTAAAGGGACCACCCTGTTAGCAGCCTAAAGGGACCAGGGGATCATCACCCTAAAGCACCCACCCGGTCATCACTGTAATGGGACCACCTTAGCGTATCAAACTTTTATAAAATAGAGTAATTTTTATCCTTGTGATATTCACTTAAGGAGGAAATTACGATGTCGAACCGGAGGTTTGAGATGTATCAGTATCGTCAAATTATTTTTAGATTGCGTCAGGGCGAAAGTATTCGCGGTATAGCGCATGCAAAATTAGCAGATCGGAAAAAAGTTCGGAAAGTTCGTAAAATTGCACTTGAGAACGGCTGGTTAAATCTTAAAATAGATTTGCCAACAGATGACGAATTGTTGAAATTTTTTAAGCCAAAGGGATCGCTTACTCAACTCCCATTAGCCTCACTCTATCGCGAGTTAATAGAAACATGGGTGAAGCAAGGTATTCAGGCAAGCACCATTCATGCAGCCCTTCAGCGACAGCATGGTTTTATGGGTAGCTATAACGCTATACAGCGCTTCGTAAAAGACATCAAAAGCAAATCGACAACGGTGACAATGATGCTGGAATTTCAACCTGGCGAATGTGCTCAAGTTGATTTTGGTGCAGGACCCCAATTAGTTTGTGATATCACAGGCGTTATTACTAAAACTTGGATTTTTGTAATGGTATTAGCATGGAGTCGACATATGTACGCTGAAATTGTATTGAGACAAGACGTTGAAACATGGTTAGGCTGTCACCGGCGTGCATTTGAGTGGTTTAATGGAGTCCCTAAGAAAATCACAATTGATAACGCCAAATGCGCTATCACTAAAGCATGTTATCACGATCCGGTTGTACAGCGTTCTTATGGAGATTTCGCCGTAGGATATGGCTTCATTATTTCAGCCTGCCCACCTTATGATCCGCAAAAAAAAGGCCGAGTAGAGTCTGGCGTAAAATATGTTAAGAATTGTTTTGTTCCTTTGCGTGTTTTCCGTGGGTTGAGCGACTCCAATCAGCAGCTTAAACCGTGGATCCTAGAAATCGCTGGTAATCGTATTCATGGTAGTACTCATGAAAAACCCTTAACGTTATTCCAAACCGAACATCCTTTATTAAAACCATTACCTGATAATCCACCAGAATTAGCTGTATGGGAAAAAGTAAAATTACATGGGAATTGCCATGCACAATTTCTAAAATGCTATTATTCCGCTCCTTATAAATTGGTCAGGCAATCGTTGTGGCTTCGTGCTTCCGAAACAACCATTCGCATCTATCAAGATAATGAATTAGTGGCTATACATCCACGTTTGTTTAGACCCGGAGCTAAAAGTACGCTGAATGAACACCTGCCTCCAAATGCACTAGCCTATTGCATGCATGACGCACAGTGGTGTTTAGAGCAGGCAAAAAAAGTTGGAGCGCACTGTGACTGCATTATTCAGACATTGTTATCGAACTCTGTTGTGGATTATTTGCGTGCTACCCAAGGGATTATTGGGTTACAAAAAAAATATGGCAATGCGCGCTTAGATGCAGCTTGTCGACGGGCCCTTGCTTTTCAAAGTAGTCATTACCAAACCATCAAATCCATCTTACAGCAAGGGCTAGAATATGCCCCTTTACCTGATCAAGATGCATTCGATGCATTGACAGAAGCGTACACTGGCGGTGGACGCTTCTGTCGAAAAACATCAACTTTACTTCAATAATTTACTTACACAGGAGATCTACCTTATGACACATCCAATGCCAGAAATAAATAACCTGATAAAGCAGTTAAAGTTATCACACATCAATGATAATTTGCCACAACGAAATCGAGAATCCATTGATAAAAAACTCGCTTACCCTGAATTTTTGGCGCTACTTTTGCAAGATGAAATTTTAGGTCGAGAAAATAATAAATTTAAGGCGCGTATTAAACGCGCCAATATTCGTGGCGACAAAACACTTGAAACTTTTGACTTTGATTTCAATTCAAAAATTAACCGAGCTCAAATTCAAGAGCTCGCTTCATGTCGTTTTGTTAACGAAAAATCTCCCGTTCTAATAGTTGGACCAACCGGCACCGGGAAAAGTCATATTGCACAAGCGCTTTCTCACTGTGCTATTCGACAGGGAATTGATGCGCTGTGGTTATCTCAAACTAAATTATTTGCGGAGCTTCAGGCAGCAAGAGCAGCAGGTCGTTATGAAAAAAAATTTTCTGAATTTGCAAAAATATCGTTACTTGTCATCGACGATTTCGGACTCAGACCAATACGCTCGCCGCAGGATGAGGACTTCCATGACTTGATATCACAACGATATGAAAATGCCTCCACCATAGTGACCAGTAATCTTGATTTTAACGAATGGGGAGAGGCTTTTCCCAATCGTTTATTAGCTGCTGCAACCTTAGATCGCCTGAGACATAATGCTCATCGTATTATCCTAGATGGAGCTAGTTTCAGGGGTGGTCGTGATGATAAATTACCAGAAAAAACAAAGACTAAAAATTAGACTTGTAACAGGGGGTTTTTTAATGAAAAATATAGGCCGTTTGATACGCTATTTTGCTACCTGACAAGTGGTCCCATTAGGTGATGATCGGTGGGTGCTTTAGGGTGATGAATAACATTTATCAAGTTAAATCAATATTTTGATAAAAATTTATATCAATTCCTGTTATCCTTTACGATTTTGAAGGGATATTAAAGTGTTGCGATCAAGGAAGTATTTATCATCTAAAGGATTATTAACTCTTATTCGTGGAAAATTCAAACATATTCATTCTTCCCGTCTCATTGCCAAAAGATCAGTAAAACCGATTGCTTTAGTTGACTGCCTAATGTCAGGATTGGCCATATTTAGTATGAAATTTCCTTCTTTGTTGCAATTTGAAGAACAGTCAAATCACGGAGGAATGATAAAGCGTAATTTAAGAACGCTGTATCAAATAGACCAGGTACCCAGTGATACGTATTTGCGCGAACGTTTAGATGAAATCGATTCTCGAGATATAAGAAAGGTATTCAAAACAGTATTTTCTAGTGTACAAAGAGGAAAAGCATTAGAAGATTATACCTATTTAGATGGTCATTATTTATTACCTATGGATATGACGGGCTTTTTTTCATCTCCCACCATACATTGTGAAAATTGTTGTGTAAAAAAACATAATAAACCGAAAGTAGTTTTTCTTGAGGAGATCCCAAAAGATCTAAATCGTTATACCAGTGGCACTTATCTACTTTGTGGAAATTTATATACTCCTTGGCAAATTTTTTATATTAATGATAATAACGAAATGATACCTCTTCAAATAGGATTATTTTCAGGTCTTAATGACATTTTAATAGGAAGAGCACGCAGGCATTTAGATACTTTCCGAGTTGAAGAGATAAAGGAAATTATTTCCACTTATCATGAGACTCAATACCCAATAAACATCACTTATTATCACAATATGATGTGTGCTGCCATCGTTCATCCAGACATAAAGGTTGTCTTGCCATTTGCCCCCGAACCTGTTTTAAAAAGTGATGGACTCAATAAAAATGATTGTGAACGCAATGCGTCCAAACGATTAATAGGTGATATTAGAAGAGAACATCCCCATTTAAAACTCATTGTTGTTCAGGATGCTCTTGGATCAAATTATCCCAACTTACAAGAATTAAAAAATGCAAACATGCGCTTTATTATTGGCGCTAAACCGGGTGATCATAAAGCTCTATTTCAGCATGTAAATAATGCTATTTGCCAAGAACATCGACACACAACAGAAGATGGAACAGAGCATCATTATCGATATCTTAATAGTGTTGGGCTAAATGATAGTCATGCTGATTTTAAAGTTAATTTTTTAGAATATTGGGAAACTGATAAGCGTGGCAATACCCAGCATTTTAGTTGGGTAACGGATATTGAAATGACAACTGATAATGTGTACCAAATTATGAAAGGAGGTCGGGCTAATTGGAAAATTGAAAATAACACGTTTAACACACTCAAAAATCAAGGTTACCATTTTGCACACAATTTTGGGCATGGCTATCGTCATCTTTGCAGTAATTTTGGCATGCTGATGATGCTGGCATTTTTCGTCGATCAAGTTCAGGAACTTTGCTGTGATTTATTTAAAAAAGCAAGAGCACGATTTGTCACTCGAATCGGTTTATGGAGCAAGATGAAAAGCTTATTTATGGGATACATTATCACAAGCTGGGATGATTTGTTTAATGCTATTGCGCATGGACATGAGGAGGTAATATTAATCCCCAATACCTCTTAAATAATCAAAACAATGAGAGGTGTAGGTTAGGTAACAACCAAATATGAGTGATTATTTTGCTAATTTAGAATCACCTGTCTTATCGGGAAAGAATATCTTTGATTAAGTTTTTTACCTTTTAATTTTCTTATTATACATTGACCAAAATTTGGTGTCCTCATTAATGGCGGGAATTGCTGTCAATTTTATTGATAACGGCCTTGTCATTGAATTTAGCATCCTGTAATATGAATTATTTCAGGATAATATAGTACATTAAATTTTTGGTTAATACTATACGCGACAGTATTTATTTAAA
>CAJCIZ010000243.1 GCA_903970525.1 Myxococcales bacterium | reverse complement strand
TTCTTCCTTGCTACGCATGGAACGCGTTTCATTTTTATTAGGATCATAAAGCCTTGTTTCTTGAATGACTTTACCACCATTTTCAATGAGTGCAATTTGTCTCTCTACTTCATAATTGATGGCGCGTTCTATAAAACGAAATGAATTGATGTTCTTTAATTCTGTGCGAGTGCCGTATTTTGTGTCGCCGACTTTACGTACCGACACATTTGTATCGCAACGAAAAGAGCCTTCTTGCATATTGCCATCACAAATGCCTAAGTAGCGTACGAGTGTGTGCACTGTTTTTAAGTAGGCAATCGCTTCTTTTGCAGAACGCATATCGGGCTCAGATACAATTTCGAGTAAGGGCGTCCCTGCGCGATTTAAATCGATACCGCTTTCCCCGTGGAAACCTTCATGTAATGATTTTCCTGCATCTTCTTCAAGGTGTGCACGTGTAATATTCACTCGTTTGATTGTCCCATCATCTAAGGTCACATCAATATGTCCTTTGCCAACAATCGGCAATTCATATTGACTGATTTGATAACCTTTCGGTAAATCAGGATAAAAGTAATTTTTTCTAGCAAAGACAGAGCGTTTTGCAATGGCTGCCTTGATGCTGAGTGCAAACTTGATGGCCATTTTGACCGCATCTTGATTAAGCACAGGTAAGACGCCAGGTAGTCCAATATCTATTGCACAAGCTTGTGTATTTGGCTCAGCGCCATACTGAGTAGGTGCGCCAGAAAACAGTTTGCTTTTGGTTAATAGTTGTGTGTGGACTTCAAGTCCGATGACGACTTCCCAATTATTTGATGTATCAATCATGATGCAAACTCCTGTGGAATTGTTCTATGCCAATCTGTCACCGTTTGGTAGGCGTGCGCAAAGTTGAGTAACGTTGCCTCTGCAAATAAATTACCAATCAGCTGCATACCAACGGGTAATCCATTGACAAAGCCTGCCGGCACAGAAATGCCAGGTAATCCTGCTAAATTAATTGCAATCGTATAGATATCAGAAAGATACATGCTGATAGGGTCGCTGGTTTTTTCACCTATTTTAAAGGCAGGTGCTGGTGTGCTTGGCGATAAAATAATATCGACTTCTTTAAAGGCATTAATAAAATCATTACAAATGAGGCGTCTAATTTTTTGTGCCTTAATATAAAATGCATCGTAATAGCCTGCAGATAGCACGTATGTCCCTATCATAATGCGTCGCTTCACCTCATTTCCAAATCCTTCACTCCGACTGCGTTTATAGAGATCTTCTAAATCTTTTGGTTTGTCACAACGATACCCATAACGTACCCCATCATAGCGAGCAAGGTTTGATGAACATTCAGCAGGTGCGATCACGTAGTACACTGGTACGGATAATCCTGTATTCGGTAAGCTAATTTCTTTGATGGTTGCGCCAAGTTTTTCATAGGCACGGATGGCATCTTGGATGCGTGCTGCGACTTCTGCATTCAAACCGTCACCAAAATATTCTTTAGGTAGGCCAATGCGCTTACCCTTTAGTGATTGATTAAGTGAGGCTGTGTAATCGGGGACTGCGATATTCACTGACGTTGAATCTTTATCATCAAAACCTGACATCGCATTTAAAAGATGTGCGCAATCTTCTGCAGAAGAGGCAAAGGGGCCCCCTTGATCAAGGCTTGAGGCAAATGCAATCATGCCATATCGAGATACACGCCCGTAAGTTGGTTTGAGGCCAGTAATGCCGGTCAATGCAGCTGGTTGACGGATAGAACCACCTGTATCAGTGCCTGTTGCCAGTGGTGCGAGTCGTGCTGCGACAGCTGCTGCAGAGCCGCCTGATGAGCCACCAGGCACGTAGTCGTGGTCCCATGGGTTATGCACGGGGCCGTAATAACTGGTTTCATTGGAGGAACCCATGGCAAATTCATCCATGTTGGTTTTGCCGACTAGCACTGCGCCTGCCTGTTTTAGTTGTTGCACAACGGTTGCATCATAGGGTGCGATGAAGTTATCTAATATCTTAGAGCCGCAGCTGGTTTTGATACCGTCTGTGCAAAAAATGTCTTTATGGGCAATCGGAATACCGGTGAGCGGACCTGCTTCCTTGGTGGCGAGCTTGTGATCGGCTTCTTTTGCTGCTTTTATCGCGGCTGTCTCAGTAATGGTAATAAAAGCATTGAGTTTAGGATTAAACTGCTTAATACGTTTTAGGAAATGTTCTGTGAGTTCGGCACTTGAAAAGTGTTTTTCACGTAACCCTCGAGCTAGGTCATTAATACTTAAATTATGCATTGCTGCTGTCTCCTTATTCAATGACAGCTGGTACAAGATAGAAACCAGCTTCGCTTTTTGGCGCAATGGCTTGATATTTATCGCGTAAATTAGGTTCGGTGACATGATCATCTCTGAAGCGCTGCGAGACATTCTCGACAGCGTGTGATAATGGTTCAATGCCGGTTGTATCAAGTTGGTCCATTTGAGCCGTAAATGCTAAAATGTTTGAAAGTTGACTTGCATATTTTTCTGAATCTTCTTTGGTGATAGATAGCCTGGCAAGATGAGCGATTTTTTTGACCTCATCTGGAGTGAGTGACATAGGTGTGCTCCTCATACGATTAGTAATGACATAAATAGGTTGCAATTATAATCTAAAGTCGTTTCTAGGACTAGCGTTAGCGAGATCGCTGATAAAACCATCTTAGGTCATGAAGTGCGCGACTAAGTAGCGCCGTATTTAATGTAGCGTCGGGTATTCTTTGGCCGTTCATATCGTTTATTTCAATATTGCCAGAGGCAAAAAGCATCGTGTGACGTGCTTTTTCTATTTCAATAATGGCCGTATTCACATAGCTGCCAGCGATAAAATAGTCTTCTTTCGTATGAGGATCCCATAATATTTTTCCATGTAGGCTATAGTCTTTGAAAGGATTTTGATAATGAAGCACTGTTTTCATTAAGGTAGGCACGACATCATAGTGAGTGGTGGTATGCTTAAAGACCGCAGGGTCTTGTTTTGGCCAATGTACGATCATCGGCACCTTGATTTGGTAAATGGAATAGTTGCTAGCATGTCCTGCATTTTCTAGTGGTGTGTCAAAAAATTCTTCTCCATGATCGCCGGTCAGAATAACGATAGTATTATCCAGCAAGTTTTCTTGCTTCAGTTTTTCTAAAATAAACCCAATTTCTTCGTCAATAAAATAAACCGCATTGCGGTAGCGATCATGAATCTTATGTATATTTTCTTTTGTTAAGAATAATCGCGCGCATTGATCAGGCGCTTTCTTATAAACTTTTTTAAAGTTTTGCTGAGCGCAATAACCATGTGCAGAATCATACAGAGAGAAGGTAAAAAATGGCTTTTCTTTATCACGTTTTTGAATAAATTGGGCCCATTCTTGCGTAATGGTATGGTCTCTGTCAGGAATTGTATTGCCAGGTGCTGAGACGGTTCTAATGTTTTTTATCGCAGCGAAGGCGGTTTGATCAAATCTGGGCACCATAAAAGAACTAAAAAATATCTTGGTTTGATAATTTTGTTCATGTAACGCATCGATTAATAAGGCACCTCGTTTTGCTTTTTTTAATGATTCCCAATAGAGATGTGGTAACGCATAGAGTAGCGATGTTAACCCTGCCTCAGTTGAATTACCACCGCTAAAATGGTTTTTAAACTGCCAGGCTTGTGTTGCGAACTGATATAAATGAGGTGTTAATTTTTCATTCATTGCATCAAAACGCCAGGTATCAATGACGATCATGACAATATTGTAGGGTTTATTTTGAGTAGCTTGAAAGTTTAAAGGA
>CAJCIZ010000242.1 GCA_903970525.1 Myxococcales bacterium | reverse complement strand
TCCCTTATTTGCAAAGTGTCTTGCGCGACAATGCGCGCAAGTTTTAACTGCGTTAAATGGTGGCGATATTCTTGAGTTAGGTGCAGGGACAGGAAAGTTGGCTGGTGATTTATTATCTGAGCTCGAATGCCAAAATTCTTTGCCGAATAAATATTATATTTTAGAAATCAGCGCAGAATTGCGTGCGCGACAACAACAGTATTTATCTGAAAATTTTCCGCAATTTCAGTCACGTGTTGAATGGCTAGATACTTTACCGATTCAAGGTGTGCGCGGTGTGATTATTGCGAATGAAGTATTAGATGCTATGCCTGTGCATTTATTTAGATGGGATGATAATGCAGTATATGAACGTTGTGTCGGCATTGTAGATGATCAATTGAGTTGGAAAGTGATAGCGCCCACTACACATGAATTAACAAAACGTGTTGCCGCTTTGCAAGAAAGTTGCTTATTTGAAAATGGGTATGAGTCTGAAATTAATCTTATGCTATCTGCTTGGATAAAAGCATTTGCTGATGCACTGCAACGAGGTGTTTTACTTTTCTTAGATTATGGCTACGGTCGTCAGGAATATTATCATCCTGATCGTCTTCAAGGCACGCTCATGTGTTTTTATCAACATCACAAACATGATGATCCTTTTCAGTTGCTAGGCTTGCAAGATATCACGGCGCATGTTGATTTTACTGCCGTGGCGGAAAGTGCTGTTGATGCAGGATTGAGAGTTGCTGGTTTCACGACACAAGCCTCTTTTTTATTAGCATGTGGCTTATTGGATTTAGCTGCAGACACAAAATTATCGCCCGCAGAGGACTATCAACAAAACCAAGTGATTAAAACACTGACACTCCCTTCGCAAATGGGTGAAATCATTAAAGCAGTCGGATTAACAAAAAACTTCGATGCGCCTTTGCTTGGATTTGGCTTGCATGACAGACGCAAGGATTTATAATAGTCATTCATACAAGGAAGTATTGAGATGCGCACTCTACTCTTATTGATTTCGATTGTTTTACTCGTCTCATGTGCCGAGACTAATTATCAAGATCAAATGATTCAACACTGGCAGGGAAAGCGTTCTGAAGCCTTGTTGCGTAACTGGGGAACCCCTGAATTACAAACCTATACGCCTGAAGGTCACACGCTCTATGTCTATACCACTAGCAGCTTTAGACCCACCACACCACCTACTGGATCACCTTATACTATCTCAGTGCCGCGCATAGGTAGGCCTGTTATAACAACCGTTCAAACATCAACGGATTATGGTCTCTCACAATTAAAATGTGAAACTATATTTGAAGCGAATAAACAAGGCTACATCATCAACGCCAAAATTGAAGGAAATAATTGTCAAGAAGATCCCAAATTTCTGAAGAGGATGTCTGAAACAAGCTAAAAATTAAGGAGAAAACACATCATGGGTAAAGTACTAACACTCGTATTAACACTCATTCTGACACTTGGGTTTATCGCTTGCTATCTATTTCTCACCGTACAGATTAATACCGGCAGCTTAAAAATAGCTGCTGGGCAAAAACAGCTTGAAGACGGTGAACAAATGGTTGCTCGCGGCAAAACTAAATTATCATCTGGCAATCAACAGCTGTCATCCGCCAAAAGCGGATATAGCAAAATCAAAACACTGTCTTATATGTCAGTGGTTGCAGCACCCGTTGCTGGTGTAGTTGCACTGGCTGGCAATCAGGTCATTGGCAATCAAATTTCAGAAGGCGACCAAATGGTTGCGCAAGGACGAAGTAAAATCAAAGCGGGTGAAGAACAACTTAGCGCAGGGAAATTACAGCTGCAACATGGCGTTCAGCGATTAGCGCTGGCGAAGAAGATACGAATTGCTTGCGCGATTGCGGCTGTTATTTTCGCCGCCTTATTGATTGTGCTTGTTGTTTGCTGGCGGAAAAAAATGCCGAAAGGATGAAATCTCACTTGCAGAAGTTCTTTTTTTGAACAATAACTGTAAGGTTGTAGCGCTGAGACCCCACCTATCTTTAGCAATTACCATCCACCTTATGTATAATAGCCGCCCATTTAAGACTTTTGATTCGAGGAAGTGTGCATGTCGCGTTTAGCCATTGTTGAACTCCATAAAGAAGAGCTCAAGTTCTCTGCCGGGCACTTTATGATTTTTTCTGCTATGCACCGCGAAACCATGCATGGTCACGACTATCAAGTGAGCGCGGCTTTCCATACACTGATCCAATCCAATGGCATGTCATTTGATGTGCGCTCTTATAAACATAAAATTTCACAACTCTGCCAAGCGTTGGATTTCCGCTTCATGCTACCTAGTTTATCCGAGCATTTACGCTTAGAAGATGCAGGTGACAAATGGTTAGTACATTTCGCGAAAGAGACTATTTCTCTCTTAAAAAAAGATACTGTCGTCTTACCCGTTTGCAATATCACGCTAGAAGAATTATCCAACTGGTTCTTACAACAACTCATTCAGAATACCGCAGAATTAAAAGAACATCTCATACAAGGGATTGTCGTCAAAGTGTTTAATGGCCGCGGCGAATCAGGTGCGACGTTGTGGGGCAAGACAGCTTTGGATTCATTGCAGTTGACCAATGGTAAGCTTGCTCAAGAAGCTTAAGAAGCTTCCGGTAAACATGCTATGAACTCATACATTTTCACTTTAGGATTAGCTAGTTTTTTATTTGCTATCGCTTCTTATGTATGCGGCGTCTCAGCCGTCATCCGACGATCTGCACATCCTAGTATTATTAGCCGTTTCTTTTGGTTACTTTTATCTATCACTAATTTATTGAGTTATATCAAAATCGGCGCGGGTAATGGAATTTATCTCGCCATCGCTAACAGCTGTGGCTCTACTTGTATTTTCATTTTGTCTTTGCGC
This sequence comes from Myxococcales bacterium, assembly GCA_903970525.1. Lineage (GTDB taxonomy): Bacteria > Pseudomonadota > Gammaproteobacteria > DSM-16500 > DSM-16500 > UBA5158. Next base: position 12,780 of record CAJCIZ010000242.1, on the reverse strand, counting down.
TATGGGTATATTGAGTTTAAACGCTCTGATCTTATTACTATCGTCGGCGCATGCACAGCGTTGCTATTGTATTTGTTTGTGCCCTTCAAAATCATCGCGCTTTCTGCTGGCCTCTTCACACATTTTATCAGCGGATTACCTACTTATAAGAGAGTCTGGAATTATCCTTCCGCAGAAGATTTAGCTTTCTGGTCATTGTTCGCTATCGCGAGTGCTTGCTCATTGCTAAGCGTGATAATGCAAGATAAGAATATCGTTTATCCTCTGTATTTCTTATTGTTTGATGCTGGTATGACGGCGTTAATATTGTTTAAGCGGATGACGACAGATGAATGAACCATCATTATATCTCACCTTCAAACCTGCAGAAGAATCGCAGCGAGAACTGATTCATCATTGGTTAGAGCAAGACTATATTCGCGAATGGGTGCATGGGCAGGGATTGAAAAATTTACTGACCGGACTGGAAAAGTTTTTTCGCTATCGATCTGAAGGTAAAGGATTAGAGCGAACAGCAGAACTCACACAGCATTGGATAGGTTATGATGGTAACAAACCATTCGTGTATTTATTAACCTCTAATGTTTTTAAAAATGCTGATGACGTTTATGCAAAACACTGCGATGCTGAAGGCTTGGCGATTACATTAGATGTTTTTCTTTGTGATCCCACTTATTTAGGTAGAGGTTTAGCTGATTCCATTATTAAGGAATTCTTGCTCAATCAATTTTCTGACGTGTCAGAAATTTTTATCGACCCAGAGCAAAGCAATAAAAAAGCCGTTCATGTTTATCAAAAAGTCGGCTTCCGTATCATCGATGAGTTTATCGCTACTTGGCATCCTGTGCCGCATTATCTGATGAAACTTCAAATGAAAGATATCGCAGAATAAAATCATGCTGCCAAATCACCGCAAACAAACCACAGATGAAAATTTATTTAAGAAAGATTATGCTGCTAACGCCATTATGCAGAAAGGCTTTAATGAGCAAATCATCGTCGATTTAGTTCAGTATATTTTACGAAAATATCCTCAGGCAAAAACAAATCCGATTTCAATTTTAGATCTTTGCTGTGGCGACGGCGGCTCAACACTCGCACTATTAGAGCAATTAAGACTACATGGAATAATAGTGAAAAAGTTAGTCGGCCTAGATATCTCACCAGCGCAAATAGAAATCGCCAAGCGATACACGACAGATACGGTCAGTTTCGAAGTCAGAGATATCAGTAAAATTGATTACACTAATGAATTTGATGTTGTGATCAGTTTATTTGGCTTGCATTGGATCAGCGATCTATCTGCATTAGCAAATAAAATATCCCAAGCCACCAAACCTGGCGGCTTAACCATGTTTTTTGTCCCTTTAGAAAAAAACGCATTTTTTGCTACACGTCAGGCATTAATGTCATCCCCAAAATGGAAGATGATCTTTAAAGAATTTACCATTCATCCCTTTTTTGATTCCTCTCTCCCATACGCCAACGCATTCAACAACTTTTTCACACCAGAAAATCCTGAAGGCATCAACGGAGATCAACCTGTTATTTTCACAAAAGATCGTCTCGTACGATTTCTCTCAAGCTGGATGCAAGAAGTGCGTTATTTGCAGGATAAATCCCTTGCAGATGAATACCTGAAAGAGCTGATGCAACTCTGCGCTCAGAGCCATAGAACTGAGGTAGAATGCAAACAAGAAGGAATAGAATTTTTTTACGTGTTTAACGAACGTATTTTTTGGTATCACGGAGCCAAGCCTGGAGAGGAAAAGCAATATCCCGCACAAATCACAGCGGATCAGGAGAGGATCACTAGTAAATTGTAGTTCACGTAAAATACGATAGGAAACCCAACTACCAAAATATTTGGTTATATAACCAATATAGTTGGTAACATGGCATCCTTTTTTGAAGCTTAATAAAGTGTATTAAGCATACTGGCATCATACTGCGTCAGACTAGCATTTTTATTTAATTTATTAATCAAATCTGGATTTGAAATAAAAGGTCTGCCCATGGCTACTAGATCAAAATTCCCTTGGTTTATACCTTGACTCGCGGTTTCTAAACTATAGCCACCTGATGCCACAACTGTGCCATGAAAATGAGAACGAATGAAAGCGGTCATTGTCATATCATTTAATTCTTTAAATTGTTGAGCGTCATTAAAATTCCCAGTATGCACGTATGCAATAGGAAAATGATTTAAGTTATCAAATAAATATTTGAAGACAAGCGCATCGCGTTTTTCACCAACAATTTCATTGAGGTAGGCACCAGGTGATAATCTCAATCCGACTCGCTCATAACCAATTGCTTCGCCGCACGCTTTGACAACTTCAAGTGCAAATCGTGCCATATTTTCAGGTGTGCCACCGTACTCATCCATACGTTGATTCGTATGATAATGTAAAAACTGGTCTATCAAATAACCATTCGCACCATGAATTTCAACACCATCAAATCCCGCTTTAATTGCGTTTTCAGCAGCGATGGCATAACTCTTTATCAGCTCTTTGATTTCAGGAAGAATCAGTGCACGAGATTCGCCATAAGTTAAACCCTCACTCCGCGGTATACGACCTGCCATGACAGTAGCTGAAGGTGAGACTGGTAACTTGCCTTGTAGAAAATTCGGATGTGAAACACGTCCTACGTGCCAGATCTGTAAAAAGATGCGCCCATTTTTTTTATGCACTGCATCTGTAACTATTTTCCATTGATTGATTTGAGCAGGCGTGAATATGCCAGGAACATTGTTATAACCTGATGCATCCGCTCTAATGACAGTTCCTTCTGTGATAATCAGACCTGCATCAGCACGTCTCGAATAATAGTCTGCCATTGCCTGCGTTGGAACTGAATGATTGTCTGCTTTAGCGCGCGTCATGGGCGCCATGAGAATTCTATTTTTCAATGTGAATAGATCATTCAGCTTGTACTCGGTAAATAACACATTTTCATGACTCATAACCACCTCGTTTATTGATATATCGCAAATTCTCGATATATTGAATTAAAATTTTTAAATATTTTCTAGATTTTTCACCAACTCTTTAATCGCTTTTTCGTTACGCTTACAGTAAGTCCATTGGCCTCTGCGTTCTGTTGTGATTAATCCCGCCTGTTGAAGCAACATAAGATATTGAGAAACAGTAGATTGCGATAACCCTATTTTTTCCTCAATCAACCCTACACACACACCATCTTTTGCCACATCACAATGAGAAGACGCAAAATTCTTTTTTGGCTCTTTGAGCCATTGCAGAATTTTAAGGCGTTTTTCATTGGAGAGGGCTTTTAGCACTATAATCATATTCATACTGTTTATTATATCGAGATTTTCCGATATGTCAATAAGCTGGGTAGCTATTTATTGAGGCGCCAACGACAGGCATCTACTTGGGCTTAGACTTAGCCGGAGTACTTGCTTGATCTAATTGATCTTCCTCTTCAAACTCTTTTGAGGCAAGTTGATCCAAGGATAGCGTGCTTGGGTTCTTACTCGACCCGGATGATGGGAGGCTATTCGGCGTAAACGAAAGCAAATTACTTTTTTGCAAACTAGACGTCAATAAACTTTTAGTAGGCGAAGCTGCTCCTTGATACTCTTTCTCGTCGACTTTTTTAACCTCTAACTTGCTTGCCTTCAGCTCCTTCTTATATAATTTATCAATCAGATCATCTTTGAAATTATTTAAGCAAAATATAAATTCCAACAAAACATCTTTTTGTGATGTCAAGTTAGGCAGTTCTGCATAGAGCTCACTGATTCACTCTTTTAATGAATTTAAATCATCTAAAAACACCACTAGCTCAAGTAAATGAAAGTGACGTTCTATATATTTATTGCCATGGATTCGTAGATAAACAAACGCACAAACCAACAGGGGAAATTGGCGGATCAACTCTCATCAATCGAAAATAAGTTGAAGTAAGGCTATCCCCAGCTCAATTAGTTGATCATCTTGAAAAAGCCGGATTAAAACCAGGCCATTTAAAGCTAAAATTGTTTTCTTGCTATAGCTCTGAAGTTGTACAAGAGATATCTACATTAATGAAAGATAAATGGCCCAACATAGAAGTGCATAGCTATAAACATGAGACAATACCAGCAGGCCCGTCTCACTGTAAACTAGCAGGTCTGACACATGAAGAGGCTGTAAAGTACGATGAAGGTGAAACTAATATAATGCAACGAGTGACTCAGGGAGAATTCAAAGCAAAAAAACATAGAGTTGAATACATCAAAGGAAATTTAAAAGAAAATAAAATTGAATCGGATGAAAAAGACGCGGATACTAATAAAATAAATATAACTGAAGCAATAGTAGAAGATTTTTCTAAACTCAAAATGTAGATATTGGAGAACACACATGCAAAGAAGTCCAGGAAAAAAAGAACCTCACAAAGAGGAACACAAAGAAAGCAGCAAAGATGAGAAGGAACAGACTACCTCTTCAGCAATTACTTCTATGCTCAAAAGTTTACCCCCACAAAGTAGTACAGGCAAAACAACCAGATTTACGAACTCTGTACAAATTAGTATAGAGATTCATTCCATCATTGAAAAACTAAATGCCAATGATCAAGAGTTGAAGAGACTAGATTTAGCAAAACAAAGTATGACAACTGAAGAAAAAAAGCAGATATTCGAAGCATTAGCAAAATCCACAACCGTGACTACAGCAAACTTCAATAATACTGACTTTGGCTACATCGATGCTCTTAATTTCTCTCAAGCATTCTCTGCAAACAATAACTCCACTCTAAAAATTCTCTTGCTAAATGACAATGATATTGATGCGCATACTCTCGAAGTAATATTAAAAACCCCTCTCAAATTAGATAAGTTAGTATTAAGAAGTAATGAATTAAGGGACGAGGGAGCAAAATTAGTGGCCGAATTAGCAACAATGCCAGATGTATGCTTACATGAAAACTGGATAACACTCGAAGGCGTAAACCATATGCTTAATAGCAAGAAAAACTTTTCGGCACTAACTTATATGACGTTGAAAATGGGAAATCCGTTTGGACTTTATCAACCATTGGAAGATAAAATTGCAGCCATAGAGAGCATGAATAATACAAACACTACAAGTTCACCTACCCCAAAATGGATCTACTTGTCCGCATCACCTCTCAAAATAGATAACAAATTTTAAGAAGAACATTAAGCTCAAGATTGAGGTATTGGAGAATATACCCTTACAAAGCAGCATTGGCAAAACAACCGAACCTACGAGCTCTTTACAAATCAGCAAAAATATTCAATCTATTCTTGGAAAAATAAATGCTAATGATTAAGAATTGAAGGAACTAGATTTAGAAAAGCAAAAGATGACTACAGAAGAAAAAAATCAAATATTCCGAGCATTAGCAAATTCAACAATCGTTACACTAGCAAATTTCAACAACATCGGCTTTAACTATACCGACGCACTTAATTTCTCCCAAGCATTTTCTACCAACAATAATGCAATATTAAAAACACAAATGCTTAACAATAATAGAATCGACGCAAACACCCTAGAAGTAATATTAAAAACACCTTTTAAATTAGAAGCGACACTAGTATTTGCGAAACAACTCATGCAAAATCTACCAGCATGAGTTTAAATAGAAGCAGAAATAATAATTGAAAAATTTTATGCTTAACAGGAGATGACATGTTTGTTAAAACGCTTAACAGAATATACGACCCTAAATTTAGCCAAATCAATTATTCCGTAATTGATGATGAATTCAATATTAATTTTTTTCTTTCTGATAGCGCTGACATTAAAATGTTAACTAGCAGAATTGAAAATAGCATTTTTTTACACAACAAAACAAATTCGAGCACCATTAATTATGAAATAAAGGATAGAAACATAATTTTTACTGGTGATGTCGATGTGATTTTTAAGACTTTAAAAGAAGATTTAGTTATTAGTGAAGAATTATATTTACATCTTCAAGAAAATAAAGAATTGAATGCTTATATAACAAGGGAAAAACTAGAAATTAAAAAATCTGCCTCAGAAAATCAACCAGTACAAGACAAGAATACCACCAGCAGCCAGATGGCTTTCTTTAAGAGCGCAGGATCAGCACCTCCTAGCCCAAAAAGCTCAACTACAAACTCATCCACCAGCTCTACTAATAGCAGTATCTCCAGCTCAGAAATTGAAGAAATTCAACAAATTCAAGAGAGAATCTTACGACTTTCTGATAAAGGTAAAAAACTATTCCTAGAAAATTTAACTAAAACCATTAACAAAGACGATGATAGCAAGATTAAGCCAATATCTGTAAATGATATAAATTAATAATTAATATAAAGTCAAATGAAATGGGGTCAAGTTTGCGTTATTGTGACTAAATACATTGCTGATTAAATCCGTAAAGTATTAAAATAATATTTGTACTGATATACAGTAAGCGATCCATCAACCCCATTCTTGTCTGATCAAGCCATACCGAGATAATCTTTCGATATATTCCACGGTAACAATTTTTCGTAATCTTCAACGGTCTTGCAGTGTGCAATGCTCTTTAACAACTTGACATAGTAGTGATATGGGTCGTGGCCGTGGAGCTTGGCGGTGTCGCAGCGAGTGAAAGTCTTTTAATCCAATAACTAAATCTGTCATAGTTAAGCTTGTTGTCGAGGCAGTATTTCTTGCGTGACATACCACTTGCTTTAAAATTTTCTAAATGCTGCTGCCAAAATAATTCTTTGCTTTCAATAATAGCCGTCATGGGTAACTCCTTCATTGTTGACGGAGTTACGCATACTGAATGGGGGTTATTGATTAAAGAGTGCGGAAGATGGAGCGCTTAAGATGTTAGGCTTTCCCCTGCTCAGCTAGTAGATCACTTAGAAAAAGCTGGCTTAAATCCTAACCACAAAGTATTGAAATTATTCTCATGTTATAGCTCCGAAATTGTGCAAGAAATTTCCTCCCTCATGAAAAATAAGTGGAATGACATTGAAATACATGGCTATAAATATGAGACAATACCAGCGGGCCCAGGTCATAGCAAACTAGCCGGGCTAATTCACGAACTTGCCGAAAAGTATGAGTCTATGGACAAAGAAGTTTATCAAAGAGTGATGAGCGGTGAATTCAAAGGAAAAAAGCATCGAGTAGAATATGTAAATGGGAATTTAAAGCAAATGAACCAAGAATCAAAAGAAGTAACTGATATTCACAAAGAGACAAAAGAACGTGACAAAGGGACAGATCAAACAGAAACAATTACAGAAGAAATATCAAAACTTAAGATATAAAGCGGCGGAGAGAATTTTATGTTAGGAAACCCGAGAAAAAAACCAGATGAAGAGCACAAGGAACCTTTTGTGGAAAATAAAGATCAGGAAGCGTCTTCAACCATCTCAACGTTAAGAACTCTACGAGACCAAAATCCTGACAGAATTCTTTCTGGCACCTCTACGACCCCAAGCATTTCCCCAGCTGTTCAGTCTATTATAGATAAATTAAACAGCAATGATGAAAAATTCACCGAATTAAACTTAAAAAAAATGAAGATGACAGCATATGAAAAAAAATGCTTATTCAATGCGCTTGCAGCAAATCATACTGTGATAAAAGCGGATCTTGATAACACTAATTTCAGTTATGCTGATGCTATCCATTTTTGTGAAGCATTTAAAGCCAATACAAATACAACACTTAAGGAATTAATACTGAATAATAATAGAATTATAGCATCGATCCTTGAAGTAATATTAAAAACACCGCTGAAATTAGATAAACTAATAGTAAGTTATAATAATGTCAAAGATCAAGGTGCCAAGTTAGTTGCCGAATTTGCAACAATGCCAATGATAGCTTTACATCAAAACCGCATTTCTACAGTAGGCGTTGACTACATACTTAATAGTGGCAAGAAATTTGCAGAAGTAACCTACATGGGATTAAAAATGGGGAATAATTTTGGGGTCTATAAACCTTTGGAAGACAAAATCGCTTCTTTTGATAATGCTAGCAGCACCAATACTACAAGTTTTATCCTCCTAAATAACTCTTAGTTTATATGACTAATCCTACACGGATGCTGGAGCATTCACATGTTTAATAACTCAAGAGAAAGCAAATCACCAACCACTACCTCCATGCTCAAAGAGCTATCGCCTCAAATCAGCTCAGCTGAAATAACGGTACCTACAAGATCCTTGGATATTTCCGATAATATTAAATCTATCATTGTCAAACTTCATGCTAATGATCCGGAATTAAAGGAACTAGACTTAGCAAAGCAAAAGATGACAACTGAAGAAAAAAAACAAATATTCGAAGCACTAGCACAATCCACAACCGTGACAATTGCAAACTTTAATTATACAGGTTTTAGCTACATTGATGCCAATAATTTTTCTCAAGCATTTTCTACGAATAATAATACAACACTAAAAAAACTCTTGCTAAATGACAATGACATTGACGTGAATACTCTAGAAGTAATATTAAAAACTCCACTCAAATTAGATAAGTTGGTATTAATAAATAATGAAGTAGGAGATGAGGGAGCAAAATTAGTTGCAGCTCTAGCTACCATGCCAAATATCGCTTTACATCAAAACTGGATAACACTCCAGGGCGTAGACTACATGCTTGATAGCAAGAAAAACTTTTCAGCATTAATTTATATATCATTGAAAATGGGAAATCCTTTCGCTCATTACCAACCATTAGAAGATAAAATTTCTGCCTTAAGCAACGTTAGCAGTAAAAATACTACAAGCCTGCCCACACCTAAATAAACCCAATTTTTATGGCTAACCCCGGAGAATTCCACATATAATATTAAACGACTGAAATTGACTTCACATTATGCTAGAACTAATTAAAGCTGATCCAACAACTGATCCTACAATTGATAAGATAAAATTCTCAATGGAGGAATCGAAAGAAAATAATGATACAGTTACTATTTATGCAATTGAAATTATTCTCTCTGATATAAAGCATCACTTTAATATCAGAGGAGCAGCTCACGGGCTAATCAGATCACTAAGCATGGCAGGATCATCCATTGAAGCAGAAGTTGATTTCGAAGTAAAAGACATAATCAGAATAGTGGGAAATATTTCTGACGTAATGTTAAGCTTCAAAGAAAATAACGAATCAACTAACTTGTTCAGCGAAAGTCTATTTTTAGCTATAACTAAACACGAAGGAATACAATCCATACTACAAAGAAGTAGAGAACATTACGCTGATGTTAACAAGGAAAGAACCCACTCTTCCTCAATTAGCAACTCATTTGCAACATTCAAACCGAAGCAAGAGCCTAGAGACAATGATAATACCAACAAATCTAAATCAAATGATTTGCCTCATTTTTCGCAAATTGCAGAAGCGCAAACTTTTGAAATTGAAAAAATACACACCAACTGGTTTGATAAAATCAGGTTTTCAGTAATTGATAATCAATTCTGCATCACTCTTTGCAATGTAAAGGAACAAGTTTTTGCTAAATATCAATTTTGGATTGAAGGAATAACATTTATCCACAAAGCTACGAACCCCAACACTATTTTTTTTCTGTGAGTGAAAATAATTTCGTACTTATCGGTAATATTGATATTGTTTTGAAAGTACTTACTGAAAACTATCTCCTGATGGTGCCTCATTACTCAGCTATAAAAAATAACCCTCAATTACGAAGCTACATTGACAGCAAAAAAGACGAAGTTGGTAGTCCTTACCCAGTAGAAAAAAATTCATCAGATGATGAACAAGAAGCACTACCATCATCATCCTCTACTCTATAAAATACAATATAAAAAAGGTTGGTTTCAGTTAACTCATGATGAGTGAGAATATTTGACACTAACTTTTTTGCTGGCCTAACACATGAAGAGGCCGTAAAATACCATAAAGATGAAACTAACATAATACAACGAGTGAGCCAGGGTGAATTCAAAGCAAAAAAACATAGAGTTGAATATACCAAAGGAAATTTAATTGAAAACAAGATCGAATCAGATGAGAAAAAGGAAGAAGATACTACAAATAAAACAAATATAACCGAAAAAATAGTAGAAGACTTTTCTAAACTCAAAATGTAGGTATTGGAGAACACACATGCAAAGAAGTCCAGGGAAAACAAATCCTCTCAACGAAGAACACAAAGAAAGCAGCAAAGAAGAGAAGGAACAGGTTTCGTCTTCAGCAATTACTTCTATGCTCAAAAGTCTGACCCCACAAAGCAGTACCGACAAAACGACCGAACCTACGAGCTCTTCACAAATTAATAAAGAGATTCAATCTATCATTGAAAGGTTAAAGGCTAATGATCCAGAACTGAAGGAACTGGGTCTAGAAAAACAAAAAATGACTATTGAAGAAAAAAAGCAAATATTCGAAATGTTAGCAAAATCCACAATAGTAACCACAGCAAACTTCATGAGTATTGATTTTAGCTACATCGATGCCCTTAATTTCTCTCATGCCTTCTCCACAAACAATAACACAACTCTAAAAATTCTTTACCTAAATGACAACGATATTGACGCAAGCACTCTCGAAATAATATTAAAGACCCCTTTCAAATTAGACAAATTAGTATTAAATAATAACGAGCTAAGAGATGAGGGAGCAAAATTAGTTGCCGAACTAGCAACAATGCCAGATGTGGGCTTACATCAAAGCTGGATAACACTCGAAGGTGTAAGCTATATGCTTAATAGCAAGAAGAACTTTTCGGCATTAACTTATATAGCGTTGAAAATGGGGAACCCGTTTGGACTTTATCAACCACTGGAAGATAAAATTGCAGCACTAAACAACACGAGCAATACTAATGCCACTAGCATTCCTCCACCCAAATAAGCTCGGTTTTCACACCTAACATACAAGGTGAAGATGAATTTAATATTGCAATAACCCATCATCATTATGTACCTTATGATTTATTCCGCGTTTATTTTGGGATGCCTAATGATGGCAATCGTCTACCATATATTTTAATTTTGAGCACAGATAAAAGGTAACTATCTTATGCGGTCATTTTTTTCAACGAGACAAAAGACCACTTCTTCCGGTGAGCAATCAACACCTGAGGCCACTAACCCATTAGCTAGCACTGCGCTCTCAACCCCTCAAAGACTTGAGGAAAATGACTCTTCTCAGACTGATGAAGTTATAGATCTAGCGACCGATCCGCACTTTATTGCTGTATCAGACATATATGATGAAGAATTAATTTACCACTCTGAAGTACCCATCAAAGTTATATTAGATTATTTGAAGCCTTTTGAAGGCACTGAAAAAAAGAAGAAGGCCGACGTTCTCTTACAGGAATTAGCGGGACTAATGCGAGACGTACCTAACTACCAAAAAAACCCTGCTGTTGTACGCTCTATGTGCTTAGCAATTAAGAAGTTTGGCAGTCCAAACATTGCTAGATATGTTGATACGATTCGCGCCCAGTGCATTAGACCTGATCAAGCAAAAATATTACCCACTCTATTTGAAGACCTTGAAAATGCATTCCTAGGATTTTCATTGGATAAAGTTAACAAACGAATCGAAAGTGAAGTTAAGGTAGAGAGACACTCTAAATCAAATAAAATGTGATGCGTGATTGATGTTGGCATGCTTTTGTTGAGAAGATATCAATGCCAAGTATTCGTATGAGATATTAGTGTCACATATTCATATGTAATAACTTGAAATTGCAGATATTATAGCGCATACAGCAAGTGTGAACGGCTTCGCAAATCCGCCTAAAAATGGCGAATCTCTAAAGCAAATATAAATATCCCGCTTCTCCAGCCGCGTTTTTCACGCCTCATCCGCAGAAAAAAATCAGATCAAATAATTTACTAACAATGCTGGTGACAAATTCAGAATGATTAAGTAGAAAGGTGGGTCGCTGAAACCCCGTAGTACAGCTCAAAAGACCTGCAAGTCAGACTGTAGCTACTTTACGACCCAGGTGCGGATTATCCAGATTCAAAGCCCCAAAGTCCAGTTTCCATCGACATTAATTGTCGATGGTGAATATGGAAAGTTCTGGCCGTTTATTCAATTGTGTCCGTTGCCGTAAGCTAGTCACTATTTGTAGACAGTGTGACTGCAACCAAGTTTATTGCAGCAAGCTTTGCGCCCGAGCAGCACGGAAAGCATCGTTAAAAGCTGCAGGACAGCGTTATCAAAACAGTCATCGTGGTCGCCTCAAGCATGCAGCTCGCCAGAGAGCGTATCGACAACGCCAAAAAGAAAAAGTGACGCATCATACTTCTCCCACTTCACCGCAAAATGATTCACTACCCCCTACGATAAACAAACACGCTGCATGCTCAATATCGCCCTCGACAACGCGAATGATTTGTCATTTTTGTGGGAGACGAGATTTTGTATTTCTACGTAGTGGTTTTTTGCGTCATCAGTCGCGACTTAATTCACGACGTTTATCGAATTGGCCGCTTGGGCCTTAATTAAAAATAAGGAGAACTATTTTCATGACCGTTTCAGCAGAAATAGAAGCCAACATCTTACGTTATTATCACGTAGAAAAATGGCGAGTCGGTACCATCGCAAGACAACTGTATGTTCATCACAGTGTGGTAAGACGCGTGTTAGCACAATCAGGAGTTCCAAAAAGTAATTTAACACGAAATAAATCATTGCTTGATCCATTCCTGCCTTTTATTTTAGATACATTAAAAAAGTTTCCGAAATTAACAGCAAGTCGTTTGTACTCGATGGTATGCGAACGAGGTTACACAGGAAAGCCAGACCACTTTCGTCATCTCATCGC
>CAJCIZ010000241.1 GCA_903970525.1 Myxococcales bacterium | reverse complement strand
AATAATGCTCCGAGCAATCCGTAAAGTTTATGCAGGCGAACGTTTCTTAAGTCCTGAAATTGCGAAGCACATGGCATTAAAAACAAAAGATTCATTACTTGAGAAATTGTCAGAGCGTGAATTGCAAGTGTTGATAATGATAGCCGAAGGACAAAGCGTACAAGACATTTCTAAAAAATTAAGTTTAAATCCTAAAACAGTCAATACATATCGTTATCGTTTATTTGATAAATTAGATGTGTCTAGTGATGTTGAATTAGCACATTTTGCAATTTTGTATGGTGTAGTCAATAAAGAAAACCTTTCTGATACGCGGGGTTCTGATTAGTATTATTTGAAGTTGCCAATAATTTTTATGTTGACGTTTTACTCATAGTCCTATTAAAAAAATAAAATTAAAAGAAAATTTATATGATAGATAGACGAGATGAAAAAAGCATGCTCGATCTCATTATTGGCATTGCAAATAATGACGAGCGGACTAGGGCAGTAATCATGAATGGGTCAAGAACAGATCCAAGCATCAAGCAAGACATCTTTCAGGATTACGATATTGTTTATCTTGTGACGGATGTAGCAGTGTTTGTTGAAGACCCAAAATGGATAAATCAATTTGGTGAGATGCTTATCATGCAGACACCCCATGAAATGGATGGCAATTGGCCTAAATGTAAAGATAAATTTACTTATCTAATGCAATTTAAAGACTGGAACAGAATTGATCTGACTTTACTGTATATAAATAAATTGCCAACGATGGCAAGAGACAGCCAAAGTATTTTATTGCTTGATAAAGACGACCAAATTAAGAAATTTGATCCGCCAAGTAATAAAGATTACTTGCCTAAGCCACCAACGAAAAAAGAATTTTCTGATTGTTGTAATGAATTTCTATGGGTGTCGACCTATGTAGCAAAAGGGCTTTGGCGAAAAGAACTTACTTATGCCAAACATGTGGCTGAACAAATAGTCAAAGAAGAGCTAATTAAACTTTTAACATGGCATGCTGCAATGAATACAAATTTTGAAAAAAACATAGGAAAATTCGGTAAGTACCTCGAAAAATATATCGAGCCAGAAATATGGAGTGAATTTACCAAAACTTATACCGATGCAAATTATATCAATATGTGGAACGCATTATTCAAAATGTGTGAAATTTTCCATAATGTTGCTTTAAAGATTTCAAGATATTATGGGCATCAATACAATGAGCGAGAGCATAAAGAAGTTGTCGCGTATTTGTATACAGTAAAACAAACTAGCGAAGAATAATCATATTTTATAATGCAGTCAGTTCAGCTTTTAGTATAAATAAATATATTGAATTGATTATCTTCGCAAATAATTAATGATAAAACCAACAAAGGCAGTTTTAATAATGAAAAAAGTCATTTTAATCACTGGCAGTAGCAAAGGAATAGGTGCAGCTACTGCGATCAAAGCCGCATCACAAGGTTATTCAGTATGCGTCAATCATTTGGATGATGCCGACTCCGCAAAGTGTGTTGTCGAAAAAATTCGTCATCAAGGAGGTTCTGCTATAGCAGTTGCCGCTGATGTGAGTCAAGAAGCAGAAGTTGAGAGGTTATTTAAAACAATCGATAATGAACTTGGTACATTAACAGCTTTAGTCAATAATGCAGGTATTCTTGAGCAAATAACTCGGGTTGATCAAATGGACATGGCGCGGTTAAACAGAATTTTTGGAACTAATATTACAGGTTATTTTCTATGTGCGCGCGAAGCTATCAAACGTATGTCATCTAAATATAATGGAGCAGGCGGTGCAATAGTCAATGTGTCTTCTATTGCTTCGCGACTTGGATCAGCCGGAGTGTATGTAGACTATGCCGCATCTAAAGGTGCTATTGACACATTTACAATAGGCATTTCTCAAGAAGTGGCAAATGAAAATATTCGAGTTAATTGCGTTAGACCAGGTTTTATTTATACTGACATTCATGCTAGCGGTGGAGAACCCAATCGAGTTGATAGGCTTAAAGATTCGTTGCCAATGCGGCGCGGGGGCCAACCTGATGAAGTTGCAAATCCAATTATGTGGCTGCTTTCTGATGAAGCTTCGTATGTAACAGGCAGTTTTATTGATGTTGCTGGAGGAAAGTGAGCAATATCCAATGGCAAAAAACAGAATAATGATACATAAGCGGCCTAATCATGGCTTTAAACAAATAATATGATATATGCAACAAACTGAATTAATAATCTCAACCAAAGGCCGCAATTTTTATAGCATCACTGAAAGAATTGATCGCTATATTGCTACGACAAAAATTTCAATAGGGCTGTGTAATATATTCATTAAACACACTTCTGCTTCTTTGATTGTTTCTGAAAATGCTGATCCCTTAGTTTGCGAGGATCTGGAATGTTTTATGCAAAAGTTAGTTCCTGATGATATTAAACTGTATCAGCACAATGCAGAAGGGGAGGACGACATGCCATCGCATGTTCGATCTGTTTTGACTTGCTCAAGTTTAAATATTCCGATTGTTAAAAATCGGCTTAATTTAGGCACTTGGCAAGGTGTTTTCTTATGGGAACATCGTTATAAACCGCAAGAGAGGCATATAATCGTCACTTGTTATTAAATTAAATGTATTCACATAAATAATATTAACGTTTTGGAATAACATCACAATAATTATTGACAACGTCAAAGACAATAACTGCTTTGCCTGCTTGGAGTGCGTTTATAAGTTGGATTTTCTTTTCTTCAGTGCTAAATTGCATTTCACCGTATTCAGTTCCTTCTCGCAAAACAATTTCAGTTAAGAGGTTTTTTAAAGTTTCAGGATTAAGATGGCGATGATCGATTTCAATCATAAGACAAATAAAACAATTTTGATTAAAGTATTGTATAGGACAATATTTGTTTTTTCAATTTTTAAAATCATCAGCACATCATTTAATGGCAATCCCATATGCCATCCGAATTTGCAATGTTCATCTCCATAAAACAGAATTTCTTAAAAATAACTGGTGAAACCGGTATAACGCTTAAGTTGTTATTTAATATATTATCTATAAATCTTGAAAAATTAATGAAGCCTATGTTAAGTTCTTTTCTTGTT
>CAJCIZ010000240.1 GCA_903970525.1 Myxococcales bacterium | reverse complement strand
CGCCTAGCGCTATCGCAGCTGGGCCACGCAAATCTGTTTGATATAAACTCGCTTCTGCTTCACCTGCTGCACCATAAATCCAAATACCTTGATCTTTTAAATAACGCAATGTGCGCGCTAAATTGGTGACTTGAATAAAAGGAATCGTTTCCGCCGCGCCACAAGCTACTTTACTCACTGCGGATGTCAACCCAACGGATTTATCTTTAGGTACAATCACAGCATGCACACCCGCTGCATCGGCGCTACGCAAACATGCGCCTAAATTATGGGGATCTTGTATGCCATCTAACACCAATAACAACGGTTTAGCTTGAAGATTTTCTAAAATATTTTCTAAATCATGTTCCGAATAAGTCTTAGGTCTTTGACAATCCACAGCGACACCTTGATGGACACCTTGGTTAGTCATTTTATCTAACTCTTGTCGTGACACGAGTTTAACGGGAATACGCCGGGTTGCTGCTACAGCTAATAATGCTTGAATTTTTTGATCTTCTCGCTCTTTCTGCAGATAAAGATGAATGATGCGTTCTGGCTGTTTTGCTAAGACCGCCTCAACTGCATGCAAGCCAAAGATAATAAATTTATTGCTACTCATAAGCGTTTTTTCTTGTCCGCTTTTTTCTTTTTCGGACGGCGTGTTTGCTCTGTTGGGGCTTCTTCATCCGCTAAAAGAAAATCAATTTGTCTTTGATCCAAATCAACGCGCACCACTTTCACCTTCAAGACATCCCCTAAACCAAATCGTCTGCCGGTGCGCTCACCTAACATGGCTTGTTTAGTAGGATCAAATTGATAATAATCATTGGGTAAATTACTGATGTGGACTAAGCCTTCCACATAAACATCTTTCAACTCGACAAAGAAACCAAATCCAGTGACGGTTGAAATCACACCCATAAATTCTTCGCCGACTTTATCCAACATGTATTCACATTTCAGCCAATCAATGACTTCACGTGTTGCATCATCCGCACGTCGTTCTGTCATAGAGCAGTGTTCGCCTTGCTTTTCCAATAGCGCCAATCCTTCTGAGCCGGTTGGAAATTTTCCGCTTAACACACTGCGAATAGCGCGATGCACTAATAAATCTGGATAACGACGGATGGGTGATGTGAAATGCGTATAAGCATCATACGATAAACCAAAATGGCCTTTATTTTCTGGGCTATAAACAGCTTGGCTTAAAGAGCGCAGCAACATCATCTGCACCATATGCGAATCAGGACGATCGATGATAGATAACAATAATGACGCATAATCACTAGGTGTAGGGGTTGCTCTGCCTGGCAATCTCAGCCCCATTTCACCGAGAAAACGGCGTAAATCTTCAAGCTTTGTATCATTCGGCCCTTCATGAATTCGGTACAAGCTGGGACAATTGTTTTTAAGCAAGAAGCGCGCCGCGCAAATGTTAGCGCACAACATACATTCTTCAATGACACGATGCGCGTCATTACGTTGCAAAGGAATAATACGCTCAATTTTACGCCCTTCACCAAAAATAATTTTGGTTTCTGGCATTTCAAAATCGATAGAGCCACGCTTGTTACGCGCCTCATGCAGAATATGATAAAGCGCAAATAAATTTTCAAGATCGGGCACCAGTTTTTTATACTGCGCGCGTAACTCAGCATTATTCTCGGGTATCATGGCGTAAACTTGATTGTAAGTTAAGCGCGCATGAGAATGAATGACCGCTTCATGAAATTGATAGTGTGTGATTTTCCCTTCGTTATCAATCGTCATTTCACAAACTTGTGTTAAACGATCTACCTCGGGTTTGAGTGAGCATAATCCATTGGATAAAGCTTCAGGTAACATAGGAATAACGCGTTCAGGGAAATAAACAGAATTACCACGATTATACGCTTCGACATCCAACGCACTGCCCGGTTTAACATAGTGACTGACATCAGCAATCGCCACATATAAAACCCAGTTAGCACCACGTTTTTCACAATAAACCGCATCATCAAAATCTTTCGCGTCTTCACCATCAATCGTCACAAAAGGTAATTTGCGCAAATCCAAGCGACCTTCTATTGCTGCCGCTGGCACTTCAACAGGAAAACGCGCGGATTCATCTAACACATCATCCGGCCACACATAAGGCAAATCATGATTGCGAATAGCAACATCGATTTCCATGCCGGGCGCCATATGGTCACCTAACACTTCAATGACTTTGCCTGTCGGACGCATGTGCTGGCTGGGTTGGACAGTGATCGCAACCACAACCATTTGGCCATCTGTGGCCCCATTCAGTGCATCGGTTGGAATTAAAATATCTTGGGTCACACGCTGGTTAGAAGGCTCAACAAAGGCAGCGCCAGATTCTACGACCAAGCGTCCGACTAATTGCTGTGTACCATGCTCTAAAACTTCGACAACAATGGCTTCACTACGCCCTCTATGATCTAGGCCTGATACACGTGCTAATACACGGTCGCCGTGGAAAATCGTACGCATTTGTCGTGCATTTAAGAATAAATCATCACCGCCATCATCTGGCACCACAAAGCCAAAACCATCTTTATGGCCAATGACATGGCCTGCAATCAATTCCATCTTATCGACAGGGCCATAGGTACCCCGACGATTTCTATGTAATTGCCCATCTCTCACCATCGCAGTGAGACGACGACGCAAGGCTTCTTGCTCCGTATCGGATTCGAGTTTCAGTGCTGCAATCAATTGCTTAAGAGTCGCGGGCTGACCGGCTTCCGTCAGAAAATCGAGGATGAATTCACGGCTAGGGATAGGATTCTCATATTTCTGAGCTTCCCTCTCTGCATAGAGATCTTTATTACCCTTACGCTTTCCCATTCACCACCATCATATTAATTGTTTCATTAACTATCATCTATAAGCCTGTTAAGGCTTTATTGGCAATTATTATAGACTGTTAAACCCTCCTCAGGTAGAGTTAATTTAGTCAATGCAAGGAGAGAGTTACATGACCGGAATCAGCAAGTTGATCAGTTTCACCTGTCTCAGCTTATTATTGAGCGCCTGCGCCAACATGGTGCCGCAAGGCGAAAACCATGATGCACGCTGCAAAGAGATGCAGCATCAAATGATGTTTAATGGGGCAACCACCGACCAAAGCCTGGCGTGGAAACAACGCTCAGAGCAAGGCATGCTACAACAAAGCTATCATGATGAAGGCTGTTAACACGGAAGTCGCACCATGGATCTCATAGAAAACTGGAAAGAAGAAAAACGCGCGGCCTATCTTTATAAAATCGTTGCCAAAGCAGATCCTAAAGCGTCTCATAAAAAACTTTTTTTAGAGCTCTCTGTGATGGCAGATAAACAAGCTGACATCTGGGCAGAGCAGATCAAAAAAGCGCATCTCACTGTGCCAACAGATTACAAGCCTGATTTACGTACTAATATAATTTCTTGGCTGGTTAAACAACTTGGGCCGCGTTATTTGCGTCTCATTCTCGCTGCAACCAAAGTACGCGGAATGTCTATTTATCGTGAAGAAAATATTGGTCATGAATTTCCAACCTCTGTCGATGAGCTGGAACATAAACATCGCAGTATCAAAAGCGGTAACAATATACGCGCTGCTGTATTCGGCGTGAATGATGGATTACTGTCGAATGCGAGTCTAATATTAGGCGTAGCAGGCGCACATGCGAGTCCGAGTTTTATTTTACTGTCTGGTGTCGCAGGATTGTTAGCGGGTGCATTTTCTATGGGGTCGGGTGAATATATATCGGTCAGGTCACAGCGTGAAATGTTGGAATATCAATTAGAATTAGAAAGACATGAGTTAGACACTTATCCTGAAGAAGAAGCCGCTGAATTGGCTTTGATTTATCAATCCCGCGGTATCCCGAAAGAAGAAGCAGAAAAAATTGCTAACATCTTAATAAAAGATCCTGACAAAGCCTTAGATACATTAGCACGAGAAGAATTAGGGATTAATCCTGAAGATTTAGCTTCACCTTGGGGTGCTGCGCTTTCTTCGTTTTTCTCATTTTCGATTGGGGCTTTGGTGCCGCTGTTGCCTTTTATTTTCAGCGTGAGTCAATATAATTTATTTGTTTCCATAGGATTGACTGCGCTAGCGCTTTTTAGTGTGGGCGCTTCCATCAGCTTATTCACACAGCGGAATGCTTGGTGGAGTGGATTGCGGACTCTACTTATCGGCATTTGCGCTGGCGCGATTACCTATTTTGTGGGCATGCTTTTTCATGCGGCAAAATAATTAATTTGACAAGCCATTCTGATGCACCCATAACTTTTCTTCTTCATAATCTACGGCAGTTGCACCCGAAATGAGCTTTAAATTAATGGCCTTATCATTCGCTTGCTTAACAAAAAAATTATTCAAGGCCATTTTGTCTTTTGGATTTTCAGTACAAAATTTTATGAAGTTTGCTTCACTGCTGCCTTCTTTGATTTCATCTAAATAATCTTCAAATCTATCAATCGAGAAGGGTCGATTCTGATAAGGTAAGCTATGAAAAATTGAATAATGATGCATCCTATCCAAATAAGATGTATGAACTAATTGATAGAGTTTTTCATAAGGCATGCAAGGTTTTAAAGTACTTTTACCTTCCTCTGCTTGATTAACTAAGCTGAATGTGAGATCCAGCGCTTTGATATTTTCAGCTGAACTAACAAGCTCATTTGCTAATTGATTCAGACTAGATTCGTTTGATTGATAAAAATGGCTATACGCTTTAAATTCGCTGACTTTGCTGCTGTGATAACGTCTGATGCGCAATGCCATTAAAAGGACAGAGAGAATACTTGAAACCACCAAAGGAATGAGCACAACGTTATTACTTTTTTTGTCATTATTCTGTGCCTGACTGGCAATCAATAAACTGGAAAAACCTATGATTAAAGGAATTAAACTTTTTAAAGCATAAGCAATATTTGAAACGGTATTGATGGGCGTATTTCTTTCTTCCTCTGAAAAATAAGCATGGATAGAACCATCGTCAATTGACAGCGCAGCGACACTAGATTTTCTTGCTTTGGATTGACGGACTGATTCTTTAGTTTCTACTTCTTTAACCTCTGATTCTTTATGTTCTTTACCGACAAGGGTAACAATTTGATTAGACATACTCGCCTGTTTTTCCTTAAGCTTACTCTGAAAAACATGCATTTTTTTAACTACTTTTCTTGTGGAATTGATTTGTTCCAAGGCATACTGAACCATTAAATTGGATGGTACAAAGAGTTTGTTCCTTTTAATACCGCTAAAGAGAGCGGTATTGATAGCCGCAAAAAAAACACCCGAGATAGCAGGCAAAATATAAGATTGACCACCCTCAGTAATATTTGCAATTACATTAAGATTTCTACCGATACAAACGCCAATCACACCATTCCATAACATGTCGCAATAATCTAAAAAAGTAAGCTTTGGTTTTGAGAGAAAAATCCCTAGTTTTTTCTTTTCTTTTTTCTGAAGGCGATCCAGCTTAGGTTGATCTTCCTCTACAATATAGAGATCTCTTGCTTCAAGATACGCATAAAGACTCGCTTCCGCTGTATCGTATTGATCACTCAAGTTCACTTGTTCTTTTGTTAGCGTGCTGAATACAGTGTCTATCTTTTTAATCTTACTTTCTAAATGCAATACATTAAAAAGGTAGGGCCCTAATTTAAAAAGAGAACGCATAGTAAATCCCGTGCTGAGCAATGCATAGAAACAGATACTCACATACAACGCTGCATTTTCATTTTCTAAGAATTCTACGTCGGCCAAACTATAGCTACCACTGAAATACTGCATAAATAAGCAAAAAGCAAACTCAAACAACAATTCGGCTTTTTCTTTTTTATTCATGAATGAATAACGACTTGAAATACTTTTGCGGGGTTCTTGCCCAGGGGTTTGGAAACTTTCAGGTATACTACCATCATCTCCTTGCGGCGTTTCGTCATCGTCAAACGATGGGAAGCCTTCAACGAATTCTTCGGAAGTATTCGTATCCAAGAGATCTTCTGTGCTCTGATCTAAAAAGCTGGGAGTGTTTGATAACATACAATAATTTTCGCGCTTTACTATTAGAGCTATGCATTATTACATATTATTCTTAAAGGAAGCTTAAGAGAGCAACCCCGTCATTGCGAGCGAGAGCGAAGCAATGATGGGGAAAGGGCCTATTACTTGACTAGCGATTTTTGCGAAATACCTTTCTTTTCCAAGGCCTTAACAACAACATCCCATGACTTATCTTCGACTACCCAATAACTGCCTTTATGTATCGATTGCAAAGAAACATGCTGAGGCTCGCACACTGACAAAGCTGTTGCACAATTCAACGTAGCCACTTGGCCGGGTTGAATGACAGAACAGGTTAAAGGAAAATCTTTACGGTTCAACACTAATGCCGCCCAATTGCCGGGACGCAGATAAGAGGACCAACCAGCGCTCGCTGATACATGTTTGCTGGCTTGATCTAACCAAATACTTTTTTGTGACATATTATGGATAAGATAGAGTTTTCCGGTTTTAGCATCACCTTCTAGAATAAGACTATCCTGATGTGAGGCAGGCTTAATTGGGTGACAAATCAATATAGAACTTGGCGCTGTCGCTGCATAAGCAACTGTCAGACTCATGCAAAAAACACTCAAACAACAAATGATGAAATGACGCATGTTCACTCCCCAAAAAAACCTCACGTTCTATACCGCAACTTCACCTTTAATATGCGGATGCGCTAGATAATTCAAAATTTCAAAATCTTCATAGGTGTAATCATATAAAGACTCTGGCTTTCGTTTGATTTCTAATTGTGGCAGAGGATAGGGTTCACGACTGAGCTGCAAATTAACTTGCTCTACATGGTTTGTGTAAATATGACAATCGCCACCCGTCCAAATAAATTCACCGACTTCTAACTGACATTGCTGCGCAATCATATGGGTCAGCAATGCGTATGATGCAATATTAAATGGCACACCTAAGAAAGCATCCGCTGAACGCTGATACAACTGACAAGATAAACGATTATTGGCGACATAAAATTGTATTAACAAATGGCAAGGTGGTAAGGCCATTTTTGGAATATCACCCACGTTCCATGCGCTCACTATCAAGCGTCGTGAATCGGGATTTTTTTTAATTTGTTCAACCAACTGACTCATTTGATCGACTGTTTTGCCATCGGCTGTTTGCCAAGCACGCCATTGCTTCCCATACACGGGTCCCAAATCCCCTTCAGGCGTCGCCCACTCATCCCAGATGGTGACTTTATTGGCGTGTAAATAAGCGATATTGGTATCACCTTGCAAAAACCATAACAACTCATGAAAAATACTGCGCACGGATAATTTTTTCGTGGTGAGCAAAGGAAAACCTTTACGTAAATCAAAACGCATTTGATAAGCAAAAGTACTCAACGTTCCCGTACCGGTGCGATCCGATTTTTTCACACCGCTATCTAAAATATGTTTTAAAAAATCTAAATATTGTTGCATCGCTTGTTACTCCAATAAGCCCAACTCATAATCAAAATACCGATTAACATCATGGGAAATGATAATAGCTGACCTTTCGTCAACCATCCCCATGCGATATACCCAATTTGCTGATCCGGTTCGCGAAAAAATTCCAGACTAAAACGGATCGCACCATAGCCAATTAAAAATAATCCTGATGTTGCACCTAATGGTCTAGGCTTTGCCGAATAAATCCATAAAATAAGAAACAAAATAATGCCTTCGAAAAAGAACTCATAAAGCTGCGAAGGATGACGCGGCAGTGGACCACCATTTGGAAATACCATTCCCCAAGGCACTGTCGTCACTCTGCCCCACAATTCGCCATTGATAAAATTGCCTATGCGCCCCAAACCTAATCCCACAGGCACAACAGGCGCAATAAAATCTGCAATACGAACCACTGAATGCTGAATGCTACGCGCGTAACAGGCTAACGCAATAATCACACCAATTAATCCACCGTGAAATGACATGCCGCCTTTCCACACTTGAAAAATGAACCAAGGATTATCGCGCAAATCAGGCCAGTCATAAAAAAACATATAACCTAAGCGACCACCGATGATCACCCCTAGTGCGGTATAAAACAAAATATCGGAAACTTGTTCCTGCGTGAAACCCCATCTCGCATCACGCGCGCGTCTGGCGAGCAACCACCAGCCTATAAAAAACCCAGCCAGATACATCAAGCCATACCAATGGACTGATAAAGGACCCAGATGAATGGCAACTGGATTGATTTGAGGGTATGTGAGCATAATTATTTCACTATTAGATAGATCGCAACCAGCAGTAAGAATATCCCAAACACGTGCCGTAATACAGAGGTTGGCAAACGATAAGCAATTGAAGTCCCCACTGGTGCAGTCATAATACTGGTAATCGAAATACCGATAAATGCTGGCCAATAAATATACCCGGTGCTCTCTGGCATGTGGAGCACGCTAGTCCCTAAGAGCATAAAACACACCGTGGCAACAAGACCTACGCCCACACCACACGCAACAGCTGTACCGGTAGCCTCACGTATATTAACTTGGCACTTTAATAAGAAAGGAATCAACATAGCGCCACCGCCCGCGCCTAATACACTGGATAACGCACCGATGATACATGCAACAGCTCTGATGACAAAACGCGAAGGCATGACAACTTTTTGTGATTCAGGATTTTTAAATAACAAACCATAGGCAATATAAAATAAAAACATACTAAAAATAATCCGCAAATATTTCGCGGGTAAGTCATGCGCGACTATCGCACCGATCACAACACCCACCATTAAAGCTGGCAGCATTCGGCGCACCAAATCCCATCGCACAGAACGACGTCGCATATGCTGACGCAACGAGGCAAGCAAGGTCACAATCAAAGACGCCAATGAAGTGCCTATCGCCATATGCATCACATAACTGTCAGGAAAAATTTGATAGTGATCGAAAACAGCAGCTAACGCCGGAACAATGATGATACCGCCACCAATGCCTAATAATCCCGCCAATAAGCCGGACAAAGCGCCAATCAAAAGATAAATGCTAATCATGAGAGCCTCAAGATTTTATCTCTGGTGATGGAGGACCTATAAACCGCTTAGACAAAACAATACGCGCAAATTCTTTCATCGCCAAGGTATACACGCGCCGTTTAAACGCTACCACTTGGCTTAAGGGATACCAATAAGACACCCAAGACCAATCATCAAATTCTGGCGTATCGGTTAAGGTTAAATCAAATTTAGCTTGCTCATTGACTAAGCGCAGCAAAAACCATTTCTGTTTTTGGCCTATGCAGAGCGGTGTTGAATAATGACGGACTAGCCGTTTAGGTAAGCGGTAGCGCAGCCAGCGACGGGTCACACCTAGCACTTTTACGTCTTCTGGTTGCAAGCCAACTTCTTCTTTCAGCTCGCGGAACATGGATTGTTCGGGTGTTTCATCTTCTTTCATGCCGCCTTGCGGGAATTGCCAGGCGAGCTTGCCTATTCTTTTCGCCAAAAAAACTTGGCGTTTAGCATTCACTAAAATAATCCCCACGCCATGTCTGAAGCCGTCTTTGTCTATCACTGTGCTCACCTGAAGCCGTTTTATAGTTTGATATTTATTACCCGCATTGTTTCAAAATCCTTTGGATTCAGCAAACTATAATTTCTATTTCACTTGTTTTGTCAGCGGCGTCATAAGTTGTCTCCTGTCATGCTAGCTGAGAGCATGCTGGCACTTTGTGGGTAATAATCGGGGGCATCTTGACCCCTCTCCCCTTTTAGCTAACAATCACTCTTCATTCTAATCTCTGGCACAAACATGACCTCACGCCTCAATTTATTTCTAATTCTAGGGTTAGTTGCTTTGGCAAGCATCGCTTTCTCACTTCTGCAAGGCAGTGATCTCATCAGCAGCTATCAACTGCTGAAAACTGTCTTGCACCAAGGAGATGATCTCTCCGCTGAAATTGTGCTCTTTATTCGCTTACCGCATGCCTTAACGGCTTTTGTGACAGGGGGCCTATTAGCGCTAGCAGGCGCCATGATGCAAGTCTTAGTGCGCAATCCATTGGCTGATCCTTATGTGCTTGGCATTTCAGGAGGGGCCGCTGTCATGACTTTATTGTGTATGCTGCTAGGCATCAGCGGTTATTGGCTCACCGGTGGCGCATGGGCTGGAAGTTTGCTGGCTATGTTATTAGTTTTTTTGTGCACAAAAAAAATTGCTGGTCAGCCGCAACAACTATTATTAACTGGCGTTGCTTTGGCGAGCGGATTTTCTGCATTAAGCAGTTTGATTTTATCAATCAGCCCAGACCACACCTTACGCGGCATGTTGTTTTGGTTAGTAGGAGATTTGAGTGAAGCGCATCTCCCTGTTTTGGAAGGGTGCGTGTTGCTGATTGGACTGATGATGAGCTTAAGCTTTGCGCGCGAATTAAATTTGTTAGTGCGCGGTGAAAAAGCGGCAAAAGCCTTAGGGGTGAACACACATCGCTTACAGTGGAAACTCTATTTGCTGAGTTCTTTCCTAACAGCGACTGCAGTCACACTGGCAGGCTGCATTGGTTTTGTCGGATTAATTGTGCCACATATGTTTCGTTTATTATTTGGTTATGATCATCGGTTTTTATTGCCGGGTTGTGTATTAATGGGTGGCAGCCTGTTAACGATTGCAGATATGTTATCACGTCGTCTTTTTTTCCCGCAGCAACTGCCCGTTGGTATTGTGATGGTGTTAATTGGCATTCCCATTTTTATTTTTTTATTACAGAAAAAAACGGCATGAAAAATTTATTGGCAGCAAAAAATATAACGCTTGCTATCGCTGATAAAATACTCTGTCGCGATTTGAATTTGGAAATTCGCGCGGGTGATGTCTGGGGAATTTTAGGGCCCAATGGGTGTGGCAAAACAACACTCTTGCATGCACTGGCTCGTTTACATTCTGTTAAACAGGGAGACATTTTTTTGCATGATAAAAAAATCTCTGCTTTTTCAGGAAAAGAACTGTCACGGCGATTGGGTATTTTATTCCAAGACACGCAAGAGTCTTTTTCACAAACTGTGCAAGAGTATTGCCTCACTGGCCGCCATCCGCACTTATCCCACTTTGCTTGGGAAAACACAGATGACAAAAAAATCGCTGCGCAAGCACTCAAACAAATGGAACTCGAAAACAAACTAACTCAACAGATCCACACCTTATCTGGCGGAGAACGCAGACGTCTTTCTCTTGCTACCGTCTTAACACAAACGCCCAGTGTTTATTTGTTAGATGAACCTACTAATCATTTAGATATTTACCACCAAATTAAAGTGTTAAATTATTTTAAAACACTCGCTGAAACTCAAGCTATTGGCGTCATGATGTCGCTGCATGATGTAAATATGGCACAGCGGTATTGTAATAAAGTTTTGATGCTTTTTGATAACGGTGAAACGCTGCAAGGCACACCGCTAGATGTTTTTACGACAGAAAACTTTTCACGACTTTATCAACATTCATTTCGAAAAGGCATCGTGGAAAATATTTCTTGCTGGCTGCCTTAAGAATACGCTTAAATCTCGCAATAACTTCCAATGGCAATCGTTCGATTATAAGGTAATCGGAAAAACTCAATATCCAGCGCAGAATTACGCAGCAAAAACGCAAATAATCTTTTCTGCCAATAAAATAAACGCGGATAGCCTCTCTTTGTCATTACAATGTTGAGAATCTCTACCAGAAAAATAGATTTTTTGACTTCGAGCGCGAAAGGAAAAATTTTCATCTTTTCGCCTAACTCTAAGGTTTTGGGCACATTAATTGCTTGCATAAAACCATAATGCAAAATCAAGTTATAGACACCCGTGGTGAGCTTGGTTAATTCAAAACATTTTTTATCTGAGACATACGGGTAATTTTCAATAACTATACTCACAATTAAAGCTTGTTTAGGCAAGATGCGATTCAGTTTAATATAATTGAGAAAACTTCCCCCGCTATTATCACAAGGATCTGAAATAAAAATCGTGGTTAAATCTTCTAAATGATATAACGTCGATTGATCCATTTGTTTAATCACATCCGGGATAGACATCTTTTTCATATAAAAAGTCGTGCGTAGTAACTCGACACCTTTTTGCCAAGTAATCATGACTACACTTATGAGAACGGCAAATACCAGAGGAATCCAAGCACCTTCTAAAATTTTATGGGAGTTTGAGCCCAGGAATATTAAATCAATTATGATGACTGGCGAAAACACCAGCATGATTTTTGCTGAGGACCATTTCCAACTCTGGTGCGCAACGCATGCCACTAATATTGCGACAATTAACATCACGAGATTAACAGCCATACCAAACGCGGCAGCCAAACCACCTGAGCTTCTAAAGATCAACACCAACGACAGCGTACCGATTGCTAAAAGAAAATTAATTTGTGGAACATAAACCTGTCCTGTTTCTTCTTTTGATGTATGAGTAATCAGCAAGCGCGGACAGACATTTAATAAGATGGCTTGTCTTGCTAGAGAAAAACTGGCTGTGATAACAGCTTGTGAAGCAACAATGGTAGCAAGCGTTGCAAGAATCAACAATGGAAAAGCAAACCAATCCGGTGAGAGTGTATAAAATAAATTGGTAATAGCTTCTGGTGACCGTAATAAATGAGCGCCCTGTCCAAAATAATTTAGCAACAAAGCAGGAAGCGCAACAGCAAACCATCCGATGCGAATTGGATTTCTGCCAAAATGGCCTAAATCCGCATACATGGCTTCCGCACCTGTTATTGTTAAGAAAATCGCGCCTAACAATAGATAAGCATGCCAACCGCCATGATAGAAAAACAGCACGGCATACCAAGGATTCATCGCATAAAGAACGCTAGGCTCATGAAAGATCGCAATGGCACCCAGAGTCCCAATCGTAATAAACCAACACAATAATACAGGCCCAAAAAACAAACTAATTTTACCTGTGCCAAATCGTTGACAGAAAAATAAGACAAACAATATGGCAAATGAAATTGGCACAACCAAGTGAGAAAATTCGGGAGAAATGACTTTTAAACCTTCGATGGCACTGATGACTGAAATAGCTGGCGTGATCATGCCATCTCCCAGCAATAATCCTGCGCCCACTATTCCTATTAAAAAAAGCCAACGAGGAAATTTTTTATTTTTACGTTTGAGCAGTGACAGCAATGATAATACGCCACCTTCACCTTCATT
>CAJCIZ010000239.1 GCA_903970525.1 Myxococcales bacterium | reverse complement strand
CATTAACTGATAGTAAAAAATTAATTTCGTGGTTAATTGAAAATATATTAATTGATGCGCCTACTATTCCGCAAGTATGTGAGAGAGCCAGTCAATTTTTCAGAGAAAACAAATTAGAGTCATTTACACAAAGAGAATTAGAGCGATATGTGAGATCAGCAGCGCAACAATTTGAAAAGCAGTTTTTTGAAAATATTTATTCAAAGCTGTCAGCTCGCACAATTGATATAATTGATTGTATGTTAATTAATGATACCGGCAATGACGAAGATATTTCTGAAACATTGAATATTAAACTGCGGCATTTGAAGAAAGATATCCCTGCTGCTAGATTAAAAAACGTTTCTGCAGAAATTAACAAGATCGATCGCATAACTCAGGCTGAATTACCATGTACGATATTTGAAAATTTATCCAGAAAACTCATGCAAAAATATTATTTACGTATTATGGCAGAGTTACCAAGCAACATAGTTGATCATGACCCTGAAACACGTTATTCAACCATGGCAATTTTCTGCTATATACGATCCCAAATCTTGCTAGATAATTTAGCTGAAATGTTGATTCAATTAATTCACAAAATAAAGACAAAAGCAGAAGCAGTTCTGACTAAAGAAATATTAGCAGAAGTAAAATGTATCAACGGAAAATTTGATATCCTTTATACACTGTCAAATACAGCTGCAACAAAACCTAACGGGGTTATTGGACAAGAAATTTATCCATTGGTTAGCCAAGAAACATTACAAAATTTATCAACTGAATTGCGCAACAAAGGAAAATGGTATCAGACAAAAGTAAAAATCAAAATGCGGTCTCTTTATTCTCATGCACACAGGAAAATGATTCTTACATTGTTAGATGTATTTGATTTTCGCACAAATCAACCGGAATTTAATGAACTTCTAAATGCAATAATATTTATCAAGGAACACAAAGATATCCATGATAAATATTATCCTAATGCTAGTTTGGTTCCAATCAATGAAGTTGTTCCCACTGAATGGCTGTCGATGGTGAAAGATGAAAATAATAAAATTGATCGGTTAAATTACGAAGTTTCTGTGTTAGAAGAACTGAGAAAACAGTTACGCTGTAAATCCATTTGGATTGAAGGTGCATATCGTTATCGCAATCCGGATGAAGATACGCCAAAAGACTTTAATGATAAAAGAAACCATTATTATAAAATGCTAAATTTATCGTTGAAACCAGACGATTTTATTAATTCATTAAAAACGTCACTAGATCAACATCTTCGAGAGTTAAACGAAAATATTCCGACAAACGACAAGGTCAAAATATTAGATAAAGATGGTGGGAGAATAAAGCTGTCTCCATCAGAACCACAAGCCGAGCCTGTGAACCTAAAGTCATTACACCAGGAAATTAATCGACGTTGGTCTACCATCAACCTCATTGATATTTTGAAAGAAGCAGATTTGAGAATCAACTTTAGCGAACAATTTCATACTGTGGGTAGCCGTGAGAAAATCAATAAAGCAGAATTATAAAAACGTTTGTTACTATGTTTATATGCTATAGGAAGTAATGCAGGATTAAAAAGAATAAGTGCAGCTAATGCTGACGCAAATGATGCAGATCTGCGTTATATCAAAAGACGATATATCCAAGTCCAAAGTGTAAGAGCAGCTATTGTAGATGTCGTTAATAAAATCATTGAAATAAGAGACCCAAAAATTTGGGGGGAAGCCACTACAGGGGTTGCTTGTGACTCAACCCAAGTAAGCAGCTGGGATCAAAATTTAATGACTGAATGGCATACTCGTTATCGTGGTCATGGCGTAATGATTTATTGGCATGTTGATAAAAATGCAGCTTGCATCTATTCCCAATTAAAAACATGTTCATCCTCTGAAGTAGGTGCAATGATGCAGGGAATATTACGACACTCAACAAAAATGGAATTGAAGAAAGGTTATGTTGATACGCATGGGCAAAGCAACATTGGATTCGGCTTCAGCCATTTATTGCATTTTGATTTACTTCCACGATTGAAAAATTTAAACAGGCAAAAATTGTATTTTTCTTCCCCGAAGGATAAAAATAAATATCCCAATTTAATGCCTATTTTAAAAGAAGCAATCAATTGGGAGTTGATTAGGGAAAACTATGATGAAGTAGTAAAATATGTTGCAGCTTTAAAAACTGGAACTGCAGAAGCTGATGCAATCATAAAAAGATTTAGCAAAGATAATTACAATCATCCTGTTTACAAGGCATTAACAGAAGTTGGTCATGCTGTAAAAACTATATTTTTATGTCGAAATTTATCATCGGAAGAATTGCGCATTGAAATTCATGAATCACTCAATGTCGTTGAAAGATTGAATAGCATTATGGGGTTCATTTTTTATGGTAAATTAGGCGAAATATCGACAAACAAAAAGGATGATCAGGAATTAGCAGTGGTATGTTTGCATCTACTTCAGGTTTGTATGGTGTATATTAATACGCTTATTATTCAAGAAGTACTGTCTGATCCTAGGTGGGTGAATAAGTTGACTCCTGAAGACAAGCGAGCACTAACACCATTGATCCATGCTCATATTAACCCTTATGGATTGTTTCCATTAGATTTGGCACAGCGCCTTATTATCGAATCGATGCAGCTGGAGAAGAAACAACAAGAGTGGGAAGATCTTAAAGAAGCAGTTTAAATATTACTCACTTGGCGGCTGGTCGGAGCTAGCTTCACAATGGGCCTAATAATGGCATCTTGATTTACCTCTTAACAATGGTCACCAGCTGTGAATATTTTAGCTGTATTTTATGTCATAAGCTAAAAATCTCAGGTTACAGAAAATATTTTTTGATTTCTCCAACATAGAGTGAATTAAGAAAACTAATGTAAGCAAGCCGCTATACTCTACTGGCAATTTCGCTAAATCCAGCATATAATTTAAATAGAACTTCAACTTCTAAATTACATAAAATAATGAAAAATCATTTAAAATCATAAGGTTAATGTATGAGAAATCATTTAATAACACGCGAAATGATGAGTGAACTAAAGGAAATGGCTCAAAATTATCCTGTTGTGACTGTGCTAGGACCTCGCCAATCAGGCAAATCAACTTTAGTGCGTGATGTATTTCCTAATAAATCTTACGTCAGCCTTGAAAATTTAGATGAACGAAGTTTTGCCGAATCAGATCCTAGAGGTTTTCTAGAACAATTTGCGCAAGGCGTTATTTTGGATGAAATTCAAAGAGTGCCGCAATTATTATCTTATATCCAAGGAATTGTAGATCAAAATAATATTAAAGGTTTTTATATTTTAACAGGAAGTCATCAATTAGCATTACACGCATCCATTAGTCAATCATTAGCTGGAAGAACAGCTATATTGAAATTACTACCGTTAACCATTGCTGAGTTAGCACAACAAAAAATCGATTTTACTCTAGATGGTTACCTTTTCCATGGGATGTATCCTCGAATCTATAAAGACACATTGAATCCCACTAAATTTTATCGTGATTATACTCAAACCTATATTGAACGTGATCTACGTCAGATGATTAACATAAAAGACTTGTCATTATTTCAACATTTTTTAAAATTATGTGCGGGTAGAATAGGAAATATTTTTAATAGTCATAGTATGAGCAATGAATTAGGAGTTTCTTATCATACAATAAATAATTGGTTATCTATATTAGAAGCATCATTTCTTATTTTTAGATTACAGCCCTACTTTGAAAACTTTGGTAAGCGCGTAATAAAATCACCTAAAATTTATTTTACTGATGTTGGATTAGCCACTTATTTACTTGATATTCATTCTATAGAACAAATTTCAAGAGACCCACTGCGTGGAGGATTAGTTGAAAATTTGGTTATATCTGAATTTATAAAATATCGCTTAAATAAAGGATACGAACCTAGTTTTTATTTTTATCGAGACAGCAATAATAATGAAATAGATTTAATTTTTAAAATGGGAAATAAGCTTATTCCAATTGAAATTAAAGCATCAAGAACGTTTCATCCAGATTTTATTGATGGAATTAAATATTTTCAAAAAATTGCGGGAGAAAGATCATCACGTGGTGTGTTGATTTATGCTGGCGATCATGAGCAAAAAGTTAATGAAACAGATGTATTTAACTTCAAACATATAAAAGTATTAATTGATGAAATTAAATAATAATAGATAGG
>CAJCIZ010000238.1 GCA_903970525.1 Myxococcales bacterium | reverse complement strand
GCGGTGATCCATCTCGCACATGTGCAACATCATGAATATAGAGTACGGAGCCTTTATCCGTTTTAATTGGCAAATCATTCAAGTCTTGCATATTAACAGGACTACCGTTTAACTTAACAAAGTATTCATCCAAACCAATTTTTTCAGTACCCGCAGGGAGAATAAGATTTTGATTATCGATAGCATTATTCACATCTTCTGCCGAAACTCCATACGCCTGCATTGCACGCGGATCTAG
This sequence comes from Myxococcales bacterium, assembly GCA_903970525.1. Taxonomy (GTDB): domain Bacteria; phylum Pseudomonadota; class Gammaproteobacteria; order DSM-16500; family DSM-16500; genus UBA5158. The sequence goes on along the minus strand of CAJCIZ010000238.1, from coordinate 18,485 downwards.
ATCCACTTGAACTTGTCTTACTTTTCCACCGTATGGATAAGGCAATGCTGCACCTTGAACAACAGCCAATTGTGTACGAATAAAATTATTGCCTAAATCGTTAAGCGTTTGCTCGGATAATTTAGTGCTTGAGAGAACTAACTGAATAATGGGAACAGTTGAAGCATTATAACTTAAGATCAATGGCGGCAATGTGCCAGGTGGCGCAGCTCTTAACATCGTTTGAGAAATTGCAGTCACTTGACTTAATGCAACAGCGATTTGCACTGAAGGATGAAAAAATATTTTAACAACACTGACACCGGTTAGCGATTGTGATTCAATATGTTCGATATCATTCACTGTTGTGGTGAGCGCGCGTTCAAAATTACTGGTGATACGACCCGCCATTTCATTCGGGAGTAAGCCAGTATAACTCCACACAACGCTGACAACAGGAATATTGATGTTAGGAAAAATATCTTTTGGTGTACGAAGAATTGTTAACGGCCCAAGGATGAGCAGCAAGAGTGCCAACACAATGAATGTATAAGGCTTAGATAGCGCGATCCGTACAAACCACATACTACACACTCCATAGTTTCTGCGCGCGGAGCTAATATCAATTCAAATTATTTCCTTATAATTAGCAGCACATTATTGCATGTAACCCATATATTATCAATAACTTATATCGCTCGCAGCCTACCTCTGGCAACTGAATGCTCATAATGCTTCAACTATGCAAAGAGACAATCAACAAGTATTAAATAAACATCAAAACGAGCCTTCTGACTTAAAATAAATCGCACCAGCTTATGCAAGATACTGAAAGGTTTAATCTATTTTTTTAGCCAAAAATAGGTATCAAAAATGCTTGAAAAAAATATCTATAGGCATATAGTAATAAAGTTCGTTTCGCAGTCATTGCATGAATATGTTGATGCGAAGGAAAGAATAAAGTTATTTTCACGGAAGAAATGTTCTAAATGCAAACTGCTTAAATGTGATAGTTTTTAATAATATTTATTTTAAATATTAAATTAAACACTAGGAGGATTTAAGCGTATGTCAGCCTTACAAATTACCATCCGTTCCATTCAAAATGCAGCAAAAGCTGAAATACAAATTCAGAAACGTTACGAAAAACTCTGTAAACTTTACAAGAAAATTACGGGTTGTCGCGTGATTGTCGATATCGCCGACAAGCATAAACATAAAGGTAAATATTACAGCATCACAACAGACATCACGATTCCTGGCAAAGAGTTGGTGAGTAAAAAGCAAAATCAAGATTTGAGCGTAGTCATACGCGAGGGATTTGATGCGGTTGAAAAATTGTTAACAAGGTATGCGAGCAGGAAAACCAGTTACAATTATCAGGAGGCTGCAGCGTTTTCTATGGCGTCTCATGCTACTTAGGCTTGATAACAGAGCACCCCGCAGGGCTGCGGCCCTGCGGAATCTCCACAAATTTTTCAACAACGTGCAAACTAAAACGGATCTGTCATGCCAGCGTGCTTTTAGCTGGCATACAGCCGTTGGCATGCTCGAGTGTTACTCGTTTATATGAACTTCATTATTTATCCTTACCGAATTTAGCAGCACTATACTTTTTCTCATCAGACAGCACACCATTACTTTCTAGATACATCTCTTTAGTTGAAAATTCAGCCGCTGCTGATCCTAATTTTAGTTTTACCTCTTTACAATCTTTACCTTCTACGCAAGCTTTCACGTATCTATGAACATAATACCCGCATAAAACTTCATCGCTCTGTGTATCGTACGCATGGTAATCCTGATCCGGCTTGTAAGTGAATTTCATAGCCTCTGCAATATCTCTTAATTTATCAGGATAGAATTTATATCGCAGCTTACTTTGAGAATCGTGCACTTGAATGCTTCTTTTTGGGAGATTCACTTCAACTAACACAATATGTTCTCGTTTAGCCGCATTAATCACCGTTGTTATTTTGGCAAAACCACGACATTGCTGCATGGGTATTAATAACGTTGCATTTTTAAGCGACGGATCTTGCTCTGCTTTTTTTTCCATTTCAGCAATCACATCGCCAACATAAGGGAGTTGAGGTAAATTACCTTTGTCCTCTGAGTCTTTTGCGACCGGAAGAAGTGCAAAAAATTTCTGCTCATTTTCGACGACACGAAAATGTGTCTGTATCGTGAATGAGCGATCTGATGTAATGGTTAGCTCTTGCTCTTTGGTCTCGAGAAAAGCGGCATCCAGTAATTGATTTAACTCTTCCCGATTGAGTCTGATTGTATCTTTGGGCCTTGTCGAGCTCATAGCGACTCCTAATCATCTGATAAATATATTATAGACTTTATCTGCGACTCAGTTAAAAATAAACGTAGAATCACGTAAAAACTAAGTTGGTGATTAATAGGACTAAAATAGCAAATGACCCTCCAATACAAGCACATAGTCGCATTAATCTATACAATAGCCCTATTCTTAGATCGCTTAGATTTAACGATTGTTAACATCACGCTTCCCACTATCGCAAAAGTTTTTCATGTGCCTGTCACTTCAACTGACTGGGTCAATCTTGCATTTCTTTTAGCGCTTGCTATTTCTATCCCTATTTCTTGCTGGCTGGGCGAAAAATTTGGTTTCAAGAAAATTTATGTTATCTCAATGATATTATTTGGTGTGGGATCAACTCTGTGTGCCTGGGCCCCCAATCTTGAGACTCTGATTGCTTTGCGTTTTGTACATGGCATTGGCGGCGGAATGTTAATTCCTGTTGGCATGACTATTATTTATAGAATTTATGATAAATCCGAATACGCTAGCATTACGAGCTTCACCTTTATACCGTCCCTGATCGCACCAGCCATCGCGCCATTTTTAGGTGGCATTTTATTAGATAGCTGGAACTGGCAAGTTGTCTTTTTATTTTCTGGACCTATCGCATTAGTTTTAGCTTTGATGACAATCTTATTACTGAAAGATGACAAACATCGCAGTCCACATCCATTAGACTGGAAAGGATTTACCTTATTTTCAGCCATGTTGCTAGATGTTTTTTATACGCTTTCACTTTTTGGGAAACCGGGATGTTTTTATTTAATCACACTCAACACATTACTTTTCGGATTGCTCACATACGCCTTTATCCGATCCGAAGAAATATTTCCTTATCCTTTAATTAATTTAAGCTATTTCAGCAATGAAACATTTACTAAAGCGAGCCTCATTCAATTGTGTTTTCAAATCTGTCATTTTGGCGCCATTTTTTTAATTGGGATTTATTTACAAACAGGTGTTGGCATGTCTGCCAGCATGGCAGGATTTGTGATGGGCATGCAAGCAGTTGGTGCTATCGCCACAAACCGTTACTCTGTTTCACTCTTTAACGACAATGAAAAACTTCCCATCACAATTGGATTTATTGGCATTGCTGTGTTGAGCCCTTGCATTTTATTCATTCATCATTCGGAGATGGTAGGATGGGCACTCTTACTTTTCTTTATTCGAGGCCTATTTAGTGGCTTGTGTGGAACACCAATTCAAACGTTAAGTGTCATCCATTTTGGTAAAGATCAAATCGGCACGATTAACACAGTATTTAATGCGTGTCGCCAAGTCTCTATTAGCTTAGGTGTTGCACTGTCTTCAGTATTATTGGTAATGGGTTTACGCTTCGCACACTTAAGTGGAACTTCTCAAATTCTTTCACAAGATATGTTAACGGTATTTGGCCCAGGATTTTTAGCGATACCTGTAGTGGCTATGATTGGCATTGTTATTGTGCGCGGACTGCCTTCTAATCCATCCTCTTCATGAGTTTCGTTGACAATATTAAGTGGATTAATTTTATATAAAATGGTACGCTTAGATTAAGTATTAAACTATCTTGATTTATAATTATTCTAGCAAGCCCAGTTCGAAAAATATTTTTTATTCATTGACAAACTCAATCAAAAATACAATCAGTCAATTAAAGTCATTGTATTTATTTAAATTTTTTAACCGACATTTTTTTCATTCTGTAATTTATTGTTTCTAAGCAAAAAATCACTGACGCATGTTGCACATTGTATTACGACCTTGCGAGCCACTCACCACTATCAACGAAAATTTTCTAGAAATAGCACCTATACTGAAAATATGAACATATTGGTTATTGTCTGCACAGAAAATATGTTCGTGCAGGCATGACTTTTTACTCTGTTATCTAACCATGGATGAGGTGCGATATGAGTATCAGGGATGATCATTTAGCTACACTCTATCAAGCGGTATTTTGTCAAAATCCAATCGCCCAATTAAATTTGCTAAAACAAAAATATGCTATTTGTGTCGATATCTTATCGCCGGAAGGACAATCACTCTGGGAACAAATCGAGTCAAACCTTTATTCTTATCTTAATACCACTGAAAACCAAAATCGATTTGCGATACTGTTTGCCCAAATCGAATATCAAAAATACTTAGAAAAATTATTTTTAGATATTTTATTAAAATTGCGCGCCTATGAAGATGCGGAATTTTTCCTTGAACAAGAAAAAACTCTGAAAGAAAAAAATAAAGAAGAGCAAGTGTTAGCAAGAATGACAGAAAAAGAAAAAAAAGAATCTTTAATACGCATACAAAAAATTCTTCATCATATTAAAAGACAGTTTGTAGAAATTGAAAAACGTAATAGCGAACACTGCATAGCAATTGGCTTTTTTAATCGGCCAATAGATCCACTCTTACAATTAATACTTGCCAATGAATATAGATTAAATCATATTCTTGATATCTTAGAAAATCGCATCCTTAACTCGCATGATGATTTGGGACCCTCTCAACAACATCCTGATGAAAATGCTCAATCGATTAAATACAATCAAATAGACAATGAAAAATATTTCAAATCGAGCACAGCTTATGTGATGGATTTAGCGCTTAAGAATATTGAACCCTCTGCGCCAGATGAACCCAACGATATGTCCAACTACCCAACAGCCGATGACGATGCTGAAGAACCGGATAATTTTCCTTCTGCACCTGGCGGTCCAAGCACTCAGCCAACACCACCCCCAACGACTGAACGGATTCATTTTTATCAAAAATGTGTTCCGCCCATACCTTCAGCACCACCGCTTGAAGACATCTCACAGCATGAGAATCCACCGCCTTATAATCCAGATTACAATCATGCATCACCCATTCCTGGTGGCCCCAATCCTTTTCTCTCATCTGCCATGATTTTTAATAATCTTGCGGAGGCAAGTACTGTGATAGTCAATAATATCGTACCTTCTGCTCCACCTTTAGATGATGCAGATCAGGATCAATCGCTCAGCAAACAATTTTATGCTAGTCTATTTCAAAGACCTCACGATCACACGATGGTTAATCATAACAGTTCCACATTCGAGAAAGTCAGCGATCATAGCTCATCACCTTCTAGAAGTTAGGAAACATATCCCATCAAAAACTTGCTTTCGTATTTAGCGAAACAGTAGAATGTCGCTAGCTTACACCCACATCATAGAGAAAAAACGCATGAAAAAACTCTACACCTCACAAAACCGAGTTCTCATTTACTTGCTTAAAGACAAGTTAGATGAACATCATATTTCGACTTATTTTAAAAATGAAACGCCACCGCTAGCAGGAGAAATACCTGCAGCTATTGCGCGGCCTGAACTGTGGATTATGAATGATGGCGAATTCACAAAAGCTAATGAAATAGTGCAACAAGAATTAGCAATGCAAACACAACCCTCTGCTGCATGGCAATGCCCACACTGCGGTGAAACACTAGAAGGTCAATTTAATATTTGTTGGAAATGTGGCGCACAACGTGAGTGAATAGTATAGGGTAGGGAGAGTAGATTTTGGAAAAAAAATCCTAACCTACTCTCCTTTTTTTCTTTAACCAAACTTATAAACTAATCCCGCATCAATTTGATTGTTAGTCGGCGAAACGCTATTACTATTTGAACTAAAAGAGCTATACGCCGTATACACATACTCAGCGCGCACATCGACATTTTTAGTCAAACTGGTTTGCACACCAATGCCTAACTGTCCACCTGTTGCTGTGTTGTTTGATGGCCACTCCTGCAAAGTAAACCCTGATATTGTTGCAGGTTGTGATACTTCAAAGCGTGTACGGATAATGCCTGCTCTGAGATAAGCCATCGTATTTTTTCCAACTTTAATGCCAGGAATGATACTTGCACCATAACTATAAGTTGTTTTGAGACTGACAATTGAACCGACGTTATCTACAAATTTTTTTGAGGTTGAATCTGAACTATCATCAATAAATGCTTCAGCACCTAAATAAATATTTTCATCAACGGTTCCGCCATAACCACCAAAAATGCCACCCTTCACACCTGTTGCATTAAAATGAGTATTATTTCCTGCTGCATTTTTATATTTCCAATTACCCGTTTGCACGCCTAAGTTCACACCTAAATAGGGGGCTGCGTCTGCGCAAGCAATACCTGTGGTGATTGAAAAAATCGCACTGGCTATTAATATTTTTTTTAACATGATTTTTCTCCACTTCTCATAATAATTAATTAATGATGCTGACCGGTGTTACGTTAAGCGATTTATCGATGTGCCATGTTTTAATTCTCTTTTTCAATTATTAAATCCATAAATAGTTGTAATGATTAATATTTTAAAGTTTAAAATATATGGGCAAAAAATTTTAAGCCCAAGCCCGCGTTATTTTTTGAAATATTTTTAAAAAGCTTTCTTGTTCATCGACTGTTAATAAATTAAGCATCTTAGAGAGGATGTCATGCATATGCTTTATCTGAACTTGGTAGACTTTCCTGCCCTCTTCCGTTAAACCGCCATGTACCACGCGGCGATCGTCTTCATTGCGTATACGCTTGGCTAGCTTGGCTTTTACCAGCTTATCCATGATGACTGTCACACTGCTTAATGATAAAGATGAGGCTTTGGCGATATCACTCATGATGCAAGGCTCGTGATCGCCTATGACGTTCAAGATATTCAGCTCTTGCATGCTAAGACCACCCAAAGAGCCTAAAAACGCTGAACTGGTTTTATCTTGCATATTACGCAATACGATCAAATATCGAGCAAGCTCTTCTGCGCGCTGCTCAAGTGACGATTGCTTAGGTTGGGTGGAGGTTTTCATGGACGATAGTTTAATAATAAAATTATTCGGCTGTCAAACTATTTTTGTGGCGGGCATCTCGTGGTTAAAAGTGCTAATATTAAATGCAGTCCCCATTAGAAATCTTATGCTCTTAACAGTGTGTAATTTTATCAACTAACGGAGGTCTATATGCCAAGAGGAAAAGGTCCACACGGACCCAAAAAATTTAGACAACGCAAAAAAAATTAAGATCACTATGATTAAGCAAACATCGCTTGTAAAAGTGAAGCCCTCTGAAATTAGCTTCACTTTTACAGCCTCACCAGGCCCAGGCGGCCAAAATGTCAATAAAGTCGCAACTGCAGTGCAGTTGCGATTTAATGTTTTGCAATCCTCTTCATTACAGGAAGAAGTGCGCGCGCGATTAATTTCATTGTTAGGCGGCAAACTAACAACACAAGGTGAATTAATCATTAAGGCAAGTCGTTTTCGCACGCAAGAACGTAATAAGCAAGATGCTTTAAACCGTTTGCAAGAATTGCTTCAGCGTGCAAGCATTCCACCTAAGAAACGCAAAAAAACTAAACCGACTTTTTCTTCACAGCAACGCCGATTATCGACAAAAAAATTGCACGGCGCTAAAAAAACTTTGCGACGTCATACGGACGAGTAAGCATTTAATTCAAACTTTTTTGCGTATGGAAGCTTTATATGAAATGGATCATCGCTCTAGGTATTATTATTATCAGTTCACTTACTGCATTTTATATTTTTATTTCACATCAACCACAAATCATCATAGGTAATGGATTAAATGGCCCTAAAGACATGGTCTTAATTCCTGGCGGCCATTTTATGATGGGCAGCAATACACGACTGGCTAAACCAAATGAGAAACCCGCACACAAAGTTTATGTCGATACGTTTTGGATTGATCAAGCAGATGTCACTAATGCGCAGTTTGCGACGTTTGTCAGAGCAACAGGCTATGTGACAACTGCGGAAAAAAAACCAGAGTGGGATACTTTAAAAACGCAGCTTTATCCTGACACACCAAAACCGTCTGACGATAAATTAGTTCCAGGTGCAATGGTATTTGTTGGCACTGAAACTGCCGTGCCGCTAGATGATGCTTCACGATGGTGGCGATTTATTCCAGGTGCGAATTGGCGTCATCCCAATGGGCCTCATAGCACAATCATAGGCAAAGATAATTTTCCTGTTGTACAAGTCTCTTATAGTGATGCAGAAGCTTACGCGCAATGGGCAGGAAAACGTTTACCCACTGAAGCAGAATGGGAATATGCAGCAAGAGGTGGTGTTGAGCAAGCCAATTACATTTGGGGATCTGAATTTAAGCCACAAGGTAAACGTATGGCAAATACTTTTAATGGCAAAGAATTTCCCGTCGTCAATCCTATTAATAAAATTCATATTGGCACAACTGCCGTGAAAAGTTTCCCACCGAATCACTATGAATTGTATGACATGGCGGGCAATGTTTGGCAATGGGTTTCAGACTGGTATCGTGCTGATGCCTTTGCAAAAGAAGCTGAAGGGCGTGAACCTGTTAATCCACAAGGGCCTGCTGATAGTTTTGATCCGTCAGATAATACAAAACCTGCAAATGCACCTGCACGCGTCATCCGCGGTGGCTCTTTTTTATGTGATGAAAATTTTTGTATGAGTTATCGTCCCAGCGCACGTCGTGGCAACGACCCTTATAATCCTATGTCACATATAGGATTCAGATTGGTGAAAGATGCAAAGTAATGCGCTTATTGGTTGCTCATATAAGCTTTTGCTTCTTCATCCAGTAGCTGCTTACGTTGCTCGTCTGTGAGTTTCTCATCATTTACATCGCTTGGCGTATCCGCGAACACAGAGAAGCAGACCACTGTTAAAACTATTGCTATTGCAGCAAGCGTCTTCATATGCGCTCTTACAGTAAGTCATGAAGAAAAGAAAAATCTCACGCTTAGTCGTCTTCACAACTTTCACAACTATTGTCTTCCAAGTGCAGTCTTTTGCGTGTTTTTAAAAATAGTAAGTTACGCTTGAGACGATTCATCCAAACACATATCATCACCATTAACAAAACATTTAGTAACAAGACAAGTGCGAATGAACATTTCCAGCTTGCGGTCAGTGACAAAAAGTATTCATAAAGAAATATCAACAACCCCAGCCACGTCGAGGTAATCAACGATCCTAGCATGAAGGCCAACACAATAATTTCAACCAGGCTTTTACTTGCTAAACGCGCTTCGCGGCTAATGCCGCGTGTGAGCGCCTGTAAAAACCCGGTAATATTAGGGATGAGCAGAACCAAGCTCATAATAACCCTACTAAAGGATGACCTCATTTTTGCTGCCATGCTCTGCATCCTTACTCAACTATGATTTTTTCAATAAAAATCCTATGACGAGCCCGGCTAATACAGCAAAGCCAACAGATTTTAAGGGTTTGTCTGCAATATAGTCACCAACATTTTCTCGCATTTCAAATGATTTATCTTTCAGATCATCATATGAATTTGAGAATGCTTCATTCGCTCTATCTTGGATATCGCGCGTAGCATGTCTCAACGCCGCTTTGATTTTTATCAAATCATCACCCAAATCAGTGTCGTGATGTCTGTGATTTCTCGTTGCGTGCTTTTGCATGATACCCTCCTCAAAGTGGTCGATACCGTACGACCATTATAGCTCTTTTTCAGGGGACTTGTTTAGTTAACAGTTAACGTATTGTATTAAATATCATTTTTATTACATTGCTTCTCCAAAAACAGATAAGAATTGCCAGTGCTGACTTGTTTTTGTATGATCAGTCTCGTATTGAATTTGAATTGCACTCAGAGGTCGTCATGTCACTCATAAGATCTATTATATTCATGCTATTTTCCTATGCGATGCTTAGCTCATTTTGCTCTGCTGAAGAAAATGCTTTTTACATGTTTCGCATACACTCACCTGATCGCATGTCCACTGCGGAAGAATCATTACGACGCCTCAATCAACATTACCAAAATATCAATATTCTTATTCCGCAATCTTATCAAATCGATCAGACCGGTTTGTTTTACGGGCAAGTAGATCCTGAAATTTTAGATTTTACAAAAACACATCCTGTTAAATTGATGATACTTGTCACTAACAAAGATTTTGACTCTCATCTTGTTCATGTGTTCTTAAAAAACCATAGCGCACAGAAGAAAGCGATTCAATCTTTAGTTGACACTTGTCTGAAAAATAAATTCTATGGTGCGCAATTAGATTTTGAAATGGTTCAACTGGCCGATCGAGATGGCTTGACGCAGTTTTATCTAAACGCTGCGCGCGCCCTTCATCAAAATGGTTTAGTCATCAGTTATGCGATTGCGCCTGTTGTTGATGACAAGCCAAGTTCTTCAGAATTTTTGAAACGCATTTATAAAAACTGGGAAGGCGCTTACAATTTAAAAGCCTTAGCCAATAGCGCTGATTTCATGACTATCATGGCCTACAATCAACACGGTGGCGGCACACCGCCCGGCTCAACAGCCAGCTTGCCTTGGGTAGAAAAAACCATTCAATACACTATGCAATTTATCAAACCTGAAAAAATTTCACTGGGCATTCCGGCATTTTCTAACTATTGGTTTATTGGCACCAACGAAAAAACAGGTAGATTGTCTACACGCATGGATGGTATTTCCTATGCAAAACTGCAAGCTATCTTACAAAAAAATCATGCTCAACTTGTTTGGAGCCCCTCAGATAAAGTCAATTATGCAATTTATCAAAACAATTGGCTTAATGAATACCTCTTTGCGGAAGATGCACAATCATTCAATGCAAAGTGGGATCTAGTGAAAAAATATCATTTACGTGGTATTTCTGTTTTTGATTTAGGAACAGAAGATCCGAAAATTTGGGATGTCTTACAAAATAGCGCTTAAGTCTTCAAATGAATATGCAGCAATAAATTGGCACTAAATCCTAAAAACTTCGTTTTGTAAATATTAACACCAGGTAATTTCGCAATGCTTTTAGCATGCGCCGTTTGCACGGCTTGCTGCAAAGATTTACCATCCAACAAATTAAGTGATTCTTCTGAAGAAAAATAGTCTAGCCCAAGTTTTTTTAAACAATAGCGGTGCATAGATTTTGGGAGCCAATGCAAGAAAGGTAATACGGTGTGGAATTCTACGGGATGCCATCGATAGGGCGTCGTAATCCATACGGATTGACGTGCGACGCGGATAGCTTCACGAATCATTTTAATTTGGTTTTCAAAGCTGCCTACATGCTCAATTACCGCATGAGAATAAACAATATCAAAACTTTTATCTTCGAAAGGAAGATCCAATGCTGAACCATGTTTGTAAGGAATCGAAGGATATAACTTTTGCCAGATAGCATTTTCTTCGCCTAATCCAACCGCTGTAATTTTCAGCGTGGGACACATTTGTTCAAGATAATTTGATGCGATAAATTCAGGATTAGCGCTCGCACCTACATCTAAAATGGTATTCTCTGCTTGTGGATTAACTGCTTGGATAAATTTCGCATGCATATTTGCGCGCGCACGTAGCCCTAATTTATCCATGAATCCGCCTTTGGACGCGACTGAGACTTCATCTGATTGCACGGTTGGCATATGATTTCTTTCCTTATTTGCTATTTTTCCTCTAAGATTTTCTAATAAGCAACCACTTCTATTTGTAGCCTCTTCCCTAACATCTGTAATGCTTGTTCTATTCGAGGTAATTTTGAATTGTAATGCGGATCAAGAAGACGGCGCACTTCTTTTTCATCACAATTTAATTTTTTTGCGAGTGATATATTCGTTAACCTCTCTTCACGCATCGTAAGATATAATGCTGTTTTTGCGGCAAACGTTGTATGCAGAGAAACGCAGTGTTGATTTTTTTTAATATGACTAGGCGCAGGAATATCTAATTTCATCTCAATTCTGTTCGCAATGGCCTCTTCCAAACAATCGAGCGCCTCATTCAAAGCATCCTCTAAAGTATTACCTTGCGTAATAGCTTCAGGAATATCTTTAAAACATACTGTGTAACCCCCCTCTTTTTGTTTAATCAGAGTGACAGGATAATTAAATTGGTTACTCATAGGGTTACCTCAATTCATCTTCATCAATACCAAGCTGTTTTAGCATGGCTCTATAGGTTCCCGTCTTTAGCTCATCCTTCAAATTCCGAATGATTGTAAAACGTTGTCCATAGATAAGTGTGCTGTGACTGCCTTTTCCACGTCTTTGTATCAACTCAATCTTGATACCTTTTACTTTTCCAAGTTTTTTAACTTTTCTTAGAAATTCTGATCCTTTCATAGGAATCCTTAACCATAAGTATCGGTCGAAAACGTCCGAAATGCAAGGGTGAATTAATGGCTTGATATTGATACTATTAACGAGGCTTGGCGCGGAGTTTTAGAAGACAGACGGCGTCTGTAGCTCGATGAGAGGCATAATGATAGCCTAGGGTTTACTTAGAATAAACAATGAAAAATACGTATGGCCAACTCAAGATTAATTAAAATAAATTCAAAAAATATCTTGTTGTTTTAGAAAAGCTCAATCTTATCAATACCTAAAATTTCTCTTGATCGTTCACCATCCGTTCACCTATGATTTTTAAAACGGTGAATAATTGGTGAATGAATATGGCAACTGACTTTCAATCTAATCTTTATGAATACCTGGCTAGCTATATCAAAGATAGCGGCTCATCACCCTCTTACGCTGAAATCATTGCGGCCATGAGGATTAGCCCTAACTCTAAAAGCTTGATTACGCGAAGCCTGAGAGCATTAAACAAAGAAGGCAAAATTCTTTTGGAGAAAGATGGGCGACGACTCTTAATTTCACTTTCTTCAAAACATTTACCTTTGCTCGGGCGAATTTCAGCCGGTCTGCCGATTGAAGCGATCTCAGATGAGCAATCGATTGATGTGAATGAATTGTTTTATGGGCGACATCATTTTGCTTTGCTCGTGAAAGGCAATTCTATGATTGAAGATGGGATTTTTGATGGCGATATGATTGTTTGCAAACAAACTAACACAGCGAGTGAAGGCGATGTGATTGTCGCATTAATTGATGGCTACAGCACAACCTTAAAACGCATTTCTTACAAAGTGAAAAACATGATTACGTTAGTCCCCAGTAATCATGAATTAAAGCCCAAGGCGTATACGCCCGAACGAATTCAAGTTCAAGGCATATACATAGGATTAATCAGAGTCAGCGAGAAACCTTATGCATTTCCTAAAAAACTTTAATACGAATCAATTTTGGTCGCGAATGATTTTAAATTCATCGATGTTTTCGCGGGCGCCTCAGGATGTCATTGCTTCTGCGCTTTATAAAGACTTATTTCAAAAACCTGCGCCTATCCCGATTGATCTGGGTGTCATGCGATACGAACATCATCAGAAAATAGCTTAGTGCCAGCACCGTCGTCCCACAAACATACCGTGGGGCGACGAATTGCTGTGAAAGAAAGATCAATTCTAAATTTTACGACACTGACAGAGATGTTTTGCTCGTTTGCTGATTCAACTCTTTCTGATTCAGTTTATGCCATAACTTTTCCAACGCCTTATATGAAGGTGTTTCCCCAATCGCTATGCGCCCCCATGACTGCTTCATCACCGCAGAATACTTATGGAGTTCACTATTACTCAAAGAGAGATTACGCGCGTCGAGCTGATTTAAAATTTCTTGGTGAACCGCATTCCCCATGATCTGCCACGTCGTTGTTTTGCCATGTCCAAAAAATATCTGCTCTTCTCGAACCGCATCAAAACGATGATCTATTAGCTTTTTTTCTTGTACAGCATACATGTGATTAGATAAACAACATAAATCATCTAGATTAAATTGATTGGTTTGATCTTCATTTAAGCTTTTAATTTCTTCTAGGAAATAGTCACACTGAAAAAGTTTTTTGTGTTCCAAATTAAGGCCCGCGCCTTTCTCAGCCACTACCGTCAAAAAAGCAGCAATTTTTTCAGCGGGTTTTTGTTTTTGTGGCGGAGAAGAGTGCTTTGCATCCCCTGCATATCCCGAAGGAGGAATACTTGAACCTATAGGCCCCATCTCAACATCGTGCCGGGAGGGAGGATTAAGAGAAGGCTGCGAAAGCAATGGTGATGACGAAGAACTTGGAACACCGTTACCAGACGGAACAGGATTCGTGTTTCCAGGATTAGGATTAGGCAAGCTCACTATGGGTTGAGCTGAAGGCGATGGCGATATTGGTGTTGCACTGACCGGTGGCGATACTGAAGATTTCTGTTCTTTATTACGCAATAAAAATTCTTCATGCTTTTGTAATTTTACTTTAATCAGTGCACGCATAGTGCCTTTCTCAGGATCATCCTTTGCGTCCTTTACATCCGCTGCAGCCGCTATTTTTTTATCTTTGAAGAGTATGTTCTCTGTATAGAGCCTCTCTAACTCTGATAACGCCAGCTTGGCATAATCTTTTTCTTTAGGTGCTGTATCTCTGATAGCAGAACCATCGCAAGAATAATGATATAAAATCGCAAGACAGACTGCATATTTATTATCATTTTGTTTAATACCACTGATTCTGCCGCTCTTAAAAGCTTGAGCAAGATGATATAACTTTTCAAAAGCACCCTCTCTAAGCTTAACTGTTTTATCAACGGTATTGATGACAAAAGCATCTTTGATCATCTGGTGTGTATTGTCTGTAAAAATCTCACCTAAGCCGCCATCAACGCTGCGATCTTTTTTGCCATGTCTGGCTAGCAGATCATAAAGCCATTTCTGAAATTCAAGCGTGCCTTGATAAGGTCTTTGTAATAAAGATTCAATTAATTCTGGACTTGAAGGCCCAAGTAACCCACGAAAAAAAGTCATTTTTTAACTCCTAAATAATAGAGTAGAATTTTGAATAATGATAACCATTAGTGCACAGTCGCTGTATTAGTCGATGAATGTGATACATCAACAATCAGCTTAGTACGCACACTACAGAAAGCATCCACTGCTTTTCTTGCCGCAGTCTGGAATAAAGAATTTCCACCCTGATCAATGTCTTTTTGACTCTCATTCAATCGGTCATAGATATCAAGATTGCACTTATTACCGCTTATATCACCCTTAAAATACTGCTGCACGAGCTCTGCTAATGTGTGCGCTAAATGATGAATATTTTTCCCTCTCACTTTATCAGCTTCACTTTTCCCACGAATCTTGAGTGTGAGACCCTCAACTGACAGGTCTAAAAGCGACTGATGCAATGTTTTATACTCATCCAGCTGCACTTGCGAAAAATGAGGATTATTTTTCTGCACAACTTTAATTTGCTGATCAATCAAATTTAAAACTTCATCTGTCGTTAATTTCTTGGCCAGCAGAGGAGCAGGAGGCGGAGATGATTGACCTGCGCTTGTGCTTGGATCTGTTGGTTTAGGCTTGTCAGGTGCTCCACTAGGATTAGACGTTGGTAGCGGTGAAGATGTAATAGTGAAAGCCTGCTCTTTCCCATCTTTTTTACCGTCTTGTGGCGCTGGCGAAGAAAAAATAGGTTGAATTGGAGGCGGCGATGACGACAACCCTGAATTTTGAGCACCGCTAGAAGCACTAGGTCTTGATGTTGATAAAATAACTGCGCTAGAGGATGGCACAGGCGTAGTTGTCGGTAACTTAGGTTTTCCTGGCGTTGTGAAATTGAAATTGCCAGTCCCGCGTGTACTCACACTAGGTGTGGCACCTCCTACAACAGCACCAGTACGTGGCGTTTGTGGCATAGACAACGCGCTGCGACTAACAGAGGGTTTATTCACACTCACCTCTGGCAACGTCATCGTAGCATCATCTATTTCTTCCTGATGCTCTTTCTCTTCAATATCATGACGCGACATTATTTTATACTCTGTCGCAATGTCCACGCACAATGCCAACATTCGACTCGTACCTGGTTGAATGGTGCCTTGCGCGTTTGATTTCTCCTTTACTAACCGATTATGTAAATGCAATAACTCTTTTACTTCCGGCGCGATAAATTTGTCAATTTCCTCTAATTGATTTTGCAAAGTTTCTTGTTGCGTTGCTGGCACATCTGGCAACATATTATTCGCATGACCTTCTTTTGTATGCATAATTAGAGCTAATGCGTCTTCTGCATCTTGCAATAACAATTTACCAAAATCAGAAATAATCTCTATTGAAAAATTACAGTGATGCGGCGCATCAATTGCATCATCACCGTGACGCTTTCTCTCTGCTTTCGCTACTAAACAAAAATATTGGATAATAGAAATTTTAAAACTGATTTCATTAATCATAGGTGGAAAAGGTGCTCTCTTAGCAATTTCTTCTGCCTCTTGAATTGGCTTAAGAAAAACAGCATCTTTTAGTCTAGAGGTGGAAATTTCCGCATTAGCTGTCCACCATTGCACATTTGTGCTGAAATAGTCACGATAAATGTCAATTGGTTCAAGCTTTTTATGCTTTATTTTTTCCATAAAACCAGGTGGTTTATGATGCAATTCTTCAGTCGTAAAAACAGGCTTAGGAAATTTATCCGCTTTAACAACAAATAGTCGCTTAGGTTGTGGGTTTGTTGCCTCAAGTGACGCTTCAAAGTCATAAGCATTTTGCATGACACCCATTTTATAGGGAGATTCAGGAATAGTTATTGCTGCATTATGCCACGTTAAACCATGCGCAAAAGCTGGCTTGAGTGATCCCTCAGCCACTTCTGGGAATCTCGCATTTTTAATGAATTTATGATTTGGCTCCAGCGTCACTAATCCTAAAGTAGATCTAACCAATGCTTCATTCGTATTTCGACATTTACGATAAAGACTATCAAGACGATCAACAAACGATAACGTTTTTGCATGACGAAGGAGTTCGCTTTCGGCTTCTAACAGATATTTACAAGCATTATTATAGTGATCAATCTCATCTTTATGTTGCTTACCTCTATAACCATACTTTCTTAAGAATGCTCTCACTTGCGGCAAAATAAGCTGATCAATTTCATAACCTTGAAACGACGCACAATTCTCTCTCAGCAGTACGATGACTGATACATTGATAATAGCAGTGACATTGTGCTCACCCTTCTTAAATCCCAGCATGCGCTCTGTAGCGAGCTCATCTTCAAATGCAAACAAGCACTTAATCGCGTTATGTATGCAATCACAATAATATTGTAAATCAGCATCTTCTGGAATTATGGGCGGCCGCACATAATCTTCTAAGTCCTCATGGGACATATGTTTGTATTCCCAGTTGTCTGGTTCTTTTTCTTCTTTTTTAGCTTTGAGTGTGAGAAAGGGACGTAGACCTAGATTTTTATTATCTCTTACAATAGAACCCAAGGTTGCTCTAAAATCAGCATTTGCATCATCTTTGTCTTTAAGCCAGGGTGCATCTTTCATTTCTTTTGCGAATGCGACTAATTTATCCTTTAGCTCAATCGCAATGACGATCCCGCCGGCTACCACTAAAGCTTCCGCTGATTCACTTCCACCTGGTCTTCCAAACATATCGTCACACTCCTACGTTTTTAAAATTCATGTTAAAAAATAAATGATACAACTCATTTGATAGAAATGAATTGCATAGATTAGTTAGAAAATTGGAATACTGGATTGCGAAATTACTTTGGATAAGGTTCAACATCTTTTGTGAATATCCTTGTCGTATTAATCCTTTCACCTCTTCCCTTGCGGAAGAGGTGAGAAGAAAATTTTCTTACTTCTTCGCCATAAAATGCGCAACACAGTTAGAAACTTGTACCGGTGTTGTGTCATCTGCGTTCACGAATGTTAAAACATTACCTTTGTTTGGATTGTTATATAATGAAATTGCAGGACCTTGCATATCATTCAAACCCGGTTTCAACATGCCTTGGTTTGCACTATTTAACAATGCTCCATTCAATGTGAAATTAGGTTGTGATGCAGTGCAAGCTCCGATAGAACAGCTATAACCAAATTGCATTCCCACGTTAACACTTGAATTATTTGTCACTTTGCAATCCACTGTGTAGTAAATATTTGCCATCAAACCATCTAAAGGCACATACAATGTGCTTCCTGGCGCAACAGTACCGTCACCTGGAACTGGAATGGGTATATCTGACGTCACAGCAGGCTGTGCGTGTGCGATAGCCGCTGATAACAACAATGCAGCGAGAACTAATGCTTTTTTCATATTATCTCCTTCGGGATTATCCGAATTTAAAAGAAATCGTTATTGACGGTGCAAAAGTATACTAAGGAAACAATAATCGATCAATCTTTTTGCTTTAAGGTGTTGGATTGATTGCAAATTGTCCATATTGTGGAGATCTGCTTGCTAGCACAAAATACTATAGCTTTTTTCATGCCAGCGTGCTTTCAG
>CAJCIZ010000237.1 GCA_903970525.1 Myxococcales bacterium | reverse complement strand
ACTTCAGGTGCGATTTTTGCGCCTGCGGCCTGCAGTATTTTAAGTGTGGCCGCCATAATTTCAGGGCCAATCCCGTCGCCATAAGCAACGGTAATAGGTGTTTTAACTGACATATGATATTTCCTCAAACTATTACGTGTTAATGTGCGCTGGCTTTTTTTCTTGTGCCATCAGATCGGCCACGACAGTTTCCATATGCATTGAGTGTGATCCTTTTACCAATATCGTAGTGCCTTTTTGTAAATGGGGTTTGATCGCAGCAACTAATTTGGCGCGGTCTGTGAAGTGTTCTGCATTTTCACCGAATGCTTCTGTTGCAGCGGCGGAAAGTTCGCCCAATGTAAACAAATGATTAATGCCAGCTTCATGTGCAAGTTGTCCAGTGGAAGCATGTAACTCTATGCTTTCAGGTCCCAGTTCTTTCATGTCCGCTAACACTAAGATTTTTTCACCTTCAAAAATAGACAGTGAGTGAATCGCAGCGGCTGTTGAGCAAGGATTTGCATTATACGTATCATCAATAATGCGCGCACCATTCGCTAGAATGGTTTGGCATAAACGGCCAGGCGCAGCTTGTACGGTTTCCAAGCCTTTTTGAATAACGTCTAAGCTGAAATCCAATGCGATGGCAGTTGCAGTTGTAGCCAATGCATTCATCACATTATGTCTACCTAACAAAGGTAAATTCACTTCGAAATTGCCTTTTGGCGTTTGTACAGAGAGTTTTTGATGCGTTGTTGTTTGATGTTGTGAAATAATTGCTGTGACATCCGCCGTATAACGCAAACCAAATGTGAAATAAGAGCGTCCTGAAATCAGTCCTAACCAATAATTAAAAAATGCATCGTCTTTGTTGAGGATGGCAATGCCATTTTCTTGTAACCCAGAGAAAATTTCTCCTTTGGCATGTGCAACACCTGCGACATCGCGCAAGCCTTGTAAATGTGCTTCAGCAGCATTGTTGATAACAGCAACAGCCGGTTTTACCATTTTAGTCAGATACGCAATTTCACCAAAATTATTCATGCCCATTTCAATTACACCATAACGATGTTCACTGCTCAAACGGGACAGCATTAATGGTACGCCTATTGCATTATTTAAGTTGCCTTCCGTTGCTAAAACCTGCGCAGCATTTCCTTTGCATGCGGCGCGCATAATGGAGGCAATCATATTTTTGAGCGTTGTTTTGCCATTGCTGCCAGTGACGCCTGCAATCGGTAAGGTAAAGCGGTCACGCCAGTGTTCACCGATTTTTCCTAATGCGGCAATGGTGTCGTCAACGACGATTTGTGGAATAGGAGAGTCGACTTTACGGCTGACCAATGCAGCGACAGCGCCTTTTTTATAGGCTTCTTCTACATATTGATGTCCGTCTAATGACTCGCCTATGATGGCGATATATAAACAACCAGAGGGTAATGAGCGGGTATCTTTGCAAAGGCTGGTAAATGTGACGTCTTCTGAAGGTTTTTCTGTGCCTAACAGGGTGGCTAATTCGGATAATTTCATATTAATCATAAGAGCTCTCATTTTGATATGATGTGTATTGACATCATACCTTTTTTTCATAGGATGATCTAGAAATTTGCCGGACTTCATGAGAGCTGTTAGAGTGCCCGCATCACATAGTATAGATGATTTAGCGAAATGATAACGCCCTTGGTACAAGAGATTTCCTATCAAGATCCCCTGCGGGTATTTTCTCTTTTTGCGGGGCAGTCTGGCGCTGTTTTCCTAGACAGTGCGCAAAAACGGGAGTCATGTGGGCGCTATAGTTTTATCGCGCTAGATCCTTTTCAAACCTTAAGCAGCAAAAATGGGGCTATTCAGCTGGGAGGTCATTTAACCCAGGGTAATCCATTCATGCTTTTAGAAGAGCAATTAGCTTTGTTTCCCCTGGAGAGGTTGCCAAACTTACCCCTATTTCAGGGTGGCGTTGCGGGTTATTTTGGGTATGATTTGTGCCAGCATTTGGAAAAAATCACGCCAAGACAAAGTGATGATATGCAGTTTCCTGATCTGTTATTGGGGTTTTATGATTTAGTGATAGGCTTTGATTTGGACGCGGAACGCGCTTGGATTTTTTCCAGTGGCTTGCCTGTCATGGAAAAAGAAGCGCGTGAATCACGGGCAAAAAAACGTCTTCAGTGGTTGCAAACTCAGCTGGCAGGAGAACAGTCATGCGCACTGTCTTCTGATACTGCCTGCGATTTAAAAGCGATTCAGTCGAATTTTACTTCACTGAATTATCAAGACGCGGTCAGAAAAGTCAGAGACTATATTTTAGCAGGCGATATTTTCGAGGCGAATATTTCGCAGCGATTTCAAGTTGACTTACCTTCTTCCTTAACGTCTTTTGAATTATATCAGCGGCTGCGCTTGCTGAATCCTGCGCCATTTGCAGCGTATCTTAATTTTGAAGAAGTTGTGATTGCTTCGGCGTCTCCTGAACGGTTTTTACAATTACAAGAACAAGCAGTCGAAGCGCGGCCAATCAAGGGAACGCGTCCGCGCGGTAAAACAAAAGAGTCTGATCAAGCGTTTGCGCACGCATTATTAAACAGTGAAAAAGATCACGCAGAAAACGTTATGATTGTTGATTTATTACGAAATGATTTATCGCGAGTTTGTAAAGACCATAGTGTGCAGGTGACGCAACTCTGTGGTTTAGAAAGCTATGCAACAGTGCATCATCTCGTTTCCGTTGTGACAGGGGTATTGCAAAATGATGCAGATGCAGTTGATTTATTGCGTGCGGCATTTCCGGGAGGTTCTATTACAGGCGCACCTAAAGTGCGAGCGATGGAAATTATCGCAGAAATAGAGCCGCATTGCCGCGGGCCCTATTGTGGAAGCGTAGGTTATATTAATTTTAATGGAGATATGGATACTTCAATTATTATTCGTACTTTCGCGATACATCACAATAAACTGACGTTTCAAGCCGGCGGTGCAGTAGTTGCAGACTCTGATCCACTGTCAGAATATGAAGAAACGTTAACAAAAATTCGTGCGTTACAAACCGCACTCACAGAAGCTCTTATTATTTATGATACTGTTGATTGATAATTATGATTCATTTGTTTATAACTTGGCGCGCTATGTCGGCGAACTGGGTTATGCGCGTTCAGTGAAACGTAATGATGCGATAACGCTTTCTGAAATCGCTGAGTTAAATCCCTCGCATATTATTATTTCTCCAGGCCCTTGTGCGCCCGAGCAAGCAGGTATTTCTATGGCAGTGATTAAAGAATTTGGTGCGCATATTCCTATATTAGGTGTGTGTTTGGGGCATCAAGCGATTGGGCAAGTATATGGCGGCTTGGTGACGCGCGCAAAAATACCTATGCATGGTAAAGCCTCGCTAATCACACATAATGAAAGAGCAATTTTTTCTGGATTAGACAATCCATTGTTTGTTGCGCGTTATCATTCATTAATCGTGAGTGAGGAAAACTTTCCTTCTGTGCTGGGAGTGACGGCGCGTAGTGCAGAAGGTGAAATCATGGGGATAGCGCATAGTGAATATCCTGTGTTTGGGGTGCAGTTTCACCCTGAGTCTGTTTTGACTAGACAGGGGTATGAATTGCTGCGGAATTTTCTGGCGCTTCAATAAATATTTTATCATATTAAACAATCAGATAATCAAATCACCTCTCAATGCTGTGCTAAAATTATACTATGGGTAACTCAATCTCCCGGAGGCCTTATGTCTCATGATTTTGTGACAATCGATACCAAATTAAGCAAGCTCAAGGTGGATCTCATGGCGTTAGCTGAAATGAATCCTTGTCACAATATGAAGTTGAACGAACAATTAGTGAAAGATCTGATTGCCCTTCTCAGAGAATATTTTACAAAAAATGACGATGGGTCATTAATCAAAGAGACAGAATCGCTATTAGAAGATGCCGTACAAGTTGTAGTGGATTCATTTCCAATAGAATGTAGTCAAGAGGCCAATAAAAAAATTGCCAAAGTCAAAGCAGATTTAGTTGTTATTAAGCAAGCAGCTATCAATAAAGCTAAAGAGACTAGCACTGATGAACAAGAAAAATGGCGTGCGCAACTGGAAAAAATCGTTCATCAAAAAGGGTTTGATGCCTCTGTGTTGTTGCATGCGTTAAATCAATATGATCGTCCCGTACAAGTCATGATGTTGAATACTATCATGTATGACGATAAATTATTTCATCAAGTGGTACTGGGGGAGAATATTAGAAATGTGAGTCTATTTTGTGATAAATTTCCAGACTATGCAGATGCTGTTTTTAGTAAATTAAAAAAAGACAATGCTTTATTTTTAGAATTAACGAAAGAAGGTTATCAATCATTTAGTAAAGCATTAGAACAATTCCCCAAGCTCTATAAACATATCGCCATCAAAAAACTACTCACTTATGAGAGAGCGTTGGAGAATGCGATGCAAGATGCGCAAAACTTGGTGGCATTTTTAATGGATATTGATGATGCGGCTTTAAAATTTAAAGTAGTAGATCGTCTATTAGCAAATGAAAAAATCCGTTCCAATGTTTTTAAAGATATTAGTGACATTTATCGTCATCTCTGCATGTTTTATCACGATGATATTAAGCAAAAAGCAGGTGAAGATTGGATGATTCTGAAAGCTTCAGTCGGTCTTGCGCAGTATCTCTCAAAGACAGATTCACGATTTTTGAATAAGAAAACAGATGTAAAGCAAGATGGAATCCAGGCTAAAATGTATGACATATTGCTGACGCAATATGCTGAAACTCCCTTAGAAAAGAAGATCGTGATTTATGCGATTTTAGAAAACAATCAAGATAAACTGTTACAAGAGTACGTTTGCAATGCCATGGAGATGGTGAGGCTGTCAGAAAAGAATATGCATCATCAAGATAAAATAGCAGACATCAAAAATTATTTAGAGAGTTCAATTAAAAACGAATTAACTCACTTAGGATTGACAATGAGTCAACTCATGTCTGGTGTTATTGACAAAATCAACGCGGAAGCAAATGGTGGAAAAGCGATTCAGACTAAAACGTATGAAAAATTAATCGGTTATTGGCGCAAATTACAAGAGGATGCTCAGCCTAAATCGCAACGATCTATACATCATCATGAATGATAGCGTCAGGGCGCAGAATCTTCATATTTAAAGCCTAGTCTATCGAAATGACCTTCTAGTTCATCTACATTATTAAAGCGAATTTTAACATAGCCGCCGCCGCGGTTTTCGCAATCAATTTCAACATGATTACCAATATGATCAGAGAGTGCAGACGCTAAATTTTTTATGTTGGTATCACTGTAAGGCCCATCGCTTCGCGCAGGTTGTAAGATTTTTTTTGCTTCATTTTCTAGGGTGCGTACGCTCCAGCCTTTTTGGATAGAACGTTCGGCTAATTCAAATTGATGTAGCAAGGCAACGCCCGCCAGAATTTTCCCGTGTCCTTCTGATAATTGTGCGTTGATCAGTAATTCTTTAACGCGCGGATCGAGTTTTAATAATCGAAGTGCATTCGTGATTTTTGTGCGTGATTTGCCAACGGTGGCCGCCACTTCGTCATGAAGATAATGAAATTCATCGATGAGACGTTGATAACTTTCGGCTTCTTCAATGGGATTTAAGTCGGCGCGATTGATATTTTCAATGATGGCAGCTTGTAGTGCTTGTTCATCAGTGTAATAGCTCACTAAACAACTGATTTCATTCATGCCAGCCAATTGTGCTGCACGCCAGCGCCTTTCACCGGCTACAATTTCATATTTGTCATCTTTTAAAGGACGCACAACAATAGGTTGTAATAAGCCACCGGTAGTTTTAATGGATTCTGCTAATTCTTGTAATTGCGTCGCATCAAAATGACGACGTGGTTGATAAATGCCGCGTACCAGTTGGTCTATGGATAATTGTAGTAAGACAGATTTTGGTTTCGCCATGGTGAAGATCCTAAACTTTTTGTTTTTTCATCGTCCAACTAAAAGCGACAGCCGCTAGCACAGCAGCAGTCGTCAGTAGTATCACATAATTATTCGTGTCAGCATAATTTCGATAGATTAGAGTTGCCATTGTGACGACTACCATGATCAAAAACACGGGGCGAATGAATTCAGCGCCATTATTGATCGCGAGCGCTGCGCCTAATTTTCCGCCTATGATTTGTCCCGCGGCCATGCAAATGGCAATGCGGTAGTCGATATTATTGCCCAGCGCAAAACAAATTGCGGCAGTGATGTTAGTATTTAAATTAAAGGCTTTGGTATAAGCAGTTGCTTTTGTTAAACGAAATCCCAAGAAATAGATCAGCAAGAAAACCCAGAATGAACCTGTGCCAGGTCCTAAAAATCCATCATAAAAACCCAGTAATGTGCCAAAGACAGCATAAAATAAATTTTCAGACATTTTAGGCATTGTATCTTTGTCACCTAATTTCGGTGAGAAAAGCGTATAGATTAATACAAGAAATAATAAAATCGGGATGATTTTTTTTAATATCCCCGTGCTTAAAATTTCACTGGCCAGCGCGCCTAAAATCGCACCACATAAACTGAAAGCTAACCCGCACCATAAATCACGATGGTTTAACCAACCTTTGCGATAATAACTGAACGTTGCGACTGCGGTGCCAAATAAAGATTGGAACTTATTGGTTCCTAAGGTGAGATGGGGTGGAATGCCTACACCTAGCAACATAGGAATACAAATTAAACCACCGCCGCCCGCAATAGCATCGATTGTGCCTGCGATTAAGCCCGTCATAAAGAGCACGGGTAATAAATAATGATGAATAAGCGTGGCTAACATATTTTGCCTATTGGGTTCGTGGCTTAAAGGAAGACAATTATACTGAAATTGGACCAAGTTGGGTAGAAATTATCCTGATAGTTTCTGCTCCACAAATCACGGACCCGTATCATGCCAGCATGCTTTAAGCTGGTATCCAGCTGTTGGTATACTC
>CAJCIZ010000236.1 GCA_903970525.1 Myxococcales bacterium | reverse complement strand
TACAGCTAAACGACGTGGTGTTGCAAAAAATTCTGCGTCTTTAAATTCAAGCTGTGCTTTGCTCAAGCGGTCTTTAATTTCTTGCAGAAAACTTTTCGCCAAACGCGCGAGCGCTTTGGGCGGCAATTCTTCTGTGTGAATTTCGACGAGAAAATTATCTTTTTTAACGCGCATGTTTCTTATCCTGCAATAAAGGAAAACCTAAGGTTTCGCGCGCTTGAAAATAACTTTCTGCGACGGCTTTGGATAAGCGACGAATTTTCAAAATATGTTGCTGACGTTCAGTGACCGAAATCGCATGTCGCGCATCTAATAAATTAAATGTGTGCGAAGCTTTTAATACCATTTCATACGCAGGCAACGGTAAACCGAGATCAATCAGGCGTTGGCTTTCTTGTTCATAGGCATAAAATTGATGAAACAAATGTTCCACATTGGCATGTTCAAATTTGTATTTCGACATTTCGACTTCGTTTTGCAGGAAGACATCACCGTAGGTGACGACACCCAGAGGGCCTTTGTTCCAAACCAAGTCATACATGTTATCTATGCCTTGCAAAGACATGGCCAAGCGCTCCAAGCCATACGTCAGCTCGCCAGTCACTGGCTGGCACTCTAATCCGCCAACTTGTTGAAAATACGTGAATTGTGAGATTTCCAAGCCATTTTGCCACACTTCCCAACCCAAGCCCCACGCACCTAACGTAGGCGACTCCCAGTTGTCTTCGACGAAGCGAATATCATCGGTAAGGGGGTCTATTCCTAACGCCTCTAGAGAGCCTAAATATAGCGCCTGGATGTCATCCGGAGAGGGCTTAATGATCACTTGAAACTGGTAATAATGCTGCGCCCGGTTGGGATTTTCACCATACCGACCATCGGTAGGGCGACGGCTAGGCTGCACATAAGCTGCGCGCCAAGGCTCCGGGCCAATCGCCCGTAGAAAGGACGCCGTATGAAACGTACCCGCCCCGACCTCCATGTCCAGGGGTTGCACAATCGTACAGCCTTGCCCTGACCAATAAGCTTGTAAGGCAGCAATCAGCCCTTGTAGCGTTTTCACGTCATATGTGTTTTTTTTCATGATGGTAGCCAATGAATTGAGGTCGCAATTATAGCGCTGAATGGGCGGGTGAGTAAATGAGGGGTATTTTTAAAAGGAGAAATGAAGAACATGATTAATTATCAGCCTGGCAGGGAAAATACTGCCATAGTTAGAACAACAAAACGCTCACATAAATGTGAGCCAATCGCCATCTATGCTACAATATTTATAAATATTAGCAGAGAGAATGCATGGAAAATCCATTACTTAGCCAAGGTTTGCTGCCAAGCTTTAGCAGCATCATCCCAGAAGAACATATTGAGCCGGCCCTAAAACAGGTCATCAGCCAAAATCGCATACAATTGGCCGAATTATTAGGCACTCAAACTGTATTTACCTGGGACAACCTGATGATGCCCCTGGAAGAAATGAATGACCGCTTAGCGAAAGCGTGGGCGCCTGTTTCGCATATGCATTCCGTGGTCGAATCAGATACGCTGCGATCCGTATATAATATCTGCTTGCCGCTTCTGACGGATTACCATACTGAAATCATGCAAAACGAAGCGCTGTTCAAAGCCATTCAATCCGTCGCAGATAGCCCTGAGTATCAAAAATTAAATACCGCACAACGCAAAGTGATTGATAATGAAATTCGCGATTTTAAATTAGCCGGCGTCAATCTTGACACAAGCGCAAAAGTTCGCTTCGCAGAATTACAAAAACAATTAAGCAAACTAACCACAGAGTTTGCCGAAAATTTATTAGATGCAACTCATGCGTGGACATTGCATGTCACAGATCCCAATGCACTCAAAGGTCTCACCGAAGAAACACTGAAAATTGCCTCGCAAAATGCTGAACAACGCAACATGAGTGGATGGCTGTTAACCTTAGATTATCCTTGTTATTCCGCCGTCATGAGATATTTAGATAACCGTGAATTGCGCTGGCTCATGTATGAAGCTTACGTCACACGCGCATCGGATCAAGGCCCACACGCGGGACAATATGATAATTCACCTATCATGGAAAATATTCTGCATATACGACATGAATTAGCTAACTTACTAGGATTTCCCAATTACGCTGAATATTCTTTAGCAACGAAGATGGCAGACACCCCCAAACTTGTCTTAGATTTTTTATATGACTTATTAGAGCGCTCAAAAAAACACGCGGCCGACGAAATACTAGAGATTACACAATTTGCCAAAAAACAAGATGGCATCGATCAATTGGAAGCCTGGGATTTTGCTTATTACACAGAAAAATTACGCCAAGAAAAATATGCTTTAGCCCAAGAAGAATTAAAACCTTACTTCCCTGCACACAAAGTACTTGCTGGGATGTTCACTGTTGTCAATAAACTGTATGGCATCACGATTGTTGAAAAAAGCAATGTTGATACTTGGCATCCACAAGTTCATTACTTTGAAGTTTTTGATGCCGACAACCAATTACGCGGCGGTTTTTATACTGATTTATATGCGCGCCAACATAAACGCGATGGCGCGTGGATGGATGATTGTCGCATGCGCAGACGCTTAGCCGATGGGAGCGTACAACTGCCAGTTGCCTTTTTAACGTGTAACTTCACGCGACCCATTGGCAACAAACCTGCGCTACTCACACAAGATGAAGTAGAAACCGTGTTTCATGAATTTGGACACTGCTTACATCATCTCATGACAAAAATAGATTATGCCGCCATCTCTGGCATTAATGGCGTAGCATGGGATGCTGTCGAATTCCCCAGCCAAATTATGGAACATTGGTGTTGGGAAAAAGAAACGATTGCACTCATCTCCGGACATTATGAAACCGATGAATGCTTGCCGGATGCACTCTTTACTAAAATGCGTGCGACGAAAAATTTCCAATCTGGCATGCATATGTTACGGCAATTGGAATTTTCATTATTCGATTTTCGCATTCATTTAGAATACGACCCAGAAAAAGGTGGACGCATTCAAACAATCATCGATGAAATTCGCCAACAAGTGGCTGTGGTAAATTACCCAACCTTCAATCGTTTTCAACACAGTTTTTCCCATATTTTTGCTGGTAGCTATGCAGCAGGTTATTACAGTTATAAATGGGCAGAAGTCTTATCTAGCGATGCTTATTCTAAATTTGAAGAAACAGGCATCTTCAATCCTGAAACCGGAAAATCTTACTTAGAAAATATTTTAGAAGTAGGTGGAATACGTGAACCTATGGCTTCATTTGTCGCTTTTCGCGGGAGACAACCACGCATTGATGCGTTATTACGGCATAGCGGGCTACTGACGGGAGAGAATAATAAATGACGACTGACAGAAAACATCCCAAAGCGTTACCTTTCTTATTTTTAACTGAAATGTGGGAACGGTTTGGTTTTTATGTTGTGCAAGGTATGTTAGTGCTTTACATGACAAAACCCTTGGGCATGAGCGATGATGCAAGTTATACGATCATGGGTGTATTTTCTGCGCTGGCTTATATTTCTCCTTTTATTGGCGGATCGATTGCTGATCGCTTACTTGGATTTAAAACGTCTATTATTTGGGGTGGGATTTTTCTCAGCGCGGGTTATGCGATGCTTGCAACGCCTTGGTCGTTTAATACGATTTCAGTCCCTATCGGTTCTTACACATTGACATTGGCCGCTTCGCAGTTTCTTTATATTTCTCTCGCCACGATTATTGTCGGCAATGGTTTATTTAAACCGAATATTTCTAGCTTGCTGGGCACTTTATATGAACCAGGCGACCCGAATCGCGAATCGGGATTTACGCTTTTTTATATCGGGATTAATTTAGGGGTTTTGTTGGCAGGCTTAACGTCTGGCTATATCAAAGATCATTTTGGTTGGCATGCAGGATTTGGGTTAGCCAGCTTAGGGTTGATTATCGGTATTATCACTTTCAGCATTAGCATTAAAAAATTAGCGGAATTAAAAAATAACCCCATGGATGCTTTGCCTGAAATGAGTTTTTTCGGTAGAGCGATGATTATTTTAGGCTGTCTTTTAATGATAGTCTTGCTCAGTGTGTTACTCCAAAATAAATTTTTCTCCACGTGGTTGCTGCCTATTGCAGGTGTGTTTTTATTATTTTTTCTTTTCATCCTCACAAGCAAGCAAGAACCCGACGTTCGGAAACGACTACTCACATTAATTTCCTTAATTGTCTCTTCCATTATTTTCTGGATGATATTCCTGCAAATATTCCTTTCTACTAATTTATTTATCGAGCGCTTAGTTCAACGGGATTGGTCAGGCATTCATATTCCTACGACAGTCTTTTATGCGTCTGAAGCGGTGTTTGTGATGTTGCTAGGTCCTATTTTTGCTTGGACATGGCATGCGCTTAGTATTGCTAACAAAAATCCTTCCGCTTTTTCTAAATTTATTATTGCCATGGTATTCGCTGGTTTAGCTTATGTTGTGCTTGTCATGGGAACTTACTTTAAGAATGCAGAAGGGCTGATCAACCCACTCTGGATTTTATTGTCTTATCTCAGCGTCACCATCGGTGAAATGCTGTTATCGCCTATAGGCTTATCTGCTGTCACTACGCTCGCGCCACGCCATTTGATTGGCATGATGATGGGTATCTGGATGGTTGCCTTAGGATTTGGGGGTGGTTTTGCTGGCTGGCTAGCTAAATTAGCTAACATCCCTGATGGAATCAAAAACTTAGATACTTGGATGTTGATTTATCGACAAGCTTTTACGGACTATGCGCTCATTGCTTTTGGTGTGGCGATTTTGTTGCTTGTGATACGATTGTTTTTTAAGAAATTTTTTGAGTCAGAGCATTAGTATTTTATTTTGGGTTTTAAGTATTTCATCTAAATTGATGATTGCATCAGCAATTTGTTGTAACTTGCTTAGCTCCTGCAGTAATTGCGGTTGTTTGCCCAGGCAATGTGATATAGACGTAACATTCACTTTGTTCTGTCTTAGAAATCATTATCTATACCTTCATTACTTTTTCTCGCCCGCTCACGGTCTCTTGATAAAGCTAAAGTTTGACCCTCGTCATCTTTTGCTGGGTCGGCAACTTCGCTCAATTGTCCAAGAAGATCACACGCCCAAAGCAACGCGGCATAAACTCCCACCCCTGTTGTGAGCTTTCCTTTTTCAGCATGAGCTACTGCGCGGGAGCCGGTGCCAATCTTTTCGGCAACATCTTGAATCGTCAGATTTCTCCTGAGGCGCGCAGTCCTCAGATTAGCACCTAGGCGCTTAAGCGTGTCTTCTACCGCATAGGGTGGGGCTTCAGTTAATTTGTTTATGCGAGTCATTGTGCGCTCTCAAAAGCATATTATATGTGTTTATATGCTCTTTAAAGCATATTATAGGATGGGATTTCTGTCAAGAACTCGAGTCATGTATCCTTGCTGTTTACCGGCTTAAACAGCTAATTAAATTTCTTGCTATCTAATTGTTTTTTAATAAGTTTATTTAGCCAGAAGACTAAGATACTGATGACTTTAAATGCTATAATCAATGAATAGCGGCACACACCCTTCCAAAAGGAGTGAACTATCATGTTTGACGCAGATAGGCCCATCCAGAGCAGTGAACAAGACCGGCTCGGTCGCAATGTCTTTGCAAAATCTCTCGCACGTAGCATTCTTGATTACCACACGCCTGAAAGCTTGGTGATTGGATTGAACGGTGGATGGGGTAGCGGGAAAACCTCTCTCATCAACCTCACCTTAGAAGAATTGCGTTACGCTTCAAACAACATGTTTGACGATGAAAAACCGATTATCCTTAATTTCAGTCCTTGGAGTTATTCAGGACAAGGGCAATTAATTTATGGTTTTTTTCGCAGATTATCTTCTGAATTAAGACGCGCACCATTTTTAAAAGATTCTGAAAAAATTATTCATCTTTTAGAATTATACATCTCCTTTTTTACGCATCAACCCGTCCCTAAATCACTGCGCTTAAAACGCGGGATGCTAGCAAAAATTCGTCATCCGTTTAGCACCAGACAAGAATCATTCGCTTGGGAATCAGGACGCGATCCTACGTTAGTCAAAGCAGAGTTAAATGAACTATTGCGCAAACAAAAGCACAAAATCATTATCATCATCGATAATATTTCACGCTTAGAAGCAACAGAAATCAATCAAATTTTACAAATCGTGAAATCCATGGGCGATTATGTGAATACCATTTATTTGCTCGCTTTTGACAAAGAACAAGTCGTCAGAGCACTGGATCAAATACACAATAATGAAGGTAAAGCCATTGTTGAAAAATTAGTGCAGCTGCACTTTGAAGTACCGCGCATTTCTCATCAAGATATAGAAAATATTTTATTAGATAAAATCCAACAAGTCATTCAAGTCGTTCCTGAAGATAGCTGGAATGCAACGTATTGGGCAGATATTTATTATTCCACTCTCAAATATTTTTTCCACAATTGTCGGGATATTACGCGCTATATCAATGCGCTCAGCTTCAGTTATCCACGCGTGAAAGAGGTGGTAAATCCTGTGGATTATTTTGCCTTTACAGCAATTGAAGTCTTCGCGCCGGAGGTATTTTACGGCATTCGCGAGAACAAAGATTTATTTACGGATTTATTAGACAGTGTCTATGTCTTAGATGAAGATAAAATTAAGAAAGACAGAGAACGCTGCAATGAAATTTTGCAGCGCTCGGGCACTTTATCAGCGGCGCAGTTAAAAACATTATTAATGCACTTATTTCCGCGCTTGCACCCTATTTATGAAAAAGATGCGCCTTTCTATCATTCTGAAGCCTTGGCACGGAAAAACCGTAGACTGTGCGCACCTGATGTTTTTGAAATTTATTTTCGCTTGTCTATACCATCAGGTTATATGGCTGAAGCCGAATTAGATACGATTTTATCGACTGCCGCACATAGTGAAGCATTCGACCAAGCGCTCTCACGAATGAATCAAGATGATCGCGTCATTAAATTTTTAGATTTACTGGATACCGTCGCTAGCAAAAAAATTCCACAAAAAAATATTCCAAATGTGATTAATGCTTTGATTGACAGCGCGGATCTTTTCCCAGAAGGTGTTGCAACACCTGTGAGCTTCGATACACCTATGCGCGTGCATCGCATTTGCCACCAATTATTGCGCTGCTATAAAACGCCGGACGAACGCTTTGCTTTATTGAAAGAAGCTTTTAAAAATGCGAATAAAAGCCTGTATTCACTCGTACGTGAAGTTACCGTGCAATTACAACAACACCAAGAAACAGAGGATACTTTTTTACCGTCTGAGCAACGCGATATCACCCTAACGCAGCTACATGAACTGCAAAAATTAACCGTAGAGAAAATTGAATATTGGGCGAGAATAGGGCGCTTGGCCGAACATCCTAAGCTATTACCTATTCTATTTGCTTGGAAAACATGGGGCGGTGAACAACAGTGCTTGCGCTATATCGAACAAATGCTGCGTGATGATAAAGCTTTATTGGCATTCCTTTATGCCACCTTAAAAATGCCCGTTGATCAAGCGATTACAAAATTAGAAAAAAATCCAGAGTGGAAGAAATCCTTAGACAATATTACGTATTTCATTCCGACCGCAGAAATTGAACCGCGCGCGAAAGCTTTATTTGAAAACGATGCTTTTGAAAAACTGCGTGAGCAAGAGCAATTGTCTGTGTTGATTTTCTTAGATTTAATCGATGCCAAGACGTCTAAAATTATCCCTAAAACAACGGCCTAAACAGAAGGGCTTAGGGCCGCGCTATCCCAAGCATTGAATCCCACCTAAAAACATTTATAATCACCCCTCCTTGTAACTATTTGATTAATAAGTAGCCTTGCGCAAAAACATAACATTTAATAAATAATGCCGCTTTTATGCTAATAAAAATAAGCACATATCGTCACTTTGTTAAGATTTCTTTAAGGTAAATAACGTATTCTTTTAGAATAAATTTCCTGACAAAAACAAACTAAAGAGCCCAACTATGCCTTTTTTCACACAAGTCTCCACAAAATTAAAAGACGGTTATTACGGCTTTTCGTTGACCTATAGCGTGACGGAAAAAGATAAAGAGATTGATGATGTGCGGTCTATGGGCATAGCACTTTCCGCCATTACACCTAGAATGATTACCCCTGTTGTTCACCGTTATTGGAAAACTCAAACAAAAGAGACGTCCACTTACGGGCAACCTTTTTATCTATATGATTTCGCGATCATGACAGGATCAGGCCTACAATTCTATTTAGGATATAAAGATAATCCCAAAGTGTATACGACAATTCCAGACTGTAAGCTGAATCACGTGGAAGGAACACAAATACTGCCAAAAAATATGGTAGACGCCCAACCAAGCGATAGAGACGCCAAAGAAGAAGAAAAAGAGATTGATGACATCTTACGTAATCTCAATACCATGCATCATAATGTCAATACCTTATCAAACAATACAGACGAATACTCAGGTACATTAAACTCAACAGTAGAACACATCAAGGCTGAAACTGACAAATTAAGACATTTCATACTCACCGGGAAGTCCAACGCATTAAAATCTAATCTTGATGATAAAAATAATGATTCAGGACTCGCGTGGAGTGAGCATGAATCATGTATAAATTCATTATCAACAAAAATAAAAAGTACTGAAGAAAAATTACAGGCACTTGATGAGAAGTGCAAAAATTTAGAAGGGATAATAGAAAAAAATATTGCCAATGAAACAGAGAAAAAGCGCAAGTATGTCCTTGTAAAAAAAGAGCTCATGAAAGCGCTTCAAGATAGTGCGCTTAATTATTTACATTACCTCGTCGCCTTAAATGATAACAAGGTGGATCAGGCTGTTGTCGCCAAATTCAATAGCGCTTGTAATGAGGTAGCCACTGCAGAAATTCTAAAAATCAATACCACCGAACAAGTCATGCTTTTAGGCCCAAGAACTAAAACAACATATTCAGTCAGCATCTCGTTCAATGCGCTTAACAAGACGCCAGAAAACATCGCCAGAATTGCTAATCGTCTCCTAAGAGTTTTTCTAGAAGCACCCAAAGCAAGTGCTATGGAGAATCTCAGTAAAAAATTTGGTGAAATGCTCTCTGGAAGCAAGAAAACGGCTGAAGTGCCAACGCCAGATAATAGCGCCACACCATCCGCACCTGTTACGCCTGCCATGGCGCGATCGATGTCAGCCTCTTCAGCGACAACCCCTATGACTGCGCCTGCAATTACAATCACAGCACCGCTAGAAAATATATTAACACCACAATTAAAAGCGCTCTCAGAACAAAGCCGAGCGTATTTCACATTAGATGACAATGATTTTTACTGGGAAAATGATAAAATTACTTTCACCGACCCTGCGCCCGCATTGGAAAAAGAAGAGTTACGACTCAACACACAAGCTGGCGAACTAGTCAAAGAGGTTGCAGCGCTAGAAACAGAGTTTAAGACCCTCAAAGAACGAGCAATTGTCACTAACAGAGAACAAAAAGACAGACTCAAGGAAGAGCAAGAAGGAATTAATGAAAACGCTAGAGTCATAGGTGAAATAGAGACAGAAATCGACAAACA
Source organism: Myxococcales bacterium (assembly GCA_903970525.1). Lineage (GTDB taxonomy): Bacteria > Pseudomonadota > Gammaproteobacteria > DSM-16500 > DSM-16500 > UBA5158. The sequence goes on along the minus strand of CAJCIZ010000236.1, from coordinate 6,017 downwards.
AGAAGAAGCATTCCTGGCGATCACTGAGAAGAAAAAGTTAGTTATTCAACGCAGTGATGCTCTCAATACACAATGCGCATCGTTAGAAATGAAGGTTTTTAATAGAACCCAGTCTCTATGGATTTCTTACGACTCCCTTCTAAAATCTTTTGCCGAATTAGAAGCTGTATATAAAAAAGTACAAGAAAATAAATGCACCATACCACACAGTGCAAAGACCCAATCGATATCCAATGAGGTATATCAAGGGTTATTGAGAACTTACACTGCATTTAAAGAAAACAATAAAGCATTTGAAAAAGCCTTGGCTAAAACCAATAGGTCTATCACAGATCTGACAGATCAGTGTGACGAGAAAGCGGCGCGAATTAAAGAATTAAATGTGATTTTGGCAGCAAAACGACTGGCTTCGGCGTTCTGTGAGCCCAGAGAATGGTGCTCAGCTGTTAAATTTAATTTTGATTTTAAACTTTTCAGAGCAGGCGGCGGGAAAGAAGTTAAGAATGAAAAAGGCCAAGTGGTTCTTGATGCCGCAGGAAAACCTCTTATCGCTCCGACTAGCATCGCAGACGCTTACATCGTTTATCTCGATACTGATTTTGATGATTGCGCTAGCGCATTACGTTTTTTGACATCGGTTAAAACAATCTTCGCGACAGCTCAAGCGGAAAGAAAGAATAGCTATAGCATCACTCCTTGCATCCCTAGCATTAGCATACGAGATGATAGAACCATAAAACTACACAGCGTAGTGGCTAATCTTAATCTTGATGACGTCAAAGATGTTCCTATCGGTGACATGATGAAGATTAATAGCAATTGGAGAACTCATTTTAATCGTTTGACTAGCAAGACTGTAGAGTCTGAGCACAGAGGTCTTCTTTCCCCACCCTCTTCTTTTAATGTTGGGCGATAGGGCTAGAACACATTTGCATATTTCCGCCTAAGCTAGCACATCCACCTGATTGATGTTGGCCTTGGCCAGAAGGTGCGCCTGTTCCGCTTTCATTCTCTTGCACAAAGTTCACAGACCCAGACTCATCTGTTGAGAATCCTGATTTTATCCCATAAGTTGCTGGCGAGAAGGTATATCCATTTGGCGAGTACGTATACGATGGGAACGCAATGATACTCAAGTCAATTGATGCAACAGCCGATGGTATCACTAGAACGGATGGTACTGATGGTACCGATGGAACTGATGGAACTGATGGAACTGATGGAACAGGTGGAACAGGTGGCACTGGTGGAACAGTCAGATCAACACCGTTGAAGAACACTGTATTAGCTGCAGGGCTATTTTGTAAGACAACTTTAGAAGCCGCTGTACTGCCTGAAGAACCCGCGACAGTTCCATTCATATTCGCACTATTTACATTAAGCGTCAGCGCCGCTACATTCACCGATCCATTCGCAGAATTCGTGTTAACACTGGTGCTACCCGATGAATTCAAGGCGCCCGTTCCGAAATTGGTTGTGCCTATTCCTGAGCTTTGTGTAAACGTACCCACATTCAAGGTTGCTGAGTTTGTCACATTGCGTGCATTGGTAATTTGTAATGCTGTAATCGGCGTGATACTGCCGACATTGGCATTAAAGATAATATCATTAGTTGAGCCAGAATTGAGTGTCACTGTTTGTGCGCCATCTAATGTACTATTAAACACAATTGAATTGCTTGTTGTCGCGACAAACAATGAGCCCGTCAAATTCATTTGATTTGCAGAATTCGTACCGAATGTGACACCTTGCCCAGCATTCACACTCACATTACCTGCTGACATATTTCCTGCAAAAGACAGCGCACCCATCGTGTTAATACTTGCACCTATATTAATTAACGAACCCGCAAATGAAACCGCACTTGGTGTTAATGATGCGGATCCAGATTGGCCTATCGTCCCTTGAATGTTAACTTGACCACTGCCTGCATTAGCGCTGAAAGTGTAAGGACCTGTCAATTGACTCAGTGATAATGCCCCACCTTGAGTATTCAAGCTTGAATTACCGGCAAGTGAAATCGTTCCTAAATTCATAGCTGTATTATTTGTATAGACGGTACCATTCAGTGTTGATGTGCTAGCGGTATTCGTCAAACCACCATTAAAATTAAATATATTGTTACTGCCATTACCTAAAGTCACACCTGCCGTGTTATTGAAAGTGACTGCATTAGTGAATGTGTTACTCGCACCATTAAAGATGACTTGGTAAGGTTGTGCAAACGTGACCAAACCACCTAAAGTCACATTGCCATTCATAGAGATGGTACCACTGGCTGAGGTAGCATTTTGCAGAGTGAGGATGTTACTCGAGCCAGTAATACCGGTGAAATTGATGGACCCGCTACCTGAATTAACTGTGACTGAGTTATTCAACGTAACAGGGCTGTTGAAACTAATTGCGCCGCCATTCGTTGTTGTATTCGCAGCTAATGAAATACCACCGCTGCCTGCCAAACTAATACCATTGTTAGCTGACATTGCGCCATTGACTGCAATTGCGCCACCTGCTGTTGCTGACAATGCACCACTTAACGAAACAGCAGGGAATGTCATACCTGAATTATCATAATCTAAGGTGAGATTACGCATACCGCTTGGTAACGTAGGAACAGCAGCATTGCTTGCAATATTTCGTAATGATAAATCACGGATATCGCCATTATTTGTGAAGACTGGCGTGGTACTGAAATTATTGGCTGCACTACCCAGTAAAATATCTGAGTTAGGCGCAGTCACTGTAAACGTCGGCGTGCCTGAAACAGAGAGCGCACCTGTTTGACTAATCGTTCCACCAACTGATAAGCCTAAATTACCCGTGATAGTCGATGCTGCTAATGTTAAGGCATTTGCATTGGTCACACTCACATTATTCGCATTGGTGATAGCAAGCGTTGAGAGTGCATTGGCATTATTCAAGGTAATATTATTAGCTGATAAGGTTGTTGTACCGCCGCTGGCTGTGATGGTACCTGTTTGTGTCATATTTCCCGTGGTTGAAAGAGTTAGATTTTGGCCCACATTAACCGTTGCTAATTGCAACGCAGATCCATTCGTCAAGCTCACATCGTTTGCACCGCTATTTGAAAGTGCAACCGCTCCCGTCAATGCGTTGCTGCTGTTGGTTAAGGTTATTGCGTTTGCACCTGCGCTAAAGCTAGATGTGCCTGGAACAGTTAATGCACCGCTTTGTGTAATCGCACCTGCTGCAACAGCTGTTAAGTTACGGCCTACGCTTGAAGCGGCAAATTGTAATGCGCTATTATTCGTGATAGAGACGTCATGCGCACCGCTATTTGAAAGCGTGACAGCGCCTGTCAAAGCATTACTGCTATTCGTTAATGTGATTGCGTTTGCACCTGCGCTAAAGCTTGATGTGCCAGAAACAGTCATTGTACCTGATTGAGTGATAGCACCTGTATTATTTAATGTAAAGTTACCAACTGCTTGGTTAACACCGACAATATTCAATGCACCTGTGTTAGCGAGAGAAATATCACCGCTACCTGTATTCGTTGCATTCAAGCTTGTGACTGTGTTTGCATTATTAAGTGTTGTTCCACCCACTGATGTTGTTGTCAGTTGCGCACCGCTGATTGTGCCTGAATTGTTTTCTGCAATATTGCCGCCCGATGTGATGCTCACATTGCCTGATGTGCTTTGTACAGTACCGCCTAAGTTAATATTGCCATTGCCGACATTGCTTGCGATAGAAATATTTCCTGCGGCTTGTAATGATCCACCACTTTCTACTTGAACCGCCGCACTAGAATCAGCACCACTCACACCTGTAATCTTAGAACCACTGATGGATAAAGTTCCGCTGCTATTCACAGAACCCAGACTTGTGATAACAACACCACCAATTCCTGTATTAGTGCTATCTGCAAAGAGCCCTAAGTTTGAACCTGCGCCAGTCGTTGTTAATGAGCCATTGATAATAATGTTACGATTCACAGAGAAATTGACTGGCGTTGAGAAACTGATTGAACCCAATGTTAAATCGATACCATTTCCTTGCAAGGTAATATCACCCAAACCAATGATAGGCGTTGCATTAATGGCTACGCCACCACCTATGGTCAATGAGCCGCCTGTGCCAGGCGAGGTGTTAAGTACACCATTATCAATCAGTGCTGTCGTATTAGTTGGATTAGCAGCAGACGCTGTGATTGAACCACCATTGGTTGAAATACCGGCGTTAATTGTTAAGACTCTTGCAGCGCTATCTGGTGTTAATGTTGTTAAGCTCACATTACCACCGCTTGTGCTAATCACGCCAGATGTAGTTAATGTGCCTGTATTTGTCACACTAATACCGCCCGTGCCACTGCTTTGTGTAATGCCAGTCACTGTTAAGGGTTCAGCTGCGTTAGTCAGCGCGATATTGCCACTGCTTGCATTCGTTGCATTAAAGCTTGTCACTGTATTTGCGCCGTTTAATGTTGTACCGCCCACAGAGCTTGTTGTTAGCAATGCAGCACTCAATGCACCACTTTGTGTAATCGCGCCATTTGCGATCAGTGTCAAATTGCGTCCTACTGTAGAAGCCGCTAATTGTAATGCGGTATTATTCGTAATCGTCACATCATTTGCGCCACTGTTAGAAAGCGTCACAGCGCCCACGAAATTATTGCTGCTACCATTTGTTGTTAAATCTATTGCATGCGCGCCTGCGCTAAAGCTTGATGTACCAGGCACTGAAATAGCGCCGTTTTGTGAAATGTTTCCATTGGCTGTGACTGAGAGCGTACCGCTTGTATTCAATGTAATAGCCGGTAATGCAATGCCAGCATTCGCAAAATTGACAGTTAAATTAGAATTTGTTCCTGTGATTGAACTGCCTAATTTTGTAAACGATCCTGTGCCACCAATGGTTGAACTACTGCCTAATGAAATTGCGTTATTTAAAGTAACATTCGTGCCGGTTGCAGTTAATGCGCCACTGCTGACACCCGCGCCATTTAATGTAATTCCATTGGTGTTAGCTAATGTACTATTACTAAAGCTAATATCTAAGGTGGCACCTGATGTCACACTCGTACCGCTCGTATTACCTAAACCACCTACACTCGCAATACTTAAAGTGCCTGCGTTAACTGTTGTTGCACCACTATAAGAATTGGATCCTGACAAGGTTAATACGCCTGCACCTGCCTGAGTTAATGCACCTGCACCCGTGATATTGCCAGATTCAGAAATATTGCCTGCGTTAACAAAAGTAGTTAAGAAGCCTGCATTAGTAATGCCGTTAGTTAATGCGAGGACGCTACCTGCGTTTGCACCGATTGTGCTTGCTGCGCCTAATGTAATTGCTCCACCAAATGTGCCTGTGCCGGAAGAGGCTATTTCATATAATGCGCCGTTTGTTCCTACGCCGGTTCCGCTAATATTTAATGTGGGTGATGCTAAGTAAGTTACATTACTCAGATCTAATTCTGCGTTGTTTGCAACAGTGATCGATGAAGTATTGTTTGTACCGTTACCCAATGCACCTGCACTTGTTGCGCTTAAGATACCTGCATTAACATTGGTTGCGCCTGTATATTGGTTTGTGCCGGATAACGTTAATGTACCTGTACCACTCTTAGTTAAGCCGCCTGAACCTGTGATTGCGCTAGATTCTGAGATGTTTCCATTGTTAGCACTGAATGTTGCTAAGAAGCCGCCGTTCGTTATTCCACCTGTTAAGGCGAGGGTGCTACCAGTGTTTGCACCAATTGTGCTTGCTGCACCTAATGTAATTGCGCCACCAAATGTACCTGTGCCAGAAGAAGCTGCTTCATACAATGCGCCATTTGTGCCTACACCTGTTCCACTGATGTTAAGTGAAGGTGATGCTAAGTAAGTTACATTGCTCAGATCTAATTCTGCATTGTTTGCAACGGTGACTGATGAAGTGTTGTTTGTACCGTTACCTAATGCACCTGCACTTGTTGCATTTAAGATACCTGCATTAACATTCGTTGCGCCAGTGTATTGGTTTGTGCCGGATAACGTTAATGTACCTGTGCC
>CAJCIZ010000235.1 GCA_903970525.1 Myxococcales bacterium | reverse complement strand
AAACCTAAAGATAAAGCTCCTCCTTTAATGCCAGAAGAATTATTAAAAATTATTAAAAAACTTCATGAACAAAAGTCCCTACGCGCTTATCGTGATAGCGCTTTGTTACAACTGGCTTTCTTTGGTGCTTTTAGAAGAAGTGAAATTATTGGAATCTGCTGTGGACATATTAAATGGAGCGAACAAGGGATTGATATTTTAATTCCTCATTCCAAAACAGACCAAACTAGTGAAGGACAGTATTGTGCGGTGCCATATGGCAATGAACAATTGTGTCCAGTAAAAGCGTTAAAATTTTGGCTGCAAAAATCAGGTATAAAAGATGGGCCTTTATTTCGTCGAATACGAAAAGATAATGAAATTGCAGAAGCTGCTTTAACATCATTATCAATCAATCATATTTTACAAAAACGAGCCAAAGAAGCTGAAATTCCCGAAGCAGGGAATTTGAGTAGCCATAGCTTAAGACGAGGGCTAGCAACTGCTGCGAGTCGTGATGGAGCCTCCCTTGCTGCCATCATGCGCCAAGGCAGGTGGAAGAATGTAAACACAGTGATGGAGTATATCGAAGCCGCGCAGCGTTTTGAAGATAACGCTGCCATTAATATCTTGCAGAAAATATCTTTATAAGTATTATTTCAATCAGAATTGTTCAGGTAAAGAATCTTGAAAAAAAGCAAGGATGATAAACTCAAGCGCTGGAACATGTCCGATATGTTGGATATCGGCCGTAAACTTTTTGCAAAAATCCATAAAAGAAAAATTTCTGCTAACCACAATCACGAAATACATTATCTTGCTCGAGAAATTAATGATTGGTTACCGCAAAGTATTCAATCTGTCATTGATGGAAGTTATACGCCGCGTCATTTAAAACGTTTTTATTTTGTAGATGAAATGGTGGATCAGTTGCATGTTTCTGACCGTATTTTACAGCATATCTTGCTAAAACAACTAAAACCGACGTTTAAGCACGTTATGAGTAAAAATTGCTATCATCTTTACGGTCCAACAGGTGTGAAATATGCTACGCAAAGAATTCGACAAATTCTTCAAGAAGGACAATGCAATTATGTGTTGCGCATTGACATAAAATCTTTTTATAAATCTATACAGCATCATAAGTTAATTCAAGATATCAAAGAGCATTATGATGATTCTAAAGTTCAAACAATGCTAGAAAATATTATTACTAATCCTATTGAAACCCCTCGTGGATATAAAAACCCAGGGCACGGTCTTGCATTACGTGGACCATTATCGCAATTTTTTAGCGGCATTTTTCTTAAAAAATTAGATGATGCATTTAACCACATGGACGTGGATTATTTACGCTATCAAGACGATGTCCTTATTCTGTGTAAAACCAAGCGCCAATTACTTCGTTGCCGCAAACGCATGATGGAAGTATTACATGAACGAGGTTTGTCGCTGTCACGCAAAAAATCACGAATGGGTAGCATCGACGAGGGGTTTCATTATTTAGGAATTCACTATCTGCCGACGCGAACGGAAGATAACACTAAGATGATATATGCGAATGATAACCTAATCGCGCTAACTCTTGAGCCTGTTCATTCTGTGATCGAACGGGGGGGGTAAGACGACTTGTGAACATCAAACGCTAGAGCCTGCACGCATCGTTCCGCATCCGAGAACGCTACGGAAGGCACGTGAAAATGTTAAGTGGATGGTCAACGATGGTGTCTCTCTCCAAAAGATCAGAAACTACCTTCATCACTTTATCATCTGGTGGGTAAAAACAGTGGAAATCTGGAATTACGAAGAGCTATTGTACTCGTTTATTGGCACTTGCTGGGAAATAAAGCCCGCAGCTATTGCTGCAGGATTACTTCAGAAACGAGCTACATTATTAGGCAAGTTCTCTGCCTCTTTGGATTGTCTGGACGTTGCGTAAGTTTTGCAATGCTGCTGTTTTTGCTCGACATAAGAATTCCAAGCGCGCAGCCGAATCCAACAGCATCCGACGCATGCGGGCCCGTCAGGCGCCCGGCGCGCCCGAAAGATCCAATGTAAAAACCAACCCCCAAATGAGACGAAGAGTTAAAAAAGTAAGACGAACCATCATTGTTTTTTAAAGTCCTCGGCGGAACTGTTCCGTTATCAACAAAGTTACCAATACCAGCACGAATAACCTGAGCATCACGCGCCGATAGATAATTCTGCAATTTTCCAATACCATTGACCCAGAATATATCGCTTTGAATACTCCACCAGCCACCAAAATGTGTCACATTTTTTTCAAACCATTCTGTAGTATCGCGTAGAATTTTGGGATCAAAAATGAAACCTAGCTTGATCACTTCTTTTGGATCACCCTGTAAATCTTTTTCAAACTGATCAATGACATTCTTGCAGTGAGTTTGAAGCTCTTCAAAACTCATTTGCTTTTCTTCTTCGGCTTTATCTTCAAGCTCTGCTCTGACTTTGATAATCCCTAAACCAAATGCTTTTACTGCGTTTAAAACACGCTGATTTCTTTTTTCATTTTCTAATTGAGCTTGCTCTGATGTGATGACTTGTAATCGTTTATCCGTTTCTTTTTTTGATAATCTAGCAGCTTCAGCTAATCGCTCAACGATGCCACAAGTTTTTTCTTCTAGATCTTTTTTAAGATTAAAATCACCAGCCATAGCTGCAATTTGTAGCAGATCTCCTTCGACAGCTCTACCTTTAGGGTCAGTAACTCTGACAGAGTAATTTAAAAAAGAAGGGTTCTTCTTAACTTGAGCGACAGCTTCCTCAACCTCTTTTTGTTCAGCAGACAAAATAAGTTTTGCAATCTGACGCACGCGTTCCAGGCGAATATCATTTAATGAATCTTGAAATAAAGCATAAGTACGTCTGCAAGTCAGTGCTAATGCATTTAATGCTTTTGCATCCGACTTCGGTGGTACCGATGTATTTATTTGTAAAGTAAGTAGAAAAAATGTTGCCAGATTACAGAAAAGAACTTGTTGCGGCACGCGGAAAAATATTGATGCAATATTAGTTTTTGATAAATTATCACTTAATTTTGGAATGATTAGGCCATGCTTATTGTTAATATCAGGCTCTTTGGTTTCTTTTTCTTCTCTAACTTCTTCGTCCGCAGCTGTTACATCATCTACAATAATACGCCCAATCGCTTGATCATTCGCTTTTACTTCTTGTTGCGCTCGCTCGAGATAAGCACTACTGCTTTGGCTTAATACAGATGGGTCATGCGGCGGATTAACAGCCAGATGCAGCTGACGCGCCGATTCAGTTAATTGGATTTGTTTTCGTATTTCATCTAGGTTTGGTCTTGGGCTAGACATTTAACATCACCTGTTAACAATAAAAGACAAAATTATAACATTTTGATTCTTAAATGCACATTAAATAGTTGGCAAAAATATGTATCTTATTGATTTAATTGACTTTTAAGCTACTATGCCCCGCTCAAAAAGCTTTATTCGCTCGGAGGGGGAATGGTAATCAACTTGTTTTAGAACTTTATCATCAATCGATTCCTTGCCAGATTCGATTGCAAGAATAGCGGCTCGCCTTATTAACGTAAAAATTTCCCCTAGAATGCCATCCGTTTTTTCTAGAATATATTGGCCAATTCGATTGTTAATGTCGGATGGTTCCTTGAGTGGCAAGATGGATAGGATACTGGCTAATAATGAATTGTAATCATTTCCCGTTTTCCATGTCGGCAGTACAAAGGGTTCAAAGCGATTTTCTAGCTGAGGATCGCTTCGGATAGCAAGATACGCATCTTTGGTCCCAACACAAACAATTGATACTTTTGCGGCATTACCAATGTAGCGTAGTACATTTAAAAATATATGCTGTTTGTCATTTCTCCCTGCCAACAAGTTATGGATCTCATCAATAATTAATATTTTTACTTTATATTCATTGAAGATATTAACGATGCTCGATTCGAGAGGGGAGCCATAGGCTAGCCGGTGTGACATTCCTCCGGCACATCTGATCTTACTCAATAGTAAAGAGAAAAACTCTTTCATGTCAGGGAGGGCAGGCATTTGGATAGATAAAACAGGCATTTCGAGTAAGACTTCTTTTTCTTCTTTTTTATAATAGTTTACGTAACTAGTTTCTATGCGCATTATTGGAGGATAATGTCTGCAGAATTTTTCAATAATCATTGATTTCCCATTGTTTGTAGCGCCAAGAATTAACAGGTTTGGCATGCGTTGTCGTTTGGGATGTTCATATAAATTAGTGAGTTTAGCCAAGGCTTGTTTAGCACGGGGATAACCAATCCAATTATCTTTTTCAAGATGATGAATACGTTCAGATGCATCAAGCTTAAGAATGTGTCTCATCTCGGGAACAATATGGTCAGCATTGATGTCTACCATATTTCAATATCCTCAAATGGCACTGCTGGATTTTTTTCTTTTGCTTCTATGTCTTCATTTTTTTGATCGGCAGTTTCATGATGCTGCGTTGCTCCTTGTGCGTATTGAATACGCTCATGTCGTCGCCTTGCTAATTTACTATTTTTTGTAGCTTGTTTTGTGATTTCTCTCATTTTATCTACGGCTTGAAATATTAAATCTTCGTCTTTTTTCTCAATGCCTTTCTCGCGTAAATAACTTAAAGCCTGACGATGCTCCCATAATGTAATTGTGGGTCTTGAGATAGTTCGATAGGGGATTTCTAAATAGGTTTGACTATCAGTATCCAAAACATAAATGCGACTGATATCCCGTGGATCACGTCTAATTAGAAATGATTTATTCTTTTTTTGACTTGCTATCATTGGTGACAGACTATTGCTGTAATAAGTAATGTGATCCAGCATAAAACCATGACGTTGCAATGTGCGTCTTTCAATAGGTAGAAAATCAATTAGAAATGCTTTCTTATTATGAATTCGAGGCAAGTAACCATAGCCTTTATTTTTTTCGTCACCTAATATTCCCAATTTATATTTCTCAATGGGGGGCATACTTATCCCGCTATGAATTTTTTGATGGTAGTAATCGGTAATAGCTATTGTTAACCAATGTTCTAACTCGGACATCGTTAACACCGCTTTCTTTTCAGATTGATAATCCCCGCGCTCTACGATATTAGAGAATGTAGTTCCTGGTATTTGATGAATTAATTGCATAAACGTCCCAATCACTCGCTCGACTATACCGCCGTAATGAGGTTGGCCAGGTGGGCGGTATTCGACGCTAATGCCATGAGCGTCGCAGCCGCGTTGTAATGCTTCGCAATGAAATTCTTTGGCATTATCGACATAAATCGTATTAGGCTTACCCCATATTGGCCAATGGCTATTAATATTGCGTTCAGTAAGCCATGCTTCTTTATCAAAACTGGAATGTGTTAAACATAGTCCAACAGATGTGGCTGAGGGTGGTTCGAGTGTTAAACAAAATCCCGTAATGCAACGGCTGTAAACATCGATTGCTACCGTGATGTAAGGTCTGCCAATTGGCTTTCTATGTAATTCGTCAACAATGATAAGATCAACTGGGGTGTGATCTATTTGTAAAATTGCCATAGGGTGATCGGGGGTAGGGAATGAACCAATAACAGGTTGGTACTTCCTTGCGTCATCCGTGCCGCGCCGTTTGGTAATGATTTCTTTAGTTGATGTTTGTTGAATACGCTTACGGATGGCATTCATACAAGGCGATTTGATATTGGCGTAGAAACAACGTTTCTGAACTTCTTCCACTACAGTACTTATCTTGTTTTGTTGCTTGGAAAGGTAGGTATCTTGGATAACTGAGTGAATGATTGTTTCAATGTCGCGAGATAGTCTTGATTTACCTTTGCCGCCTGTTTTTTTAGGGATAAGCAGGCCTCTTAATTGATTGCCGCTTCTTCGATAACGATTGATAAGTGTATAGACTTGTCGTGCAGAGAGTCCTAGTTGAGTAGCTGCTTTTTCAGCCTGCTCTCGGGTGCATGGCGCTAAAATTAATTTTTTGATTACAGCCTCACGTTGTTTGGCTTTTTTCCAATCTTCATCGGGAATTAAAGCTAAATCCATCTTTGAAAGAGGCGCTTCTGTTTCTTCAGATAAAGGAAAATGCTGCGGGGTTAATTCACTGATTCTTGCTGTGCAGCTTTTGCCGGTATCAATCTCTTTTAAAAGTACGCTATCTAAGCTAAGGGCTGAATGGAGACGGTATACTTTTCCATTGAACAAGAATTTGCTACCAATGGCAAAATTAATCTCAAATACATTTTCGTCCATGTGGTGAACACCTCTTGTGAATATTTCCTATTTGCTGAATTCAAGTTGCGGTATGCTGAACTCTTCTAATGGAATTGTAAAGGCTGAATTATCAGGGGATTATGATAAAATGGCTGAAATTAACTTATGAAAATGACATTCATTTCGATGGCACGAACAGGCGTGAGCTATACCGAAGTTGCAGAAGCAGCCACTCAATTAGTAGGGCAGGGTAGAAACCCCACCGTTGAGCAAGTTAGGTTGCTCTTAGGCACCGGCAGTAGCACCACCATTGCTAATCATCTCCGCCACTGGAAATCCAATCAAGAAGCAACAAACCTAATATCCGCTAAAGAAAACATCCCACCAGAGCTTGTAGCTGTGATGAAAGGCTTATGGGAGAGAGTGATCGATTATTCTCAAGAGCAAGTGATTATCATTGAAAATGATTATCAGAATACTATAGCTGAGTTACAACAAGAATTAGAGAAGTATAAAACGAATAATCAGCGTTGGCAGAAATTGCATGATCAATGGGTGGCCGAGAAAAACAAGTTATCTAATGATAAATTAACGGTTGAGCAAACAATTGAATTTGCGCATAAAGAAAATGCTTCACTTCATGCAAAACAAGATGTCCTTTTGCAGCAGCTCCGAGACAAACAAGAGCGCATTGATGAATTACATCACCTACATAAGCAGACACAAACCAATCTTGAGCATTACCGAGAATCGGCACGTGAGCAACGTTTATTAGATCAACAAGAATATGAGAATCAGAAGCAACAGCTACAATCCGACATTAAAAAGCTGAAAACAGAATATGAATTACAACGTGAAAAAAATCAACTCTTACAACAAGATTACCAAACACTTCAACAAACACATTTACATTTAGAAAAAAATCACATTAATACCCAAGATGACTTGAAGAAAATAAAGATTAAGCTAGATGATAGCGAAAAATCAAATAATGAATATTTATCCACTAACAAAAGTTTCCAGATACAAGTCGCTACTTTACAAAAATCCTTAGATGAAAAAACTAATAAATATATCGAATTTCAATCTGATAATAAGGTATTATCACAGCAACTGGCTAGTATTAAACAAGTTGTGATTGATCTTGAACAGACAAATAAATTACTCACCCAAGAAAAATGGGAACTTAGGCAAGAAAAAGCCATGCTTGAGAAGCAGGTGAAGCAGATGCAAGATACTATTACTGCTTAATTTGGATGATGATAAAATGCCACATGTGATTGTGATAGCAGGGCCAAATGGTGCAGGAAAAACAACTGCTGCTCCTGTTTTGTTAAACGAAACTTTAAAAATCGATCATTTTGTTAACGCGGACACAATTGCTGCAGGATTAAGCGCCTTCGCACCAGAAAAAGCAGCCATCCAAGCTGGAAAAGCTATGTTAAAGCGCATGCATTATCTAGCCGACAATAATGAAGATTTAGCTTTTGAAACAACCTTAG
>CAJCIZ010000234.1 GCA_903970525.1 Myxococcales bacterium | reverse complement strand
TGCATCCACTCAGTGGGACTTGATGGCGTCACATGAACCTATGTTGAAGGCTTTATATGGAGCAATTACTCAAGATGCCGCCAATGGGATTGCGCTTTGCTATGCAGCAATTATCGGTGAGTAAATCAGGCCTTATAAAATCGGTGTTTCAGAACGCATAGGGAGAAACCTTTTCGCGCAAACCTCATTTCGGGTAGTCCAACAAACAATCAACTTGATCTTTATTGGCGCTGATTTTTAAGTTGCATAATCAACTAAATTTTAAGATCATAGTCACTAATAAAATGAATATTTTTTCTTTACTATGTCGATAAAAAAACACTTAAATTTTGATTCACTTCGTCAAGCATTCTCTGATTTATTGTATCAAACTGATGACCCACGTCAAAAAACAAAAGTGGGTTATAAACTACATGATGTTGTGATGTCTGGTTTTGCTTGTATGTTTTTACAATGTCCAAGTCTATTGGAATTTCAACGTCGAATGTCAGGTTGGTTTGGCCGAAATAACTTGCAAACGCAATTTAGAATCACTGATACCCCAGAAAACACCGCCATGCGAGACTGCTTAGATCAAGTCGATAGCCAATTGTTTTCTCCATTATTTAAGAACTATCTCACACGATTGCAACGAGGTAACCAATTAAAGCAGTACCAGTTTTTACCAGGTATGTATCTTTTGCCTATGGATGGAACTGAGTATTTTTCATCCAAAAAGCTTTCATGTGATTGTTGTTTACAAATACCTTCACGGACAGGAGTTGTCACGTACTCACATAAAGTAGTTCAGGCAGCAATAGTTCATCCAAGTATCAAACAAGTCATACCGCTTATGCCAGAAGCAATCTGTAACACCGATGGTACGGGGAAGCAAGATTGTGAAATCAATGGAGCAAAACGATTAATGCAGAGGGTTCAAAAGGATCATCCACGCATGACGTTTATTCGTACTGGAGACAGTCTTTATGCACATACTCCTTTTATTAAGGAAACATTAGAGCAGGGAGATCACTATCTATTTGCGATACAGCCAGGAGATCATAAAACGCTGACTAAGGCTCTTAAATCAGTTGTTTTTTCAGAGCATAGGGAGGTGGATGACAAAGACCGTAAATTTACTTATGAGTGGATAGAGCAACAATCTCTAACAGCAGATAGTGAGAGCATTAAAGTCAATGTGCTACGCTGTAGATTGACCACTATCGATAAAAAAACACAAGAATCAAAGACAACATTTATTGGAACTTGGATAACTGACCTGCCCATTAATGAAGAAAATATTGCGCATTTGGTAAGCGGAGCGCGAGCAAGGTGGCGCATCGAGAATGAGTGTTTTAATACACTGAAAAATCAAGGTTATGAAATAGAGCATAACTTTGGTCATGGCAAAAAAAATCTTAGCTTTAATTTCTATATCTTAACCTTGCTGGCTTTTTTTACTCAGCAAATTGCCGATTTATGCGATGAGTCCTATCAAGCCGCACGAAAAAAGATGGGGACATTAAAAAGCTTTTGGCAGGATGTACGTGCTTTATTTAATCGATTCCTCTATGAGTCTTGGTATAAACTCTTAGAGGATGTGACCTATAATACCCACACATACATTATGCCTGAGCCAACTGGGTAAAGGCCCATAGTTAAGTTTTTTTAACGCCAACTCGCAGCATCGTTCATTGTCCGGTGATTAGGCTTTTTTACGCCAATAAAATTGGCAGCGCTATTTTTGCTCAATTAACCAGGGAAATGATGTGTTAAGTAGTCTGAAACGAATATTAATTTGCAATTAAAGCCATACTAATCATCTAAAGCCAAGGCTCTGGTGAATTATTATTGTTCACCGATTTTTGCTGGGAAAACTACCGATTTAGAAGATGCATCACATGGAACCCCATTTGAATTCAGGACGGAAGAAAAAATCACCTCTGCCTATGAGCAAGATTTTGAAGTCCCCAATAAATTTAAACATGTTAATTTGGATAAGTTGCAACACACTGAAAGCGAGGTGCAGGCTTTAAAGCTGTTATTAAAAAAAATTCATCCTTGGTCATCCTTGCATTATGGCCTAAGTGCGGTTGATGTGGTGGTGCAATTGTATTTAAACTGGATACCTAAATACCATGGGGCTACCACTGAAATTCAAATTTTAACCCCTATGACCAGGGGAACTTTGGGTTCTGCAAACTTAAATAACGTCATTCAAGACAAGGCAAATCCCTATTCATTAGATAAAAGTCAATTAAAAGTTGGAGAACGAATTTTTCGTGAGGGAGATCGTGTAATCCATAGGCGCAACAATTATGAGTTAAACGTGTTCAATGGAGACATTGGAAAAATCATTCGCATCGATAATGAAAACCTTACGTGTCTGGTTTCCTTTTTACCCAACAATAGAGAGGTTTATTACCAAAAAGAAGACATTATGGAATTGGATTTGGCTTATGCTATTACCATTCATAAGTCACAGGGTAGTGAATTCGCAGCAGTAATTATCCCAGTGCTCACCCAACATTTTAAAATGCTGTATCGAAATTTAATTTATACCGGATTAACC
>CAJCIZ010000233.1 GCA_903970525.1 Myxococcales bacterium | reverse complement strand
GCCAGCTAAAAGCACGCTGGCATGACAGCGGTCAACTCCCACTAAAATTCACCCCCAAGCAACATTGACATCTACCCCCACCTCAATTACTGTGACATTTCTAATTATTATGATTAAGCCAAGGAGATGCTCGTGAAATTGACCCGAATTTTTACTGCCATTATTGCTGTTGCCGGTTTGACTTTAGGTGCTTCTGCTTATGCTGCAGACACAACCACCTTAACACCGGGACAAAAAGCCCAAGTTGAAACAATCATTCATGACTACATTATGAAAAATCCTGACGTGGTTATCGAAGCTGTTAAAGGTATGCAAGAAAAGCAATTTGATCAAATGCGTCAAAAAACCCAGGAAGTTGCGCTGAAAAAAGCAGGCGATATCTTCAATGCAGCAATTGACCCAGTGGTAGGCAATCCAAAAGGAAAAGTGACATTAGTAGAGTTCTTTGATTACCAGTGCCCGCATTGCGTAGACATGGCGCCAGCCATTGAAGGATTAGTCAAGAGCAACGCAGGCCTCCGCGTTGTGTTGAAAGAATTCCCTATCCGTGGCGAAGTTTCCGTATATGCAGCCAAAGCTGCGTTAGCGGCCAATAAGCAAGGCAAATACTGGGAATTCCATCAAGCCCTGATGAAATCTGGCAGCGCAGCACCACTCACAGATGATTCTGTCCTGGCTGCAGCAAAATCTGTTGGTTTGGATATGGATAAATTAAAAACCGATATGAACAGTGATGCAGTTGATCAACAAGTCAAAGGCAATTACAAATTAGCGCAAGACTTGCAATTGATGGGTACGCCAGCGTTATTTATTGCAAAAACAACGTTACCTAAAGATGCAACGCCTACTGTGATTGAATTTATCCCAGGCCAAGTCGATCAAAAATACTTGCAAAGCTCTATCGACAAAGCAAGCCATTAATCACTTCACTTCTAGCCTCTATCGTTCTCGTTTTTACCTCTCCCCTTGTGGGAGAGGTCGGAGCGAAGCGACGGGTGAGGGGTGTTTTTGCATTCCATCGATCTCTCCTGTAGGAGAGGAGCAACTCTAAATGGACCACTACGGCGTCATCGGCAACCCCATCCAACACAGCAAATCCCCAGAAATTTTCAAACTATTTGCTAACCAAACTCAGCAATTGCTCATTTACGAACGCATTCTCGTTGAGAAAGAAAGTTTAGAAGCCGAATTGTCCAAGCTAAAAACCCGCCATTTCAAAGGGGTGAATGTCACTTTACCCTTCAAGCAGCAAGCGTTTGCTTTGATGGATACTGTCAGCGAGCGTGCAAAACAAGCGCAAGCCGTCAATACCATCACCTTAAATCCAGATGGAACACTATCGGGTGACAACACCGATGGTATTGGTTTTATTCGTGACCTGACGCGCAACCATCGCTTCGATATCCGTGGGAAAAAAGTGCTGCTCTTAGGCGCTGGCGGTGCGATTCGCGGCGTCATGCCCGCTATCCTCAATGAAGAACCGGCAGCAATGACCATCGCAAATCGCACGGCAGAGAAGGCTATCGCACTCGCCAAGTCATTTTCAGGCAATATCCAGGCTTGCGGTTTATCCGCATTAAACACCCAAAAATTCGATTTAGTTGTGAATGGCACAAGCGCCAGCTTGCATGCAGAAGACTTGGCCTTACCTGACGGTTTATTTAACGCCGGTGCTTGCAGCTATGATATGGTCTATGGAAAAGGCCAAACACCTTATTTGCAATGGTCAGAACAACAGGGCGCTAAGGTTGTTGTCGATGGGAGTGGAATGTTGATTGAGCAAGCCGCAGAATCATTTTATCTCTGGCGCGGAACCCGACCCGTCACCCAAGGTATTTGTGAAGTCATAGCGTAAAGTCGAGTTATCGCTTGAATGTCCCAGTCTCTTTCTATAGAATGTCGCTGTGATTGCGGGGTGGAGCAGCCTGGTAGCTCGTCGGGCTCATAACCCGAAGGTCGTTGGTTCAAATCCAGCCCCCGCTACCAATGAATAAGCTAGAATCATGAAACCCCGTATGGGGTTTTTTGTTTTTAGCATGAACTAATGGGCTTTATTGCCCATTTTTTATCTGGAAAAGTGGAAAGTAATGAAAGATAGCGAATCGACATTGCAAGACTTATTAGCCTCCGTGGTGGAAACCATGGGCTATGAGTTTGTCGGATGCGAATTACATTCGCAGGGTAGAAGTTCAGTGTTACGAGTGTATATCGATAAGGAAGCAGGGGTGACTATTGATGATTGCACCCTGGTCAGTCGACAAGTGAGCGCGATGTTAGACGTAGAAAACCCTATACAGGGCAAATATATGTTGGAGCTCTCATCGCCGGGTTTGAACAGACCCTTGTTTGAATTGGCGCATTATCAAAAATTTATAGGGAGTCGAATTAAAGTTCGACTCAATGTCCCTATAGAAAATCGTCGAAATTTTGAAGGGGTTTTGCAGCGGGTAGAAGGTAATGACATTATTCTCTTCGTCGATGAAGCAGAAGTGATATTATCTTTCTCCAATATTGAGAAAGCAAAACTGATTGCAGATAAAGTAGTAAAGTGAGGCTGATGCTATGAACAAAGAAATTTTGCTAGTTGTGGAAGCAGTATCCAACGAAAAAGGTGTGGATAGCGATGTCATTTTTGAAGCGATTGAAGCTGCTTTAGAGATGGCAACCAAAAAGCGCGCCGGTGAAGAAATTGATGTGAAGGTAACGATTGATCGCAAAACAGGCGATTACACAACAGTCCGCCATTGGCTAGTCATCACAGATGAAGCTGATTTTGAAGAAGGCGATGATGGTGTGACACGTCTGACGATCACAGAAGCAAAATCACGCAAACCTGACAGTGCAGTCGGTGATGTCATAGAAGAACCTATGGAATCAGTCGAATTTGGCCGAATTGCTGCACAAAAAGCGAAGCAAGTGATAGTGCAAAAAGTCCAAGAAGCTGAGCGCTCACAAGTGGCTAATGTTTACAAACAACGCTTGGGCCAATTAGTGAATGGCGTTGTTAAGAAAGTCACACGTGATTATATTCTATTAGATTTAGGTAACAATGCAGAAGCCATGTTGCCACGCACAGAAATGATTCCACATGAAGCAATGCGTATGGGTGATCGAGTGAGAGCTTATTTATTCGAAGTGCGCACCGAGTTAAAAGGACCGCAAATGGTCGTAAGCCGCACGCGTCCTGAAATGCTAATCGAATTATTTAAAATTGAAGTGCCAGAAATTGGCGAAGAGTTAATTGAAATTAAAGGCGCAGCACGTGATCCCGGTTCGCGCGCTAAAATTGCTGTTAAAACCAATGATGGTCGAATCGATCCGATTGGGGCATGCGTTGGTATGCGTGGATCACGCGTACAAGCTGTTTCTAGCGAATTAGGCGGTGAGCGCATCGATATCGTATTGTGGGATGACAATCCAGCGCAATTAGTGATTAATGCGATGGCGCCTGCAGAAGTTGCATCGATTATTGTGGATGAAGACAGTCACACGATGGATATCGCAGTGAAAGAAGAGCAATTGTCACAAGCAATTGGACGCGGCGGCCAGAACGTTCGTTTGGCCAGTGATTTAACTACCTGGACATTAAACGTCATGACAGAAACCCAAGCAAAAGCAAAAACCGCAGCAGAAGAAGAAACGGTATTGTCCTTATTTAAAGAAAAATTAGGTGTGGACGACGATATCGCACAAATTCTGTCAGAAGCAGGGTTCACTTCATTAGAAGAAATTGCTTATGTTCCTTTAAATGAAATGTTAGATATCGAAGGGTTTGATGAAGAGTTAGTAGAAGTTTTACGTGAGCGTGCAAAAGGCGCGTTGTTGACGAAAGCCTTAGCAGCAGAACAACTCGATTCAACCGAACCTGCTGAAGATCTGTTAGAAATGGAAGGGATGGAGAGAAATGTCGCTTATCTCTTAGCAAGACATGGCATTATTACACGTGAAGATTTAGCGGAACAGTCCGTAGATGACTTGCTGGAATTTGGTGAGATTGATGAAAACACCGCGGCTAAATTAATCATGACAGCTCGCAAACCTTGGTTTGATGCTGATCAAGCTTAAGCTGCAGAGTAGTAGAGGAATGGCACAATGGCAAATAACGACGTACCAGCTGCACCTGAAAAAAAAGGGACAGTAAATAAGACAGCAAAATCTGGCGTGTCAGTGAAACAACTGGCAACAGATATAGGTGTGTCTGAAGAAAAATTGTTGATGCAGTTCAAAGATGCCAACATCAAGATCGCCAATGCGGATGATGTGATCTCTGAAGAAGATAAGCAAAAATTATTGCGTTATCTGCAACAACATCATGGTGCGAAAGCAGAGAAAGCGCCCGATAAAATTATTTTGCGCCGCGCAAAAACCAGTGAAATAAAAGTCAGTGGTTCGCAAGGTGCGGGTAAGACTATCAGTGTTCAAGTCCGTAAAAAACGTACGTATGTCAAACGTCCTCTTGCTGAAGAAGAACAAAAAGCCAAGACACCAGAAGTGACTTCGCTGCTCGCTGAATCACAAGCAGCCGTCATGCAAAAAACAGTAGAAGCGCCTATCGTTGAATCCACGACAACAGAGTTAGTGGATGAAGCAACGCTGTTGGCAGAGCAAGCTGAAGCGGTTGAGACAACAACGCCAGGTGAAAAAAAGGCGGAAGTCAAAGCGAAGCCTAGTACGGGCACGGTCGATAAACGTCATAAAGACAAACGCCATGGCGGTGTGACAGTTGAAGCAGAAGACGAGCGCCCTAAAAAGAAAAAGAAAGGTCGCATGGGTGGCAGGGAAGATGAAAGCAATTATGCAAATGTCATCGGCAAAGGTCCTGCACGTTTAAGTTTAGTGTTGAGCGAAGATGCTGATGAAATGTTAGGGCATAGACGTCGTCGCGCTAAAGCGAAAAAGGTACAAGTTCAAGCGTTCACAAAACCAACTGCGCCTATCATCCACGAAGTGTCGATTCCTGAGACGGTTACTGTGGCAGATTTAGCGCAAAAAATGTCGGTGAAAGCCGCAGAAGTCATAAAAGTCATGATGAAGATGGGCGCGATCGTGACGATTAACCAAGTGTTAGATCAAGAAACCGCGATGTTAGTGGTAGAAGAGCTAGGCCATAAATCTAAACCCATTAGTTCTTATGCGCTTGAGGAAGCTTTAACAAAAGATATCGCCGTGCAAGGTGAAGCTTCACCTCGCGCGCCTGTTGTAACCATCATGGGCCACGTCGATCATGGTAAAACCTCTTTATTAGATTATATCCGTACCACTAAAGTGACAGCCGGTGAAGCGGGTGGGATTACACAGCACATCGGTGCATACCATGTGGAAACACCAAAAGGGATGATTACCTTTTTAGATACGCCAGGCCATGCTGCATTTACAGCGATGCGCGCGCGCGGTGCTAAATTAACCGATATCGTTGTCTTAGTGGTTGCGGCAGATGATGGTGTGATGCCACAAACCATTGAAGCGGTAAACCATGCCAAAGCAGCAAATGTATTGCTGATTGTTGCCGTGAATAAAATGGATAAAGCAGATGCTGATCCTGATCGCGTGAAAAACGAGTTGTCCAAATACGAGCTGATTCCTGAAGAATGGGGCGGCGATACCATGTTTGTGCCTATCTCTGCTAAAACAGGGCAAGGCGTTGATACGTTATTAGACTCCATCTTAGTGCAAGCAGAAGTTTTAAACTTGAAATCCATTGTTAACTGCCTCGCGCGTGGTGTTGTGATTGAATCACGTTTAGATAAAGGTCGCGGTGCTGTAGCCAGTTTATTGGTACAACAAGGTACGTTACGCAAAGGTGATTTAGTTCTCGTCGGTTTTGAGTATGGTCGCGTGCGCGCACTGTATGATGAAAATGGAAAAAATATTGAAAGCGCAGGGCCTTCTATTCCAGTTGAAATACTAGGATTGTCTGGCACACCGAATGCGGGTGATGAATTTGTTGTCGTGTCTGATGAAAAACGCGCGCGTGAAGTGGCGATGTTCCGTCAAGGCAAATTCCGCGATGTCAAACTCGCGCGTCAAAATGCGTCTAAGCTAGAAAATATTTTACAACGCATGGGTGAAGAACAAACCACAGAAAGTACGCTGAATATTGTATTGAAAGCCGACGTGCAAGGGTCTTCAGAAGCATTAGCGCAAGCGTTAACTGAACTATCTGGCCCCGAAGTCAAAGTCAAAATCGTTTCATCTGGTATCGGTGGTATCAATGAAACCGACGTGAATTTGGCGTTAGCCTCCAGCGGTATCATTATCGGCTTTAACGTGCGCGCCAATGTCGAAGCGCGTAAATTAATTGAAGCAGAAAAAGTCGACGTGCATTATCACAGCATCATTTATAATGTGATCGATGAAGTGAAGCGTGCGATCAGCGGCTTCATGGCACCTGAGATTCAAGAAAAAATCACAGGTCTCGCACAAGTGCGCGATGTATTCCGCTCATCCAAGATTGGCGCGATTGCAGGTTGTATGGTGTTAGAAGGTACGATCAAGCGCAACAATCCAATTCGTGTATTACGTGATGACATCGTGGTATTTGAAGGCGTGCTAGAGTCACTGCGCCGTTTCAAAGATGACGTCAACGAAGTCCGTGCGGGTGTGGAATGTGGTATAGGCGTGAAAAGTTATAATGACATCAAGCCTGGCGATCAAATCGAAGTTTTCGAAAAAATTGAAGTCAAGCGGACGTTATAATGGCACAAGGCAATCGAATGCAAAAAATCGCCGGCCTGGTGCAAGTGACCCTGGCCGATATTTTGCTGAAAGAATCAGAAGACTCTCGTTTTATGTTGGTAACGATTACGCATGTCAGTTTAGCGCGTGATCTTTCCAGCGCGAAAGTTTTTGTGAGTGTTTTAGACGATGAAAACGCCCGTGAAATTGTCGCCGCCTTAAATAAAGCCGCAAAATTTTTTCGCCATGCTTTGGCGCAGTCGAAAATTGAAATGCGCGTCATCCCCGAGTTGAAATTCATGTACGATGATTCTACCGTGCGCGGTAGTCGTATCTCTTCACTGCTACATGATGCTTTTAAGAAATCTGATAAAACAGAATGAAACACACCGTCATGGCGCATTCATATCCTAGATGTGTGTCATGCCAGCTAAAAGCACGCTGGCATGACAATGGCTAACTAACAGGCCGAAACCTATATAAGCAATTGATTTATAGTAATTTTTTATCAAAACGAACCCTTGATGGGGCTGGGTGACGCTCGAGCACTTGCCGGAGCGGTAAAAAACAAAGTAATACTTGTCCAACTCCCAACTCCCCGCTACAATACGAGGCTTATTAATTTTATTGAATTAAAGAAAAGATTTGGGAGTGATTCATGTCCTCGTTTACAGCCGCCGCGAAGGCGCAAGTGATAAAGACTTATAGACGCGCTAAAGAAGACACTGGTTCTTCAGAAGTGCAAATTGCTTTGTTAACAACACGCATTGAATATTTAACAACACATTTAAAAGCCCATACGCATGATGTACATACGCGTCATGGTTTGACGAATTTAGTGAGTAAACGTCGTCGTTTAATGACTTATTTAAAGCGAGTACAACCACAGACTTATCGTGAGCTGATCAAAAAGCTCGAAGTCAGGGGTTAAGCGCTACACTCTCTCAATTCAATACGTGCGCGAGCTTGTTTCAGGCTCGCGCATTTTCTACTGTCTAATCGTAAATAATATAGGATGCATCTTGTGGCTTCAGTCAAAAAAACTTTTCGTTATGGCGATCATAGTGTCACCTTAGAAACTGGCGTTATTGCAAGACAAGCAACTGCAGCTGTTGTGGTAACAATGGATGATACCGTTGTATTAGTCACGGCGGTTTGCAAAGATAGCGTTGAAGAAAGAGATTTCTTTCCGCTCACAGTGAATTATCAAGAGCGTACTTATGCAGCCGGTCGTATTCCTGGCGGCTATTTCAAGCGTGAAGCAAAGCCTAGCGAAAAAGAAACACTGACCTCACGATTAATTGATCGTCCGATTCGTCCTATGTTTCCAAAAGAATTTACATCCGAAGTTCAAATTATCGCAACTGTTGTATCCATGAACCCAGAAGTGAATCCAGATATCCCAGCATTATTAGGAGCTTCAGCAGCTCTGTCATTGTCAGGCTTGCCTTTCAATGGGCCTTTAGCTGCAGCGCGTGTGGGCTATAAAGACGGTAATTATTTATTAAATCCAACGTATAAACAGTTAGAAACATCTGAATTAGATATGGTGGTCGCCGGTACAGAACAAGCCGTGTTAATGGTGGAATCCGAAGCGAAAGAATTGCCAGAACCTACCATGTTGGGTGCTGTGATGTATGGTCATAAAGCGATGCAAACAGCGATTCAAGCGATCAAAGAATTAGTGGCAGAAGCAGGTGTAGAATCTTGGGGTTGGGAACCACCTCTTGGCAATACAGATATTCAAAACCGTGTTTTCACGGCTGCGGAAGCTTCTGTTTCAGCGGCGTATCAAATTAAAGATAAGCAAGAACGTCAGCAAGCAATTTCTGATGCGCGCGATCGGTTGCTTGAACAATTTATAACTGAAAATGCTGGCAAAGAAGATGAAGTGATCCTCGCTGAAGACACTAAAAAAGCCTTTGGTAAGCTCGAGAGTAAAATTGTTCGCGGCAGAATTTTAAAAGGCATGCCACGTATTGATGGTCGTGACACAAAAACAGTGCGTCCGATTAACATTCAAGCAGGCTTATTACCACGTACACACGGTTCTGCATTATTTACCCGTGGTGAAACACAAGCGTTAGTGGTTGCAACATTAGGAACAGAGCGTGATGCGCAAACGATTGATGCACTAGAAGGCGAGCGTAAAGAAAGCTTTATGTTGCATTATAACTTTCCTCCGTACTCTGTGGGCGAAGTGGGTTTTGTGGGTAGTCCAAAACGTCGTGAAATCGGTCATGGTAATTTAGCGCGTCGTGGTGTGACACCTGTGTTACCTACCCAAAAAGAATTTCCTTACACCTTGCGTGTGGTGTCTGAAATCACAGAATCCAATGGTTCCAGTTCAATGGCAACCGTCTGCGGTACTAGTTTAGCGTTGATGGATGCGGGTGTGCCTATCCGTACGCATGTTGCGGGTATCGCAATGGGCTTAGTGAAAGAAGGCGAACAATATGCTGTTTTAACCGATATCTTGGGTGATGAAGATCATTTAGGCGATATGG
The DNA here is from genome assembly GCA_903970525.1 of Myxococcales bacterium. Classification (GTDB taxonomy): domain Bacteria; phylum Pseudomonadota; class Gammaproteobacteria; order DSM-16500; family DSM-16500; genus UBA5158. The sequence goes on along the minus strand of CAJCIZ010000233.1, from coordinate 13,403 downwards.
ATTTCAAAGTAGCGGGCACAGCAAAAGGTGTGACGGCGTTGCAAATGGATATCAAAATTAATGGCATCACAGAAGTCATTATGAAAGATGCGTTAGAGCAAGCCAGTGTCGCGCGTTTACATATTTTAGGGATTATGAATCAAACCCTGAATCAGCCACGTCAAGAAATGTCAGCGTATGCGCCAAGAATTTTAAATATGCGCGTGCCAGTTGATAAAATTCGTGATGTGATCGGCAAAGGTGGCGCTACCATCAGAATGTTGACCGAAGAAACCGGCACAGTCATTGATATTGATGATGATGGTGCGATTCGTGTTGCGGCTGTTGATTTGGCTGCATGTGAAAATGCTAAGCGTCGTATTGAATTACTCACAGCGGATGTTTCTATAGGCCAAGTGTATGAAGGCACCGTTGTGAAGCTAATGGATTTCGGTGCGATTGTGAATATTCTCCCGGGCAAAACAGGCTTAGTGCATATTTCACAAATTGCGAATGAACGCGTTGAAAAAGTTAGCGATAAATTAGCAGAAGGCCAAGTGATTCGTGTGAAAGTCTTAGAAGTGGATAAGACGGGCAAGATTCGTTTGAGCATGAAAGAAGTAGAGCAGACTGCTTAAACGCAATCTCTTATAGCTGATGAATTCACTGTCATCCCCGCGCAGGCGGGGATCCATTGTTAGTATTCTGGCTTGATTTACTTCTGCACCAAACTCAAAAATTCCCCTCGTGTCCGTCTATCTTCTCTAAATCTTCCCAGCATCACTGAAGTAGTCATCACCGAGTTTTGCTTCTCTACTCCGCGCATCATCATACACAAATGCTTAGCTTCAATAATAACGCCCACACCACTTGCCCCCACGATCTCAGATACAGTTTCAGCGATTTGCTTAGTGAGTCTTTCTTGCACTTGCAAGCGACGTGCATACATATCCACTATTCGCGCAATCTTAGATAAGCCAATGATTTTTCCTTGTGGCAGATAAGCCACATGGCATTTGCCGATAAATGGCAATAAATGATGTTCGCATAAGGAATAAAGCTCGACATCTTTTACGATGATCATTTCATCGCTATCCGATTCGAATAATGCGCCATTTACTATGGATTTAACCGATTGTTGATATCCTTGCGTCAGGAATTTCAAAGCTTTTTCAGCGCGTTGTGGCGTGTCGCGTAATCCATCGCGTGTAATGTCTTCTCCTAGCGCTTCAATAATTTTTTTAAAATGTTCTTGCATGGTGATACCTTTTTTTAGCCTGGCGGCCATTTAAATTGTCTTCCACCTAACAGATGTAGATGAATATGAAACACGGTTTGACCCGCGCCGGCGTTGCAGTTCATGATGATGCGATAGCCTTCTTTATCTACCTTTAATTCTTTTGCTAAGGCTTTGGCGGTTAGCACCATATGGCCAATTAACGCATTATTTTCAGGTTGAACGTCGTTCAATGTCGCAATGTGTTTTAAAGGCACAATTAACTTATGGTGAGGGGCTTGGGGATTGATATCATCAAAAGCCATCACCTGGTCATCACGATAGATAATATTTGCTGGAATGTCCCCTGCTGCAATTTTACAAAATAAACAATCCATGCGGCTTATCCCCGTTGCCCTAAGATAACGTAGTGTACGGTTTTTAACTTCCCCTGTCATCCCCGCGCAAGCGGGGATCCATTCTTCCGGCCCTCTCAGCTGATGGAGTATCACAGTAGGAATGGATTCCCGCTTGCGCGGGAATGACAGGGCAGATGGTCCAAAAATTGACGTTTTTTCCGATCTGCAGTAAAGTGAGCCAATCTTTTTTAAGCCCGTAGCACCTATGAAAATATTAAATATAGCTGGATATAAATTTATCGCCTTAGAGGCGCTTCCAACGCTACGTTCTCTATGGTTAGAGGAATGCCTGTCGCGTCATCTCAAAGGAACGATTCTCGTCAGCCCAGAAGGCGTCAATATCACGTTAGCGGGCTTGCCAGAACACATCGCGTCTTTTAAGCAATTTTTGCGAGAAGATTCTCGTTTCGCCGATATGACTTTCCGTGAAAGTTATTCTGCAGAACAACCGTTTCACCACATGCGCGTAAAGCTTAAAAAAGAAATTATTACATTCCGTCGTCCCGAAGTCCGCGCGGATGTTGAGCGTGCACCCAGTATTTCACCGCGTGACTTTAAAAAATGGTTAGATGAAAAACGCGACATTACCATTTTAGATACGCGCAATGAGTACGAAGTGCGTTTTGGGACATTTGATCATGCCGAACATTTTCCCATCAATGATTTTAGTGAGTTTCCTGAAGCGGCGAAACAGTTGCAACAAGACAAGCCTGTCGTGATGTTTTGCACAGGTGGTGTACGATGTGAAAAAGCCGCATTGCATTTATTAAACCAAGGATTTCCTGAAGTTTATCAATTGGACGGTGGCATTTTAAATTATTTTGCAGAAGTCGGTGGCACACATTATCATGGCGATTGTTTTGTGTTCGATCATCGTGTTGCTGTCGGTCCTGATTTAACTGTATCTGGTGTAAAACAGTGTCAAGTGTGTGAAGGTCCAAAAGTCATCGCAAATGATTCTTGTCCAACGTGTGTATCGTTAACTTAATAAAATGGAGTCAATATGGGTTTAGAATTAGTCGCAGCCGGTCGTCAAGTGCCGGATGATGTGAATGTTATCATTGAAATTCCCGCCAAAGGCGAGCCAATTAAATATGAAGTGGATAAAGACACTGGCGTCGTCATGGTCGATCGTTTTGTCGCAACCTGTATGCACTATCCTTGTGATTATGGATATATTCCACATACTTTATCGGAAGATGGTGATCCGGTTGATGTGTTAGTGGTGTCGCCTTTTCCTTTGATGCCAGGTGTTGTGATTCGTTGCAGACCTATCGGAATGTTGCGCATGACAGATGAGTCAGGGCCAGATGCAAAAATTCTCGCCGTGCCAGTTGATAAATTATCAACGCGTTATCACGGTGTTCAAAAACCTGAAGATTTAGGGAAAGATTTTTTAGCGTCAGTAGAACATTTTTTCCAACACTATAAAGATTTAGAATCTGGAAAGTGGGTGAAGACTGCAGGTTGGGAAGGTGTTGAGGCTGCGAAAGCAGAAATTATGGCAAGTGTGAAGCGGTATCAGAAATAATGTCTCTGAATCCCGCGCATGTAGCGCGGGATGACGAAGACAGTGAATGACTTACTTACTATCATCAATATTGTTATAGCTTAATCTTCTTGGAACATAATGATCTACTTGCCCGCTCAACTGCAGCGCAGGATTTTGCTGTAACGGTGGAGAAGAAGGGTTGTTTCCTCTATTCCCGTAACTTGCAGAAGTTGGTGCCGCAAAGGGGTTGCCTCTGCCTCCTAGTGCACTTTCTTTCTGATCCAAAGATCCACCGCCATCCGTCGGAGAAGGTGGTGTGTTATATCCAGAGCTTTTCCCCAATCGTTTTAAAGGTGTGCTGGTCCCTTGATGCGATTCATGGGCTTTCTTTGGGGTTACCCAAGGTCTTAATGGTGGGTTCTGTTCATCCAGCGGTAGGTATGATGTGTTATCACTACGATAACGATCATAGAGTCTTCCGCCACCGATGGCGACTACGCCTGTTCCTGCCATCGCGCCACCCGCTGCACCCCAGCTTAAAAGCCCAGAAAGATCAGGGACAAAATGACCCGCGCTGAGTACGCATAATGCGCACATGCCAAGGAATATCGCGATTCCAGTGATAGTTCCTTTGTTTCGACTGCAAAACTCTTTTGCTCTTGTCCATAAACCTTTTCTGACCGGCGCTCGATTGACTTGAAGTGTTGCCGGAGTAGTAGCGGTGGAGTACGAAGAGACCCTATTATTAGCATCTGTGATGCTTGAGCTTTCTAGTCTGCCACTTTGTAGATGGCTTCTGCTATCACTTTCATGGATTGTTTTAAAACTTTTGTCAGCCAGCGCATCTAGTTTTGCATCCTCTTCCAGCTGTTTTTGTTCTAGGATTCTTCTATTTGCTATTTCATTCTGTTTATAGGTTCCGTGCCAATGAATGAGTTTGTTACATATAACAATAGCGGTTGCCACTTTTTTGATTTCTGTGAATTTGCTTTGTTCAGCTGTGCCTCTGCTGTGCGCAGCCGGCGTAGCGGGTAACGAACCAAAGTTATCTATATCAATGTCCATCAGTTGTTTTAATAGTTCTTTGTTGGCTGGATACTTCTGAAAAAACTCAATGAGTGTTTTTCTATTATTAAATTGAGGTATGTCAGTTACGCCGAAATTCACAAAACTTCTTTTCTCTTCATCAGATAAACTTTCAAAATTCCAAGTGAAATTTTTCAAATCGCGAACATGAGCAAAGTATTTTAGCAGGCCGAACACAGGCGTGAGTGCTTCGTCATTTTGAATAATGGCCAGCAACTCTGCCTCTGTGACTTTGCTGTCCATGGCAACTTCAAAAAACTTATTTATTTTGCCGTGGGTATGAATCTGTTTGTCACGGGCTATTTTTATGATTTTTCCTTTACACATCGTCATGATGTGTAATGCTTTAGCTTTGAACTCACTGACTTTTTCAACCCATAATCCAGGATCAACAGTGTCTGAAGGACTTGTATTACCGCTATTATTGCTATTTGATGGTAGCGATGTATCTAATGTCAGCGGCGGAGGAGAAGATGGTGGTACAGGCGAAGTCCCTGGTATGGTAGATGGAGACGGCGTAGTAGTCGTCGGACTTGTTTCGCTTGTGCTCGCAGCAGGTGTTGCTGGAGTGAATGACGGCGGCAATAAAGTGGCTTCAGGATACATAGCACAGTCAAAACGAAGAAGTCTTTGAGCTTTCACGAATTGATCAATAGGGTGGGCTTGTCCATCATCAGACTTGATGGCTGGTATTAATGCTTTACAAATTCTATATGTGTCTGTCGTTTTGAACGACTTGACATATTCTGCAAATTTCGCTTTATCATCAATGAGTAACAAAGCGTGGATGAAAGGATGTATCGTAGGAAATGGTTTTAAACAATCGTAATAAAAATTTCTTCCATTGACTACATCGATGCGTAGTTGCGGGTCTTTTAATTGTTCCGAACGTTTTTGGGCTGCAGTTGGTATGGGCGTCGAATCGACTGTGTCCGAAGGTGCGGCCTGAGAAGGCGACGGCGAGCTAGGTGGCGTTGCATTCTCTCTCTTTTTGTCATCTGGGCTGCTTGATGAAGCCGTGGTGTGAGTTTGGCTAGATAAAGCAGGCGAGTAGCTCAGGGGTGGAGGTGGCACTTGATTTCTCAGCTGGTTGTCTACTGGCGAGTGTGTTGGAGAAGGTGTGGCGTTCTCTACAGTAGTTGAGTTATTTTCTTTTCCATCATCTGCATTGTCATTATTTTGCATTGGGCTAGAGGGAGATTGTGAGCTGGGTGGCGGTGTTGTATTTTGTATAACATCTGAAGGGATCTCAGGTGTTTCGTTGGTATTGTCAGAATGTTGCTGAGAATCATCTCCTGTTGAGCCATGTACAACAAAGTCATCCTCAGGATCACCATATGGGTGAAATGATTGACTGTTTTCGCTGTTGCGAAAGTCTGATGGGTCTATTTCTTTTTCTTTTTCTTTTTCTTCTTCTCTATGTGTGGAATCGTCATTGTCACTATTGATGTCAATGATGTGTGCATCTCCATTCGACACAGCTGGATTAGGTGTGCTTATTGGTGATGGACTTTTATCGTCTTGTTGGGTCTGCTGCACAGGTAGCGTGCTAGAGCTAGGTGGATTGCTAACATGTCCGTTGTCATCGGCTGAGAAAGCTAAGCGTATAGAATTTGGTTCATTTTTGTGATCTAAGCCAGACTGAAGTGGGCTAGCTGTATGAGATAACGGTGCAGGTGATGTTGCATTACCTGATGCGCGCTTAGAGGTAGAGGTTGGCGGTGTTCTCTTTCCAGACTTTCTGTCAGGTGTTTTCGTGCCGTTAGCGTTTTGTGATGATTCATCGTAGTTAAACTTTGGAACATGATGAGCTTTTAGGTAATGGAATGTGGTACGAATAAATGTTAATTCCTGAAAGATAATATCGCTATTATCCCCTTCTTTTCGGCTTGTCAGTTTGCTAACAAAGGCGCGAACCTTTGTATCTAACTCAGGTAATTCTTTTACTGATAAATCGCTGACTTTTTCTTCGCTGTATTCATGTTTCGTCAGTAATCCCGAAAGTTTTTGCAGAGAATCATGCACATGCTTAGCACTATCGATATCATTGTTCAATGCAACTAGAAAATCTCTTTTTGTCGCTAATATTTTTTCAACCGGATAGGCATAGTAATAAGCTTTTTCTGTAAAGGATAATTCTTTCTGCTCTTGCGCGGGTATTCCATAGGGAAGGTGAGAGAGTGCATTGATTGTTTTTTCTGATTCAGTGAGCTCTGCATTTAAGAGTGCAATTCTAGCTTCGATGGCTGTTATTTCTGATGGCTTGGCATTTTTCTTTTTTTTAGAGGCTGCAAGTTCTTCCTCTGATTTTATTATTTTATTTTTTAGCACAAAGATGATTCTAGGGATGAGTGCGACATGATTGCTAAACGTAGTTTGCAAATTAATGTTAGCAGTATCGGCAACTGCGACAATTTCGCCGCACTTAGCGACTATCACATCATGTATATCTATTATTGGTGCAGATGATGAAATCATATAACCCAACACTCCACGTGGCTTTTCATTAAAATTATATGGCAATCCAGAGGACAGCCTGACCTCTGCGTTTATGGGCGTATTAAGCCCTTATAACGCGTATAATACCTTAACTTGCTTAAGGAAAAATTAACTGTGTGTAATTATTCATCGATGCCTTTTTGAGGGCCGCTGAATAATTACACAATTATTAATAATTTGGGATCAAATAGTTGCAGATAATATATGAACTTCAGAAAATGAAAAGGGGTAATCCGTTAAAACTACCCCTTTTTACCTACCCCGGGCTTCCGGGCCCTCACTGCCGTTTCCTTGGCAGACTATCCTAAGAAGCATCAATCCTTGATACCGGTCCTTTACCCTCATCCGTGATTGCGACCATCATAACAAATGCATTGGGGGGAACAAGCCCACTTTATACCAAGTTCTTGTATTTTTCAGAACAAAAATAGTAAAAAATATGCTGGATATGTTTAATATTCAATAAGTTGTATTTTTTTTGACGTCAAAAACGGGCAAAAGGCAGGACAATATCTTACAAATTTGGAAGTGTAAATCTTACGAAGGAAAGTGAATTTAGATAAAAATATAAACGAGAGGGTCAGGTATTCCATTTCTTTCTGAGCCAACGGTGCAAGGCAGAGCCGAAATAACTGCTGAGTATAGCGGCACCAAAGATTAAGAAGGCAACATAGATAGGAATTAAGGCAATCGCCATGATGTGTAAATGACGCCAAGAAAGCACGGTAGAAGCGCAAAGCGATAAAAAGTCATCTTTGACTAATAAATAATAAATGCAATAAACCGCAGCAGCGAGACAAATGAATCCGCCAAGATTGATCGATTGTTTTTTCCGTATATCTGTTCTTTTTAACACAACTACATCCTGAATATTGATTCTGGTACAGGTATTGTAAAAGGATTTTCTTAAGAAAAAATTAAGAAGAACAAATATTTCCGAGTAACTTTCCCATCTCTGTAGATGAATTTTCTGTCAATTCAGATGACCAGCGAATTTTTTTGGAAGGAAATAGTACAATGACGGTAGAGCCCATCTTAAAATGACCAAGTTCGTCGCCGCGCTGTAAAGTAATGGCTTTTTCTTTTGTGTAGAGAGTGTGAGTGATTTTTCCAGAGTTGGTATTCGCACCCCATACGGTTTGGATGCTTCCCACTAACATGGCGCCGACCAAAATAACGGCCATAGGGCCAAAGTCAGTGTCGAAGATGCATATCAAACGTTCATTGCGTGCAAATAAATTGGGAACCGATCGTGCTGTGAGTTGGTTCACGGAAAATAATTTTCCGGGTATCGCTAGTGTTTCGCGTAAAATGCCTTTAAATGGCATGTGAACACGATGATAATCTTTGGGCGCAAGATAAATTGTGGCAAAGCTTCCATCTTGAAATTCATGTGCTAATTTTTCTTGTCCACCTAATAGATTTTGCAAAGTGTATGTAAACCCTTTTGCTTGAAGCAATAGCATATCGTTAATGTGTCCGATTTGACTGATTGCGCCATCCGCTGGGCTTGCGACTTCATCAGGGCCTTGTACGATAGGTCTCAGTCCTGGTTTTAAGGCGCGTGTGAAAAAGCTATTAAATGTAGGATAATCGTCTATATTGGATGAAGCAGCGGCTTGCAGATCAACGTTGTAACGCTTGGTTAAGTAATGAATTTGCCAGTTCTTAAACCATTTCCAACGGCGTTCTGATAACCATCCCGCCAAGTGTGACAAAGCATGTTGAGGCGCTAGGTATTGCTTTAATATGTCAAATTTTTCAGAGAGCATGATGACTTCTAATTTCAAAAAGATCCGCATTATAGCGTAAGAGAGAGGAATCACCAAGACTAGATAAAAGAAGCCATTTCCCTTATGATCTTGATTACCAAAATGATTGTAAGAGGGGTAGCTATGCTAGCCAAAGCAGTGATTGTTTTGTTCTTGATTGTGATTGTCTATTGCTTAGGAAGTGCGTTATATCATTTGGGGCGCGATAAGAGCGATTCTGAAGGTGTCGTCAAAGCATTAACGTGGCGTATCGCATTATCTATTGTCTTATTTTTTCTTTTATTTGTTTTATTCGCAATGGGTTGGATTTCACCGCATACGATATAAGGGAGTCGCGTGATGTTTAGAGGAATCAATTTTGGCTCATTGTTATTAATTTTTCTCATTGTTGTTGTGCTCTTTGGTACGAAACGATTGCGTGATATCGGCGGCGATATAGGCGCTGCAGTACGCAATTTCCGCAAAGGCTTGCAAGAAGAAGATGAGAAAGAATCGTGAGCATGAACGTCAGCGAAATAGTAGTGGTTGTCGTGGTGGCATTGCTGGTCATCAAGCCAGAGAAATTACCGAGTGCTGCATTTACACTAGGAAAGTGGATGAAGTGGTTGCGTCAGACAACAGCCAATATTAAGCATGAAATGGAATCACCGTTAGAAAAATTAACGCAAGAAAAAACGCTGGATGAAAAAAAACCGTGATGACAAATTCATCTGCTTTGTTGCGGTTTTTGATTGAATTACGTAAAAGACTGATTTCCGCGCTCGTAGTGTTAAGTCTCGTGTTTGTCGTGTTATCTTATTTTTCAAATGATCTTTATACTTTGTTAGCGTTGCCGCTGCTGAAGCATTTGCCGCATGGGCAAGGATTAATTGCAACCAATGTTGTTGCGCCGTTTTTTGTGCCCTTTCAACTGACTTTTGTTGTTTCGCTTTTTCTTGTGATGCCATTTTTGCTTTATCAACTGTGGGCATTTATCGCACCAGCTTTGTATCAACATGAGCGTCGCTTGTTATGGCCCTTATTATTTGTGAGTACTTTATTATTTTATGCAGGGGTCGCGTTTGCTTATTTTGTTATTTTCCCTTTGGTGTTTGGTTATCTTGCGCACTCTGCGCCGCGCGGCGTGAATTTCAGTCCTGACATCAGTCAGTATCTTGATTTTACCTTGCAGTTATTTTTTATTTTTGGTGTGATTTTTGAAGTGCCTATCGTTACCATTGTTTTGATCTGGACTGGCATCACTACGCGTGAAAATTTAACTAAGATGCGTTCTTATGTGATAGTCGGCGCTTTCGTGGCCGGCATGTTGTTCGCGCCGCCTGATGTGTTATCGCAAACCTTGTTGGCGGTTCCTTTGTGGCTATTATTTGAGGCGGGGTTATTCTTTTCACGGTTTTTTGAAAAAGCGCGAGAAGCAGAAAAAGAAGGTCTCTAGCCATTTTGTGTGTGAACGATTACACTAATTTCTGCGACAATGCATAGGAAATGCTGAGCATGAGTTCAAACGAAGAAGTCGATCAGGAACGACGCTGCTTTCTACGCCGGGCAACAACAGCGGTAGGGGGAATAGGGTTGGCGGTGGGCGCAGTGCCTTTTGTGTCATATTGGTTGCCCAGTACCGATACAGAAGCCGCTGGTGAGCCTATCGAAGTCGACATCAGTGCCTTAAAACCCATAGAACAATTGACCGTCGTTTGGCGCGGTAAACCCATCTGGCTCATCCGTCGCACACAAGCGATGTTAGATACCTTGCCAAAATTAAACAATTTATTGCGTGACCCCAATTCTGAAGAAGATCAACAGCCCTCTTATGCGAAAAATATCTATCGATCTCTCAAGCCTGAATTTTTTATAGCAGTGGGCGTTTGTACACACCTGGGGTGTATTCCAACGTATAGACCTGATGTGGGTGGTGTATCAGCGGATTGGTTGGGTGGCTTTTATTGTCCTTGTCATGGCTCACTCTATGATTTGGCTGGGCGAGTTTTCAAAGGTGTGCCTGCGCCTAAGAATTTAGTCATACCACCTTATACCTATTTATCAGATACGCTTGTACAAATCGGCAAAGACAAAGAAGGAACTGAGATTGAGTAATGTGACGGAGCACGCAACACAGAAAAGAGAGAGATCCATCAAGCGATGGATCAATGCGCGTTTTCCGTTACAAGAATTTTGGACTAAACATTTAACGCATTATTTTGCGCCGAGGAATTTTAATTTTTGGTATTACTTCGGGTCGTTTTCTCTTTTAGTGTTAGTGAATCAAATTATCACTGGCATTTGGTTAGCCATGGATTACACGCCAACAGCAACGGAAGCATTTGCTTCTGTGCAACACATTATGCGCGATGTACGTTTTGGTTGGTTGTTGCGATTGATGCATTCAACCGGTGCGTCAGCATTTTTTGTCGTGGTTTATTTGCATATGTATCGTGGTTTGATTTATGGTTCTTATCGTAAGCCGCGAGAGTTGTTGTGGTTAATTGGTATGTTGATTTACATCACTTTATTGCTAGAAGCTTTTACAGGGTATGTTTTACCGTGGGGGCAAATGTCTTATTGGGGTGCTGAAGTTATCACGTCTTTTGCCAGTGCGATTCCCTATGTGGGGAAATTTTTAGTGGTTTGGTTGCGGGGTGATTACAGCGTGTCAGGCGTGACACTGCATCGCTTTTTTTCTTTGCATGTCATTGCAGTACCCTTGGTCTTGTTGGGATTAGTGTTTTTGCATTTGGTTGCATTGCATTATGTGGGATCAAATAATCCTGATGGCATTGACATTAAAACAAAAAAAGATGCGCAAGGTGTGCCGTTAGATGGGATTGCCTTTCATCCGTATTATACGTTGAAAGATTTAGTCGGCGTCGTGGTTTTCTTAATGATTTTTTTCTGGGTGATATTTTACGCGCCGACGATGGGTGGCTTGTTTTTAGAAGCAGAAAATTTCACGCCAGCGAATTCGATGATGACGCCTGCGCATATTGCACCTGTTTGGTATATGACGCCTTTTTATGCCATTTTGCGCGCTATTCCGAATAAATTTTTTGGTTTGTCTGCTATGGCGGCTGCGATTGCGCTCATGTTTGTTTTACCTTGGCTGGATAGAAGTCCGGTGCGTTCGATTCGCTACAAAGGGACTTGCTCTAAAGTTGCGATCGTCGTGTTTGTCATCTGTTTTATTGGCTTGGGATATGTTGGCATTATGCCGGTGTCACCTGTGCTTTCGATCATGGCGCAAATTTTTGCTGTAGGATATTTTGCATTTTTCTTGCTGATGCCATTTTATACTTCATTAGAAACAACGAAACCGCTGCCGGAGCGCTTAACATCATGAAGAAATGTCTCTTGATGTTGTGTCTATTGTTCTTCTCCCTCAGTGTATTTGCTGATGATGCTGTATTGGAGTTAGAAAAAGCGCCTATTCATCGCAATGATATGGGTTCTGTTGAGCGTGGCGCGGGTTTGTTTTCTTCTATTTGTATGAGTTGTCACACATTAATTTATTTACGTTATGATGCATTCGCACAAAAACATGGTGTGCGTTATGACAGAATGCCTGTCAATGTTAAATGGCCCACGGGTGCTGTCCCGCCTGATTTATCGTTAGAGGCTAGCGTGCGGGGTGTTGATTGGATTTATACTTATCTGCACAGTTTTTATATGGATTCAGCGCGGTCAACTGGGTTTAACAATTTGCTGGTTCCGAACACAATGATGCCTGATATTTTGGTGACTTATCGTGGTATGCAGGTCTTGTCGCAAGATGCGGATTTGTCAGAGAGTTATGAGCATACGTTAGAATGGTATGATGAATTGACGTTGAAATCTCCTGGCAGTGTGTCGGAGCAGCAATTTGATGCGATGATAACGGATATTGTTAATTTTCTAGCGTATGCGGCTGAGCCTTATCATGAACAACAAGTTCATTTGGGTGTGTGGGTCTTGGGGTTTTTGTTGATCTTGTTTGTGTTGGTCTATTTGTTAAAATCTGAGTATTGGAAAGATTTAAAATGAGGTGGTTTGCTGTTTTAAAGCAAGCTATTCGTTTTGTGTTGGCGCTTGTGTTATGTGGGTATTTTTATTTGCATTATTCGCAAGGGTATTGGGTTGTTATTTCTGCTGTGTCTGGTTTGAGTGTTGCGCGTTATTTTTTGTGGCAGCGAAAAATGGTTGTGTTGGCTGTGACTGGGTTGGTTGCTGCTATTTTAGTTGGTGTCAGTAGTACTCTTTCATCTGTTGTCTTTGCGTTTTTCTTATTTTTTGTCACGTTTTTTTCTCTGTATTTGGGGTTTGTTCATCGAGCATTGTGGGGATGTGCGTGGTGGGTGAATTTTCTTGCGATTCTGTCTGGGTGTCTTGCTGTGAGTGGCGGGATGGAAGGGCCGCTTTGTGTTTTGTTAGGATTTTTGATTGCTATGATGGTGCAGACGGTTGTTTTTCCGGGGTCTGCGGTGAAGTCGGCGAAATTAGCTTTGGCGGATTGTTTGCACGCTTTGGCGCAATTGACTACGACTATTTTTGATTGTTACATCGTTAGAGATTATCAGAGTAAGCATTTTGAATATGAGAAAAAATTTCATAGAGCGCGTAGTGAGTATTTGCGATCGGTGGGGTTGGCGCGTGCTTATATTGCTGAAATAAAATTATCTCAGAGAGCTGGTTATTTAGAGTCATTACATAGTGTAGAGCAACTGTCTGAATGGATTCTTGCGTTGAGTGGTTTGATTTATCGTGTCAACGATCATTCTACGTTTGAAGTGGCTTGTAAGGAATTCTCTGCTTTGTCTGAAAGTATTGTTTCTAATTTGCAAAGAATGATTTTGGTTATTGGTGGAAATAAAGTAGTGGGTTATGAGAGCTTGGCTGAAAGTATCGATGCGTTGGAGGATGTGAATAAGAGCGCATTGCAGGTTGTGGCTCGTGAGCCTGTGGTGTATTGG
>CAJCIZ010000232.1 GCA_903970525.1 Myxococcales bacterium | reverse complement strand
TATTTGCTTGCGACCACCATAGCGCATAGTGGATTTGCGGTGATGTTGATTGGCATTTTGTTATCGAGTGTCATGAGTACGCAACTTGAAGTGCAATTAAAACAAGGCGATAGTGCAGCGCTTGGGCCTTACCGATTTATATTATTGTCTACTCAAGCGGTGAATGGCAGTAATTATCACGGTATACAAGCGGCGCTTAAGGTAATGAAGCAACAACATGAAGTGACTACGTTGTTTCCAGAGAAACGTATATATTCAATTCGCGATATGGTGATCACCAAGGTTGATATTCATCCGGGTATTTTTCGTGATTTATATGTGGCATTAGGTGAACCGCTTGATGAAAAAACCTGGACGCTGCGTTTATATTACAAGCCATTTATTCGATGGATTTTGTTTGGCGTTATCGCTATGGTATTGGGTAGTATTATTGCATGGCGTAACATAAAGAGGTCACCTTGATGATAAAGCGGTTCATACAAAATAGTCTTCCCCTTGCTGTCATGGGGGTATTGCTTTATTTACTTTACCACGCACTTTTTAGCAACCCAACACATGAGATGCCTTCTGCATTATTGAATCAATCAATTCCTACTTTTTCATTAAGAAATGTTCTTAATGAGCAGCAAATATTGTCGGACCAGTCATTTAAAAAACACCCTGTGACAGCGCTTAATATTTGGGCAACCTGGTGTTATGCTTGTCGCATGGAGCATGCGACGTTGATGAAAATGAAAAATGATTATCACGTGCCGATTTATGCGATTGCTTACAAAGATGAACGTGATGCTGTCATTTCATGGCTTAAAAAACGCGGTAATCCATATGAAATGCTAGGGCTTGATAATAATGGTGATGTTGCTATTGATTTTGGCATCTATGGTACACCTGAAACCTTTCTGATTGATTCAAATGGCCGAGTGTTATATCGGCATGTGGGGGCATTAACAGAAGATATTTGGCTTGAAAAACTGTTGCCCATCATAAAGCAACATGAGAAAGCTTAAATGCGGGTTGTCATCACGCTCATTTGGTTGGTTTTATCGTGCCATGCTCTCTCAGCCGAGTTGCCTTTGTCATTCCAGAGTGAGCAAGAAAAAGCTCGATTCTATCTGTTAATACATGAAATACGCTGCGTTGTTTGTCAAGGTCAGAGTATCGCTGAATCGCAGGCACCGCTTGCTAATGATTTGCGTCGTAAGGTGTTCGAACAGTTGCGCCAAGGAAAAAGTGAACATGATATCAAGCAGTATTTGATTGCAAGATATGGCGATTCTATTTTATTTTCGCCACCCTTTAGTATGCGCACTGTTGTGTTATGGTTATTCCCATTTGTACTACTGATTAGTGCGATGTTGTTTTTCATTTTTCGTTATGTTACTTTTGTGAAAGTTGGTATTTATAAGGAAAATAAATGAAAAAAATCTTGATGGGGATAATGGTTGGTTTGCTGTATTTGATGACATCGCTTGGGTATGCTAGTGGTGGTATTACACATATGTTAATTGCGCAAGAGACCATTGCCCGCATTCCTAATGCTGAACTACGTAATCTCTTGAAGAGTAATTTAGATGCATATTTGGTGGGTGCCTATTACCCTGACTCAGGTTATGCTGGCGGTAATCATTATGGCGAAGATTCGCATTGGGACCCCTTCATTTACACTTTTGCGGATTATATTAAAGAAAAATACCCAGAGCCATCATTACAAAATCCAAAATTGGTCGCATTTTTGTTTGGTTGTGCAGTGCATCGTGTGTCTGATGAAGTGGCTCACTGGACATTTTACCCTTTCATCTCTAAACAAGATTTTGGTAAAGAATGGGATTGGGATAAGACAATTCACCAGTATGGTGATCTTGGGCTAGATTTATTAATTACTGTTGATAAAAACCAATGGTTTACTCAGCCAACAACATGGTGGGTGCCGGTGAGAGACCTTGTCGAAGTGTATCATCGTATGGGGCATGATGAGTATACAGCTAAAGAAATTACCTGGGGAAACCAGCTGATTTATTACGCTGGGTTTGGCGAACGTTTGATTGCAGCGCCTGCCTATCCTGTTTTACGATGGAAGTTGCCATGGACTTCAACTCATTACTATGATTGGTCTGAAGGCGGCATTGTTGCAAACGAACAACAAGTGGCGACATATTTAATGGTGCTCTGGGAGAGATTAAATAATAAGCAGCAAGGTACCAAGACTGCGCGTCATGCGGCATCTAAACGGATGGTAGCGACGGAGCATCATGAGATTGCATCGATTGACTTTGCAGAGCAGGTAGTTGGTAACGGTTATGTTGATGTTGCTGTTGTTAATAATTCAGATGGCAGTATTGATTTACAGCCACCAGTTATCAAATCAATTATGCAGTTTCAGGCTATGTTAAGTGATTTTCTGAAGAAGATTATTGGGTAAAGGTAAGATGAATCGCTTTTTTCAAGGCGTTGTTGCATAAATTAACATTTGATCACCCTGTTTAACAAAGAGGGTCGATGCGCTCTTATGATTTTTTTTGCATCCAAGACGGAAGGGTGGTTTTATCTCTTTGCTCCATTAGGGCGGGAATTATTTCTTTATTTTTCGTATTAGCCATTAAATAATCAATAAAGCGGTAGCTCTTGAATATCTCTGGTATTTTCTCCATTGCTGTTTGTAATTTCACCATATCGCCAGCATTTAATTCGTTGATAAATGTAGGTAAGTGAATGGTATAGTTGCTATTATTGATATTTAAAAGAGCGGAAAAGTCAATTTTATAGGCACCATAAATATTAAATTCCATCGTGTCAGTGATTTTATTGCCTATTTCTTTTAGCGTTTTTATCAGTGTTTCATTGTCAAGATTATTTAACTCGGAATATATTTTATTTTTAATATCATTGTTATCTAAACTATCAATGAATCTAAAAAAATTAAGTATAAAAATTTGATGCATTTTTTTAATGTCGTAGGCAATTAATAAGGTATTTTTTATTTTTGTTTCAGCTTTTGGAGAGTTTATATCAAAATTTCCATTTTTCATTTTCTCATATATTTTAAACGGACAAAGCTTGTCATCTACTCCTTCTCTAGATTGTGTATGTGAAAAACCCAACTCAACATCGCCAATCTTGATTTCTCTTATTTTGTTTTTTGTGAACCCTAAATCTCTCTGTTTAAAAAAGACACATGGATTATCTTTCGCTATTTTGTTTACATCAAATTCAAGTTTAACTCCTTGGGCTGCACCGGAATCAATTTCATTTGCACCTAAACAAACGACGTTCGCATCGCCCTCTTGAACATCAAAATCCCATAACGCAGATGGTTTAAAAGGTAAGTAAAATTGTAATATAGTACGTCTTCCATAGAGGCCATCATCAAAAATGCTCTGCAGGGCAGAAGGCGCAGTTAAATGATTGACCGTTGAAAATAACTCTATTTTTTCTGCGGCATCCATTAACCTTCTAGCTAATGTCGGCTCACATTGTGGAATGTAAGGCGTATTGGCATCTTTTAAAAGTTGCTTGGTTTCATCTGGTGATAAATTATGCCGAAAAGCTACGCGGTTTAGATCTTCGTTTTTTCTTTTATTAGCTCTAAAATTACGTTGTACTTTGATAATGCC
>CAJCIZ010000231.1 GCA_903970525.1 Myxococcales bacterium | reverse complement strand
TCAAGATTCTGCATATCTTGACGCGTTCTTTGTGGTTCCTCGGGGAATGCCATTGAATATTGCGCTTCCATGCTTATTGGACCTCTCTGTATTTCAATACCGCCAGGTCTATCTTTTGAAGATGAAGATTTAGATGATTTTGCCATTATGAGTAGCGTCCTTCATAAGCTTGCTTTTCAATTGTAGATGCTTCAGTACCTTGGAATTTATTTTGTCTTTCAATATAATCCAAAGTCTTGCTAAAACCCTCTTGTGAAAAATCTTTACTTGGAGTTTGATAGTCTTTAATTCTAGGATTCATATCTCCTTGATTAAGACCTGCCATGGCCATATCCCCATTAGGCATACCACCATTTCTTGAACCCTTTGTCCCTTTTTCACCAGGATTTTTGTAACCGCTCATCCCTTTTTCAGAACGACCACCGTAATTTTTTGCCATGATTTTTGCTCCTTTATTCAAGCACCTTATATATCTAACTTTCAAGCAACATTTTGATTATTTGCAACCACTTCTTTTTCTGGGTTAGCCGCTGGGCTTATAGCATTAAGAATCTCAACCTGTTGCATAATATGTTCCAGATCCATGCCTTTGAGTTCTTTAAGAGCTTTGACAACATTAAGAAGACTAGCCGTATCCTCTTGGTGAGCACGTCTTAGTTTGTCTTGCGCCACGGCCCCGTCTGTCTGTATCTTCGCTACACGCTCTTTGGCAAGCCCTTCTTGGCTATGTGCATAGGCAACCTTAGTAAGATTGTCGACTTCCATTTGCTGCATTTGCAATTGTTCAACTTTCTCTTGTTGTTCCTGCATAGCTTTTTGTTTAGCCATGACTTTTTCAATAATGCGATCTTTGTTTTGTAGCGTCATACATTCTAGGATTTCATCAGGAGGAATTAGATCAGGAAATAGAATTTGAGCATGGAGAATTTGAGCAAGTTCTAATTGTTGCTGGCTTTCAGTCAAAGAAGCCTGAACCACCTTACAGCCATACTTAAAGAATATTTTACTGTCGAATTCGGCTGTTGGCTCTTCGCCGATAACTTGCTTGACTTTTCCATATGTCCAATTCTTTTGTATGTATTCCACTTCAATCTCTGCACATAGTCTTTGTGATTCGTCGGCTTGATCGAATAGCCTTTGAAGGTTTCGCGCCGTGGCTGCTTGCCTCATCATGGTAATGATACCTGCCTTATCATCAATATTCATGCCCATGGCGTTAGGATCAATGCCAGCGATATTATGGAATATGCCTTTGAGCATTTCCTCCATTTGCAACATGACAGGGCTTGGAGGCACGATAGGCATTGCCTGGACATCATCCATTTGGAATTCTGGATCTATAGATAATACGCGACCATGGCCAGAGTTTAAAGCGTCTTCAGGGGTAACTAGAGCACCTTTTTTAACCTTTAAACCCTGTTGCTGAGCATCCAAAATTTCTAAATTGGATACTTTCAGGCGATTTAGCAAGTATTGGCAATCCCGGAGCATGGTCATAGGGCTATTGAACTTGTAGGCGTAATATGGAGTGTCTGCCGTGAAGAAAGCTAACATCGGGACGACAGGATAACGATCCATGCCATAGGGATTTGGTTCATCGACAATAACACGGTCATTCAAAATAATGCTTCTACGTACCGTCGGCACTGGCTTTTTGATTACTGCTAGCTGTCCTCGAAAAGCTTGCATGATCTCGCGTAATTGATCTTTGTCACCTGTGAACTCTTGGCATTCTTCTGTTTTTTTATCCACGAGGAAAGTGGCTTCTCTAGATGTAAGATACCAATACTCGTCAAAGGCGATGAGGTTCGGAAATTGAATTTGGTAGACTTCTGGCATGTAATAGAATTTGTCATCGCGATATGTTCCTTTCGGTAATCGAAGAATTTCATCAGCAAATTGAGGATACAATACCGCCGCTTCTTGAGCATCAAAAAATGTTCTTACCCACCAGAACCTAGCGTCACTCATGTCTTTTTTTCTGAAATAGGGATCAAAGACACATGATTTCATATCTACGTAACGCCAAACAGGATCAGGGCTAATAGGATCTTTTGTTGAATCCCCATGCATGTACATGAAGCCTAGACCCTGAATTATCGCACCTAGCTGAAATGCATCGCTGAAAGTAGAATGGAAACTGCCTTTGTGATTATGATAAAGACATTTCGTCAATTGATCGGCTGTCTTCTGCATCCCGTTGCGTATAGGAATGACCGCAGAACTTTTTCTTGTCTGTCTCTGTTGGCCACTGATAGCCTCAGAGATCGGATTCATAATATTAAAATTCCAGATCTTGCGCCGATAAGTTGCAACACCTGGGAATATCAAACCCCATACTTCTTGGTCATTCATTGTGAAGCGTTGATTAAGATCCGCTTGATACCATTGAGTCTGTAATATATTGATACAGTCGGAGTAGTTTTTTTCCATGCTCTGACGCAAAGATTGATTTAGGCTTTCTTCTGGCCACGTGATCGGGTCATTATTGCGCATTTACCACCGAGATATTTATTATCTTAATCGTGTGTGATAAATTTTATTCCTGGCAAGGGAGTTATTCTATTATAATACCCTTATCTTTCCTATCTTTGATACGATGATCAGGAAAACACCAAGGATGAGAGGCTTTGGGAGGCTTTTTACGTTTCGGTTTTTGAATCCAGCCTTCATTCTGTTTTTGTATGACTTTGCTTTTAGATTCCATAGACTGAATCTAAATGATCATTTTATTTTTCTTCAAACAAATACATGTTAGGGCATTCCTCAAAGAATTCTAGTTGATGGCTTTTTTCTTCTTTGGGAGCTTCAGTGTCTGTTCGGGAAGACATTGATCTACTATTAGATCAATGTTCCCCAAAAGCTTTTCAAGCTGTTTCATGTAATCAAAAAGGAAAGTCAACTTTTCATTAAGCTCTTTAACATGTAACAAAATTGCGTCATTTGTGACGATTTTATCAAGTAATTCCCGACTAATTTGACAGTTTTTGTTAGACTCTTCTGCAAGAATCTCGATATATTTTTGACTTTTGTCAAACTTCTCGCCTAGATCATGAAATCGCCCATTAATTTTGCTTAGATCAAGTTTCTGATGTACTTGTTGATCTAACACAATCTTGAAATATTCAAGATTAATATTTTGAGTTCTGTCGGTTTCCTTTTTAAGGTATTGTATATCATTTTTTAATTCTTTAACTTGCGCTTGCAATTTCTTTATTCCGAACATTACGACTCCTGGTGTTTTAACACATCCAAATAAAATTCATACATTTCTGCGTGATAATGCGCCCTGTAAAGATAATGCTGAACTTCATGAAAACTATCAATACAATCAAGTCCGTATTTTGTGAAAAGACCAACTGCGACTGCTATTATTTTTTGAATATTGTTAGGTGGCATTGCTAATGCAATAGCTGTAGAAAAACATAATTTTCCTTTTTCCTTGTCATCATAATTGGGAAGATACCATGTGATTTCTGTGGCTCTGTTAAAATATTTAATCATCCAGTGATAATGACCCAGACATTTGTGTCTTATCGGTTGATCGGGTTCAAGATAGTCTTCATCCCCTTCAAAAATCATGCATTCTATTTCAAAAGGATTTATAGAGGCATGTGCGCGATTGGTATAAAAAATCCCCAAACCCATCAAGATTATAACTAGGACATATGTGATAACCTTACCCGTCATTCTTTTATTTCCTCGCCGTTTTCATCAACATGTCTGTGTATAATGACATAACCGAATTCAACATCATATTCGATAGCTGATAGATTTGCAGTGCATAGTAATGCTAATAGTAATAGTTTTTTCATTTCTCTCCTGGGGGTTTGGTTGGATCTTTTATTCCTTCTTTAAGAATATGTTCTTTCTGACAATGATGGCAAAAATAATATTTTTTTCTTCTGTCAATAGGTGAAAAAAACCACATTTTATTAGAAAAACCCTGATCTTGGCAATAAGTCTTTACATATCCTGGCATTTTTCTCCTGGGGGTTTTGGAAAAGGCATCCAATGCGTTACATTTTCCAAAGGCCAATTCATTCTATAATCAACAAAGCCATATTTATCGTAAAAAGCATCATAAAGAGGATTTGCGAAAGTATGTTTTGGATCTACATAAACTAAAATTCTATGATTTTTTTCTGGTAATTTGTCCTTCACATCAATCCAAGGGGTCATTTATTTCTCCAGAGGTGGGATAGGCATCCAATGGGTAACTTCTTTAGATTTAAAATTAGCCACTCGCCAATCTACTCTATTTGATTTCAATAATTGTTTATTTATTGATTCAACACTTAAAGCTTCACCGCGTTTAATGCGTTTTTCCCATTTGGCCATCCTATGTAAGATTCTTCCATCTCTCTCTATTATTACAAAGTAATAATCAAATACCTTTTTAGGTAAAGGAGGCAATCCATTTTTTACGTCGATCCAAGGGGTCATATATCAAACCATTTATAATATAAAAAATTTCCTATCAATACTCCTATAATGCTTCCTAATGCACAAGACATAATAGAGTTCCATTCCATCAACAGCACCTACTCGTAAAGTCTTCGATGCCCATCAAGATTTTGATCTTTGCAAACTCTGCGTCGCGTTCTTCTTTGGATTTGTAAACAAATTGTATCCAATCCTCTGGTAACAAAGAAAACCATATTTGGATTTCAAGATCATATTTATTAGATATAAAACCTACTCTTGAAATATCAATCCATTTTTCTTTATAATTATACCACTTCATCTTTTCCCCTCCAAAAATGCTTTTTCCAACGCTTCAAATTCTCTCTCAGTCTCTTCATCGGGAAACTCGAAGACATATATTTCGTTCTCTTCTTGATCTTGCCAGAGTTTAGCGATTCTATTGCGAAAGTCTTGCTTGCTCTTGAATACGATTAGAACCTCTTCTTTATCCATCAATCCTCTCTCCGGTAAGTTTCTCCATTAGATCGCAATATCGTGTTACGCGTTCTTCTTCATTGAGTTCATGTGATAAATGAAAATCTTGCCAATGAGAAGACATTGTA
>CAJCIZ010000230.1 GCA_903970525.1 Myxococcales bacterium | reverse complement strand
TAGCCGCTTATGGATTTGTTAAACTTGAAAAAATTCAAAAGACAATTTGTCCTATTGCTAAAGCAACTGCATTTAATGTTATATTTGGAATTCATTGGAATAAGCAATTAGTTAACATTCATAATAATTAAAATCAGTTATCAACTATACATCTTAATCTGCAGGGTCAGCATATAACAATACTGACCCGATGCTTAGATGCTTACACCATACTTATTCTGTTAGCACAGACACAGAGACACCTTTACTTTGCTTTTCATTGTTAACCTCCCTTCACACCTTTTTCAATACGCTCACCAATCTTCTTATCGATATTTTTCCAGTAATCGAAAGCTCTTTCTAGCACAGGTTCGGTGACTCCACTTTTCAGGTGACCGACTACATTACTGACTAGTCTGTCACGAGCTTCGTCATCCATTACCTTGCAGACTAGAGTATTTGCTTGTCCAAAATCGTCATCATCCTTACGGAGTGTATATGCCTCACGCACGAAATTTCCGTCTGCTTCCCATGTCGCCACCTCAGGATTTCTCGAACTGTCAGCTTTTGGACCGCCTTTGGAGTTAGGTGCATAAACAGGATCTGAGACATTCTCAACACGCATTGCACCGTCTTTGCTATAGCTATGAAAGGGACATTTCGGTTTGTTGACCGGTATCTGCTTGTAATTCACGCCCAGCCTCGCTCGGTGTGCATCAGCATAGGAAAATACCCTTGCAAGAAGCATCTTGTCTGGGCTTACTCCAGTTCCAGGTATCATATTGTTAGGTTCGAATGCAGCCTGTTCGATTTCAGTGTGATAATCCGTTGGATTGCGGTTCAGAGTTAACTGACCTACTTTAACAAGAGGGTAGTCTGCATGTGGCCATACCTTTGTGAGATCAAATGGATTAAAACGGTATGTCTCGGCGTCCTTGAACGGCATAATCTGCATGTATAGCGTCCAGCTTGGATGGTCGCCGCGTTCGATAGCCTCGTATAAGTCACGAGTGTGATAATCCCCATCTATGCTTGCAAGGTTATCCGCTTCTTGCTGTGTCAGAAATTCGATTCCTTGGTTTGTCTTGAAGTGATATTTTACCCAAAATTTTTCACCTTGAGCATTCACCCACATGTAAGTATGACTTGAATAACCATTCATATTGCGCCAGGTCTTTGGAATCCCACGATCACCCATAAGCACTGTCACTTGATGTGCAGTCTCAGGTGAAAGAGTCCAGAAGTCCCATTGCATATCATGGTCACGCAAATTATTATTGGCACGACGCTTTTGAGAGCGAATAAAGTGTTGAAATTTCATGGGATCACGCACGAAGAAAACAGGCGTATTGTTCCCAACTAGATCGAAATTACCCTCACTCGTGTAGAACTTCACTGCGAATCCCCGAGGATCTCGCCAGGTATCAGGGCTTCCTCGCTCACCCGCAACGGTTGAAAAGCGAATAAGTAAATCTGTCTTTGTTTTAGGCTGAAATACGATAGCTTTTGTGTATTTGCTTACATCTTCCGTGACTTCAAAATATCCAAACGCTCCACCGCCCTTTGCGTGAGGTTGGCGCTCTGGGATTCTTTCACGGTTAAAGTTTGCCATTTGCTCGATGAGGTAGTGATCTTGTAAAAGGATAGGGCCGTTCGGTCCAATAGTCAGAGAATACTCATCACTTGAGACTGGTATTCCAGCATCTGTTGTTGTAAATTTTTTATTACTGTCCTTGTCTGTCATTCAAAATATCTCCCTAAATGATTTTTGATACTAAACATCTTATGTTCAGGAGTTTTAGATTGCTAGTATAATTTCTGATGCTAAGGCATCATTTTTTACTATTATGATTAAATCAAGTAGGATAATTATCGAAAGGAGTCATTGTGATCAGACTGTGTTAAGTATTCACATATAACATATTATAGATATAAGCAAAGTTGTATTGGGTGGCATGTTAGATGTGAACGGGCTGTTGCTTAAACCGTTTTAATTCAAGACCTCATATCATTGAGGTCTTAGCTTAACAAAAGCAGCCCCGAATTCGCATATCGAAATCTATTAGCAAAAAATTCCAAACTATTCTTAAAAAAGCTCTTAATTTGGTTCGGCATAGCGTGTTTATAGCTCAATATTTCATATGATTCTTGTTTTAAAGCCATTGCTGCAGCTTGCTTGAGCGGAGATTCTTGTTTAATTAAAGCCTGGATGTTCTGAACGCAGCAAGTCAAAAATTCCTGAATAGAAACGCGCTCCAATCCTCTCCAGCGAGCACGATCAAATCCATATCGTGTTGCCTTGGCAAATGATCTTTCCATCAAATGTTGTCGTTTGCGAATATCTTGCTTAGACTTATAAGCTTGAGACTTTTCTCGCATTATATTAACAGTATCTTGCTGTAAGTGACGCTTGATAGTTCGCCCATCTTTATTTCTTGTGCATTGATTTCGTAAATCACACGATGCGCAATCTTTTTTTGCTGCTGCATAATCTACGCTTGCTCGAGATGCATGATAGCTTTTTCTTTTTAGTCTATTATTGCCAGGGCAAATATAGGTGTCTGTAACAATATCGTATTTAAATAAGGTATCTGGGAATATTTTATTTTTTGCCTTTTTTTCTTTTTTCTTTGCGCCCTTGGTTTTTAAATCTGGAATGTGTGCTTGGATATTATTCTCCGCACAAAAAAGATAATTTTTTATTGTTCCGTATTTGCTGTCTGCAACGACTGTTTGTGCTTCAATTTCAGTGTTTTTCTTATGAGCTTTCCATAATAATTCCAAGCGCTGGCCTTCATCTACATCACCCGCTGTTATCTCTACATCTGTAATAATTTCCGATCTTTCCTCTACAACTCTATGGGTTTTGTAACAAAGATTTGATTTCCCTTTACCAAAAATCCCAGCCTCTGGATCCGTGGTTGAAACATACCGATTATTCATTTCTCGATATTGGCGATCACTTTCTTTTTCCTGAAGTTCATTTAATCTGGATTCTAATTCCTTATAACGCTCACTGATTTGCGTTTTTAAGGATTTCATGTCGATTACTGAATTATTTGATGCATTCGCATCAATGAAGCTGGCGTCCATAAAGATTTTTTTACCATCAACCAATCTTGCTTCGACACATTGAAAAACTATTCTCTCAAAAAATAACTTAAATAATCCCGATCCCCATCGCGCTCTAGCTTTTGATAAAACACTGTGACCTGGTATCGATGAGTCTAAGTCAAAGCCTATAAACCAAAGCCAATCTAATCTCTCAGGCAATGTGCTCATTAGCTCACGCTCTGAGCGTACGTTATAAAATACTAACAAGAACATTAATTTCAATATGACGGTTGGCGGGATGGATACATTGCCGTTTTTACCATAACAATCTGCTACAGCGTCGGATGCAAAGCTAAAGTCGATTATTTTTGCTATTTTTCTGAGAGGATGATTTTCTCGGACGCGGGATTCAAGGTGAAAATCGGTATAAAAAAGCTTAGCTTGATTTGGTTCTTCAAGGCCCATCATGGAACAATTTCCTTAACAATTTATGCTGGAAATTATATCTTATGTGGGCGTTTGGCCCAAATGATTTGGGCAACAGCCCGTGAATACTTGACACTACTATTGATAGCTGCAATTCCAAAGAAAAGTTCAAATAGCGCTGGAGGCCTTCATTATCAATAACTTATTGATCGGATCAAACCTAGTCCCAGTTTTCAATATTACATCAAGTAGTATACAATTTAGCCCCACTGATAAACTATTACGGTAACACACGATGACGAATGATATCTTTGCTGATTTCCCAACAGAAACTGATCTTGAAATGTATATCTATCTTAATCCAGAATGGTATAACACAACATTTAAAAACAGTCTTAGTGCTGAAAAAGACACGGTGTTACATCTTGCGTGTCGCTGGGGGTTCAATGGTACCGCCATGCGGCTCATGCGCGAAAAATTTGAGGTTAATAGCCGTAACATAGCAAACATGACACCTTTGCATTATGCATCAGCTCGTTGCATTTTACAGGTTTGCTTAGACCTCGTCTATTATGGTGCGGATATTGACGCAGTCACTTATGAAGGAATGACCCCTTTATTCATTGCTATTCAGTATGGGGCTGAAGAAAACGCAGAATACTTTGCTAGTCGAACAAACCTACTTGACGGTCGCTACGAAATTGGCCGCACAGCGCTTCATCTCGCCGCGCAGAAAGGCTTTACAAAAACATGTTATGAGTTATTGTTTCGCGGCATTCCTGTTAATGCATGGGATAATATGCAAAATACACCTCTGCATTTAGCTGTTAGAGGTGGTCACCTGGAAACGGTTGAGCTTCTTGTAAAAAATGGCGCTGACTTTAATCTTGCCGATGTTAACGACCTGCAACCTTGGATGATGGCTCGCAATGCACGTGACTATAAAATGCTAACCTTGTTAAAAAATCTCGGCGACCCCAATATTAAAAGAAGTCATTTTCCTAAGGTAAAAGATCAGTCTTTACCTGAATTTCGATTTCATCTAAACCCTTTACAAACAGGTTCGTTAGTTGCTGAAGAAGGTGAATGCGAGTGCTGTGAAAATTTTGTCAATTATCTTTATCGCGGTCCTGTTTACAGTGAAGAAGAAATTTTGTCACTTTGCCCGTGGTGTATCGCTAGCGGCAACGCTGCCAGAAAATTTTCCGCAACATTTACCTCGGTTGAATCGGGTTCAAATAAAATTTTCAAATTGTTAATCAATGAAGTTGAGAAAAATACACTCGGATTTGCAGGTTGGCAAAGTGAACGATGGTTAACCTGCTGTGATCAGCCTTGCGAATATTTAGGTAAAGGTGGTTTAGCAGAGATGGAAGCTTTAGGCGTAGATGCAAAAGAAAGCCTCTCACAAAGCATAATCAAAGAAGCAGGTTATGCACTAAATTCTCAAGAGGCACAGGATTATTTAAACATTCTGATGAAAGAAGAAGATCCTACTGCTTATTTCTTCCGCTGTCTTACGTGCTTAAAATATCATGCATACTCAGATTGCACCTGATTCCTCCTGCAAGGTTGTTGCCTGTATAGATGATCCGTTGGTTTTTAGCGCGATCGATCTCTATCAAGTTTCGCGATTCTCAAAAAACAAAAGTTTATATTGTTCAATAAATTAAAAATAGATATGGTTAAATTAGTTACATTTAGAAATTATATGTAATATAATGTCGTCATATAACTAAAAATTCAAAACGAGG
Organism: Myxococcales bacterium; assembly: GCA_903970525.1. Taxonomy (GTDB): domain Bacteria; phylum Pseudomonadota; class Gammaproteobacteria; order DSM-16500; family DSM-16500; genus UBA5158. Next base: position 2,635 of record CAJCIZ010000230.1, on the reverse strand, counting down.
CGGTATAATTGAAATTGTCACAGTTTATTAGTCAACTAAACAATAATATTCTCACCTTGACTGAATCAGATATTAATGAATTCAAAGAGCCTGAGCAGATTGAGTTTGTTAACTTCTTGTCGACGTTTTGTGCTATTCAGCATCCTGAAGATATTATTGTTAATGCTTCGCCACGTACTTTGCGTATATTCGTAGAACAAATGACGCAGTTTGCAAAAAATTTCATAATGAATGCAGCGGATCAAGACAAATTACATCAATTCATTAAATTCCCTAACATCGCTAATTATATTATTCCCAATTCAACTCTAATTCAGAATTTAAATACGAATGAAGCCAGTGATACTTTTTATGACAGAGCTGTTCTAGCATCGCAAACCAAGCATAGTACTAGTATTGATACATTTCGGGTCAGAAAAGAAAAATCTTGGATTAACTGTGTATCAACAGAGAAAAAAGAAGAAAAAATTTATGATGATTACGGATGGAAATTACATATCTCTGTCAGATATCATGATTTAAAAAAAGCGGTCAATATAGTCGCTGCTCGTAAAGATTTTCGCTGCTTCAAGTTTATGGATAAAGATAATATCAAAAAATTTAGCACCGATAAAGAACAAGCCAGCAAAACGATAACTATCTATATTTTCTTTGAAAAAAATAAATCTATCGCACAAATAGCGGAAGCTATTAAACAAATCACTCATCAGTTTGAAAAAGAAAATGTTCACGCGCATGAAGAAAAAAGTTCTATTACTGATAAACATTTAGATGGCAATCCTTATTTTTCTGGACGCAATGATTTGGCGGTAGCATTATTTAGCTATCACACAGATACGTTTGAGCATAACCTTATTTCTTTGGTCGATATAACGACAATTCATTCTGTACTAGATACATTAAATGATGATGGCAAATATAACTATCGACTCGTTCCTGGTTATGCGCGGGTTACATCAAATTCGTATCAAGATAAAAAATTCAAAGTAGATGTTATGTTTAAAAGAAGAATTCTGGACTATTTTAATGCAGAAATTACCTATGAAAATCAAGAAACACCTTCGCTGAATACTTATGCGCCGGGTGGTATATTCCCCCTAAGTACATACAAAGATGATTTTCTGGAATTGACTGCTTGTTTAGAAGAGAGATGGAGTCAATTATTGTTTTCTAGCGATGACTCAAAAGGTATCAAAATGCCTGCGGCCATTAATCTTTATTCCCTAGCTGAGCTGAAGGTGAAGGTAGATATGCTATTGCCACGCGGAGCTAATGTGAGCTTATCAGCCATCTTTCATTCTGATTTGATACAAAAGCTCAATGTAGCTATCCGTTCAATGCTGTTAACATCGCCATTATATGGCCAAAATAATCGACAAATAATCGGTACTCAGGGTGAGATTTTAACAACACCTGATGAAAAATTGGAACCAAAACAGAAAGTTAGCGAAGGTTGCCCTTTTCGCTGTATTTTAATGTGATTACTTATTATAATTTTAACCCTAACATACGAGCGCTACATGATGAAAACAATAGCTGACTTTCAAGCCAAATGTAAAATACTCTTTGCTGCACGAGCAAAGTTACCAGCCTTACTAAGAGATTTAGATAAATCTCGAGAAGGATTGCAGCAGCAGATTGAATCTGTTGAGTCTGTCGTCAATCTTTTTCGCGAATGTGAAGTAACAAAATCAGATGGAATATTTTTTGAGTCTTATTTAGATGCTCAAGATGCTATTCGCGTTAGTATTAAAGATTTTAATGGTGCAATCACGCGTTATAATGAAATAGAAAGTAATAAAAAAACGTTTATTCCTTACCTGCCTTTGTATACGTTACGTTGTACAGCTGCGGATGAAAAAAGTTATGAGGAATACTCAAAGTTAATTGCACAAGAATATCTATTTGAAACGAGAGCATTTAAATGTACATCCTATCCAGACAAATTTTGGATAGAGATAGAGGGGGATGTGCGAGATTCTATAGATTTTTTTAAAGATATTTTTGAAGAAAAATTTTCAGAATATTGCAGTTTTGTAGTGGAATCACAATCTGCTTCACGTTCATCGAGTATTCTTAGTACTGAAGTAAAGACTACACCTGTATCGTCTACTGCATCAACAGACGAGCTATGTGATGTTGAGCTGGGGTTTCATTTATAGTGTAATGAGTTCCGACATCACCAGGCCTTTCTTGTTTGACCTCATTCCTCCTGTGAGGTATAACTCTGCCTACAATGGAACTAAATATTGAAATATATCTCTATGTTGAGTCACTCTACTCGAAACGTTCGTAGGAAGTATAAAGCCCCTTTATCCAAGTTATCACCGTTCATCGTTGTAAAATGCCTATAGTGCTCTCTAACGGGCGGATATTGCAGTTCCACACAGTCCTGGCTCAGAGGGAGAGTTTCGATCGGGCAGCCCAGTGGATATATTCGATCATCATTCTTCATTGGATAAAATCGAGTCAAGATTTTACGGTGCGACTTTGGTGCGATTGAGTTGTGCTTCATGATGCTTCGTTATGCATGCTAAGGCGTTTTGTAACGGCCGCCTGTCGAAAATAATTTATATAAATTATTCTGTTAAAATTCTGCAATCATTGAGCTATTAGCTTTTAACCTGTTTGACCT
>CAJCIZ010000229.1 GCA_903970525.1 Myxococcales bacterium | reverse complement strand
TATTATCAGGTTTACCTGTACCCATAATCAACGTAGGCACTGGCAGTACTGAACCTGTTCCAGTTGCAGTATCGCTACCCGCATAGTTGACATCATGCCTCAATTCCAAACTTTGTAATGTGTTCTGCCAGAGTGACGTATTAAACGCTAGAGAATAACGTTCCATAGGTAATTCAAGTGCTAAACCATCTTTACTTTTGTCATAGCCAACCACTAATGAACTTGGCTTATTGATGAAAGGACAAACAAAGGTGTACGCCGCTTCAGTATGCAACGCACTGGGTTGCGCGCCATGTGAATTCATGGTTAAGTCTCTGGTACTAAAAGAATTGATTGCTGAAATATATTCTGCGATCAAGTCAATCGAAGTACCAATGCTAAATAACCCTCGCAAGTTCACAGCAGGAACACGATGCGAAATTTGCTCATTACCAAATCCAGCGTTCGCACCAAATCCACCAAATAAGGGGCCCGCATTACCATTGTTTTGCATCCCAAGTGAGTCCGCGATATTGGCAATCACACCACCGCCAAAATTACCGCTGATCTTGTCATTTCCAAAACCATAACCCGCGTTTAACCCATAGTTGCTGATCCGATTGGTTGACCCTACATAAGTGTCGCCTTTGAAAGCGTAAACCGAACCATAGAATGCATTATCACCTTGTTGATGATAACCAACCACAATGGCTCTTTCCTTCGTACGACCTAAAATTTTTGTTAAAGGATCACTGATTAAAGAAGTGCTGTACGTACCAAATGGAACATACAATTGTCCCAGTGTTCCGTAGAAATTCGATTTATTAAAGTCACCAATAACGATGAAAGCTTTGTTCAACAGTAAACGCGAGTTTTGCACACGTGAATTATTGTTGAGAGAGCCTTCTGCTGTGCCAATGTTATTGTCATACGTAAATTCAAATAACGCTGAGGTCCAAGAGCTTGGCCCTAAAACATAACCGTCTAACGTCGCATTTGTAACGTCAATATCACTGCTGTTTGGACCTACACCTGGATCTTTGTAAAGCGCTTGGCCTTCAACGATACCGCTCAATAACAAGTGCGAGTGTTCTTCTTCTATAGGACGCCCTAACATTGTTAAGCGATGCGTAATTGCTTTGCGCATATTTAATAATGTCACATCTTCATTCACGCTCGGGCTGTTAATGATCAAATCATTACCGGAGTATACGAAAGGAACGCCGATGTATGGACCGGTCGACACAAACGATTGTCCCGGAACATCTACGTCCATTGGGAAAGATTGTGGTCCATTAATATATACAATTTGGTGAGAGCTACTTTCTGGCGTAGTGTTTGTTTGAGTGGTTGTCGTAGACGCCGCACGCGCATGATGACCATGCAATCTTGATTTTTTGGCTACTGTTTGATTATCGCTGTTCTGGGCTCCTGCATTAGGCGCTTGCTCTGAGTTATCATTGTTCTGCGTCCCAGCCGCAGCAAACACAGGCGTTGAAACCATACTGAGTAGGCATATGCAAGTTGCTATTAATTTTTGTTGTCTCATAAAACCATTTCCCAATGTAAAATGAAAGGCGACAAAGGTAGCAAAATTCCGACGGCACCTCAAGCTAAAAACATAATTGCGGTGATGTGGTTAAATCCAGTACCATAGCACTTCCTAATATGGTGTGAATGCCTCATGAAATTGCATAAAATTTTTTCTTCTGGAAGGATAGGAGACAGCCTCGCGCTCATCGCAGGCGCACTCTTAACTCTTGCATTTGCGCCTTATCATTTATTTTTGATCGGCATTTTATCGCCTGCATTATTGCTAGGTTTGTGGCTTTATGTGAGCGAGAAGCGCGCATTCTATAGAGGATTTATTTTTGGTGTTGGATTTTTCAGCACCGGTGTTTATTGGATTTTTAATAGCATTCACACCTTTGGTCATGCTTCAATATTTTTTTCCGCACTCATCACGGTAGGCTTGATTCTTATTTTATCCATTTTTCCAGCAATGCATGGATTTTTGCTCAATCGCTATTTCCCTTCGCGCAACTGGAGAAAAGTACTGTGTGCATTTCCTGCGATTTGGGTTTTCATGGAATGGGTCAGAAGTTTTATTTCGACTGGATTTCCTTGGTTATTGTTAGGCTATAGTCAAACAGACACTTTTTTAAAAGGTTACGCGCCTATTTTCAGTGTCTATGGACTTTCTCTCGCGACAGTACTCAGCAGCGCATTACTTGTTGAAATGGTCTTACGCCGTCGTCAGCAAAAAATAATCTTCTATTGTTTCTTAGCGATTGCATTCATTTGGGGAACAGGTGCTTGCTTAAGTCAAATCAGTTGGACGACACCACAAGGACAACCAATTCAAGTGAGTTTAGTTCAAGGCAATATTGCGCAAGAAACCAAATGGTCGCCTGAACAAGTTCAACCTACACTAGATCAATACACTGCTCTCTCAGAACCCCATTGGGATAGCCAAATTATTGTTTGGCCAGAAGGTGCGATTCCGCTCACTTTACAAGATGCAGAAAATTTCATAGAAGGCATTGCAAGTCACGCACAACAAAATCACACAACTTTTATCACCGGCATTCCGATGAAAGCAGTTTTAGCTGGTGGTTATTACAATGCTGTCATTGCAAGAGGTGAAGGCTCCGGTAATTACTTGAAACGCAGATTAGTACCGTTTGGTGAATTCATGCCGGTACCAGATTTTTTACGTCAGTGGTTAGGAAAATTTGTTGAAGTGCCTATGTCGGATTTTGTTTCGGGTCCAAGTAATGCGGAATTACTGAACGCTAACGGTATAAAAATCGCAGCTTTCGTTTGTTATGAAATCGCCTATCCTGAATTGGTACTCAATCGAGATCCTGACATCGGTATGATTTTAACAGTCAGTAATGACGCCTGGTTTGGACATTCGATTGCCCAAGCGCAGCATTTACAAATTGCGACCTTGCGCGCGTTAGAATCAGGACGCCCTGTTTTATTTGTCGCAAACAGTGGCATTACCGCTATCATCAATCCGCAGGGAAAAATTCAATCTGAGATTCCACCCTATGAATCTGCTGTTTTAACTGACAAAGTCCAAGCCATGCAGGGAGAAACACCGTGGCAGCGCTTCGCCTTAGATCCTTTGTTATTGATCTTAATTGCGCTGATTGCTGCAGCTAAAATATACAAATAAGCCGTGCTTAACTTTACTTCTGACATAAAAAAGGTATGCTAAACAACTCATGAATGACTTATATAACCCACAAGAAATTGAACGCATTGCTCAGGAATACTGGGAAGCACACCAATGCTTTCAAGCTGATGAAAAATCCAATAAAACTAAATTTTATTGTTTATCCATGTTCCCCTACCCTAGTGGTTATTTACACATGGGGCATGTGCGCAATTACACCATAGGCGATGTCATCGCGCGCTTTCAGCGTATGCAAGGTAAGAACGTCATGCAACCTATGGGTTGGGATGCTTTCGGCTTACCCGCTGAAAATGCCGCTATCCAAAATAAAATTCCACCCGCCGAATGGACCTACAAAAATATTGCTTACATGCGCACGCAATTTAAACGCATGGGATTTGCTTATGATTGGAGTCGCGAAATCACGACATGCGATCCAAAATATTATCGCTGGGAACAATGGTTTTTCGTCAAATTATTTGAGAAAGGCTTAGTTTATAAAAAAAATGCGGAAGTAAATTGGGATCCTGTTGATCAAACCATTCTCGCAAACGAACAAGTTGTCGATGGTCGCGGTTGGCGATCCGGCGCTTTAGTTGAACGCCGTGAAATTCCACAATGGTTTTTAAAAATTACCGCATATGCAGATGAATTGTTAAACGATATTGATACGCTTGAGCAATGGCCAGATCAAGTGAGAGCCATGCAAAGAAATTGGATAGGACGCTCTGAAGGCACAGAAGTTATCTTTCCCATTTCAAATAGTGATGTGAAATTAACAATTTTTACAACACGACCTGACACCTTATTTGGTGTCACTTACATTGCACTTGCGCCACAACATCCCTTAGCAAAACAAGCAGCAGAAAAAAATCCTGCTCTACAACAATTTTTAGATGAATGTCGCAACATTAAAGTAGCAGAAGCTGATTTAGCGACTATGCCGAAAAAAGGTGTGAATACAGGTTTAACCGCTGTACATCCACTGACAAATGAAATCATTCCGATTTGGGTTGCGAATTTTGTCCTCATGGAATATGGTGCGGGCGCTGTGATGGCTGTGCCTGCGCATGATCAACGCGATCATGATTTTGCGAAACAATATCATTTATCTATCAAACAAGTCATCACACCGCTTGATGACTCAGCATGGGATTTTTCAAAAGCTGCGTTTGTTGACGATGGAAAATTAATTCATTCTCAAACTTTCGATAATCTTGAGTCTGAAAAAGCTTGCGCTGCTATTACAGATGCACTGATCGCAGCCAACAAAGGGCAACGTAAAATTAATTTCCGTCTACGCGATTGGAGTGTGTCACGACAACGCTATTGGGGCACACCAATTCCTATTGTGAACTGCCCTACCTGCGGCGCTGTGGGAGAAAAAAATCTCCCCGTGGTTTTACCTGAAAACATACAATTCACTGGCGTCTCTTCTCCGCTGAAAACCATGCCTGAATTTTACAAAACCACTTGTCCCAAATGCGGTGGTCCAGCAGAGCGCGAAACAGATACGTTCGATACCTTTTTTGAATCTTCTTGGTATTACGCACGCTTTGCTTGCAAAAATTTAGAGACAGCGATGTTAGATGAGCGCGCCAATTATTGGGTTCCTGTAGACCAGTACATAGGCGGCATAGAACATGCTGTCATGCACTTACTCTATGCGCGCTTCATGCATAAATTATTGCGTGACGAAGGTTTAGTGAATTCTGATGAGCCTTTCAAACGCTTATTAACCCAAGGCATGGTGTTAAACCAAGGCATTAAAATGTCTAAGTCAATAGGGAATACCGTTGAACCCGCACCTTTGATTGATCGCTATGGCACAGACACCGTACGCTTATTCAGTATTTTTGCCGCACCGCCAGAACAAAATCTAGAATGGTCTGACAGTGGCGTTGAAGGCGCGCATCGTTTCCTCAAGCGTGTCTGGGCATTAGCGTATGAAAATCGTGAAGCACTAGAAAAAGAAAACAAAGCCCTGAAAGCTAATACCAGCCGCTTCAAAACAATTCAGTGGGAAAATACAGACGCTAAACAACGCAATGTTTTACGACAAGTTTATGAGATTTTAGAACAAGCTCAATATGATTATGACAGATTACAATTTAACACCGTTGTGTCAGGCTGCATGAAATTATTGAATTTGCTGACTAAAATTCCTGAAGCAACTCATGCTGAAGCGGATATTCAACTTTATATCATTCACACGGGCATTAGCATTTTATTACGCTTGCTTGCGCCAATTGCACCGCATATCACGCACCAACTCTGGCAAGATTTACACTTTGAAAATGCTATGATTGATGCGACATGGCCAGCCTCGAGTAAATCCGCTTTAAAAATGGATCATGTCGAATTAGTCGTACAAATTAATGGGAAATTACGTAGCCGCATACAAGCCCCTAGCGATGCTGATCAAAAAACACTAGAACAAATTGCATTAGCAGATGCGAAAGTTCAACATGCAATGGCCGAGCAAGTCGTTAAGAAAGTGATTGTTGTGCCAGGCAAGCTCATTAACATTGTCGCAGGAGCTAAGTCATGAGGAAGGCGCTGCTGGGATTTTTTATTTTTCTCAGTGTTCTGACACTTGCGAGCTGTGGTTTTCATTTGCGTGGCGAAGTACCGCTAGCGGAACCCTTACAAAATTTATATATCAAATCAAGAGAACCGTATAGCCAATTCAATCTTTTGTTAAAACAATCGTTGAGCCTCTCTGGCGTGCATTTCACGGCAACAGAATCTGAAGCCTCTGCCGTTTTAGTTATCTTGAACGAAGTGCAAGGCGAACAATTGTTAGGAGTCGGTAGTACGCAACAAACACGTCAATATAATTTAACGCTGACCGTGACATTTGAAATTACAGATCCACAAGGCAGTATCATCGTGCCACCACAATCTCTGTCTGAAACACGTATTATCGCGATACAGGCAAACCAAATCTTGGGCGGCAGTAATGAAGAAAGCAATCTGTACCAACAAATGCGCGGAACGATTGTGTATAGCTTGATGATGCGCTTAGGATCTAAAAACATGAATAATGCCTTAGCGGGATTAAATCATACAAGAACACAGCAGTGACATTGGGCACATCATTCCCGTACCCAATTTTCAATCAACAGCTCTGGCACTCGCATAAACTCTCTTTTATAATTTGTGACTAAAATTACATTAAGACTTTTCGCATGAGCGGCAATCATTAAATCTAATTGACCAATCAGAGTTCCGCGCTTTTCTAAATGAGCACGCAACATGCCATAATGTAAAGAGGCTTCTTCTTCATAAGGCATAATTTCGAGCGGTGAAATAAATTCATTCAAAGCTGCATGATTTTTTTGTATATGTTCACTTTTATAAACACCATACAAAAGTTCAGAAAGTGTCACAGAAGATATTCCCACATCCCCTATTTCTAAATTCTGAAACTTACTCAAAACATGCTTATCCTGTTTTTTGATGAGATAAATACAGATATTTGTATCCAATAAATACTTCATTTGAATAAATCTTCCCGTTTTTGTTGTTCTTCTGGTTGATCGCGAGAGGGCAAATAATCAGGCGAAAACTTTTTTAAACCACTCAATAATGCCCCCCATGGATCATTCTTTGGAATAAGCATAGTCACATTTCCCATTTTTTTAATATAAATTTCATTCCCTTCTACACGGTACTCTTTAGGCAGGCGCACCGCCTGACTTTGACCATTTTTGAACACTTTGGCGATTTTCATTGGATAACCCTCATAAGTATATATTTAATAGTATATACTATCTTTCTCCCGCCTGCCTAGTGTCTGCTGAGATTTTTGCTAGTTCGAGCCACTTACATTATGATATCGCTGCCACAACCTCAGAAAGGCAAAACAATGAAGCTTCCTCATCAACAATTAGAACCCCATTTGGCTAAAACCCTGGCGTCGCTCTATCTGATTAGCACAGATGAACAATTGTTAGCACAAGAGTCAGTGGACTTGATACGCGCAGCAGCACGTAAAGCAGGATTCTCGGAACGGGTTTCACTCTCTGTTGAACCCGGAGCCGATTGGGGAAAAGTTCTTTTTTCGGAAGCACATAGTTTATCGATTTTTTCTTCCAAGCGAATTGTTGAATTACAACTCGCTGGCGCGAAACCCAATGCTGCAACCAGTAAAATTTTACAAGATATTGCAACAAATCCTATGGCAGACACTGTCATTATTATTTCTGCCAATAAATTTGATAGTAAAACAGAACAAACAGCTTGGTATAAAGCATTAGAAAAAAACGGCGTTGTCGTGACTCTCTGGCCTATTCCGATTGAGCAATTACCACAGTGGGTAATGCAACGCGCGAAAAAAAAATGGCTTGAGCTTAACATTAGATGCCGCCAAATTATTAGCGGAACTGGTTGAAGGCAATTTGCTGGCTGCTGCGCAAGAAGTTGAAAAGCTCTCACTGTTACAAATGAGTGGCACGATAGATCACACTGTTGTGGAAAAAGCGGTATCAGATAATGCGCGCTTTGATATTTTTGGATTAGTGGAATGTGCCTTATCTGGGAATAGCAATCGCGTGTTACGCATGTTGTCGACTTTACGTGAAGATGAGACTGAGCCTTTATTGATTCTCTGGGCACTGACCCGTGAAATTCGCACATTGGCTGCGATTTCAAAGCAACAAAAACAAGGTGTTGCACTGGGCGCACTTTTTTCGAAATACCGCATCTGGGAAAAACGCCAACCCAGCGCGCGCCGCTTTTTACAACATCATACAGAAAAAAGCTGCTGGGAATTACTGACATTGGCCGCCCTGATTGACCGCCAAATCAAAGGGGCTAGCCAAGGATCCGTGTGGGATAGCCTCCAGCAATTAGCGTTAAAAATGGCGGGAGATGTTATAATTAAGGCATCAGCGGAGAAGTAACATGGCCCAACTTCAACAAGCCATAGGCATTTTAGGTGGCACATTCGATCCCATACACTTTGGGCATCTGCGTACGGCTCTAGAACTCTATCAATCTTTGAATTTTGCCGAAGTCAGATTAATCCCCTGCTACCAACCCGTGCATCGCAAAACACCAGCAGCCTCACCCGAACATCGCCTAGCCATGGTCAGCAAAGCCATTGAAACAGTGCCTGCTTTCCAAGTCGATAATTGCGAAATACTACGCAAAGGTCCTTCCTATACGATAGACACGCTAGAACACTTACATAAAAAATTACCTACCACACCACTTTGTCTCATCATGGGAATTGACGCTTTATTACATTTCCCCAGCTGGCACAAATGGGAAGACATTCTGAAACTGGCGCATTTAGTCGTCGCACACCGTCCACAATACCAACTTCCTCATACCGGTATTGTCGCTGAACTTTTAAAAGCGCGATTAATACAAAAATCCAAAGACTTACACGAAACATTAGCCGGCAGTATTTTATTACATCCTGTCACACCCTTGGAAATTGCATCCACTGATATCCGAAAATTAATTGCAATGGGCAGAAGTCCTCGCTTTTTATTACCCGATAGTGTGTATAATTATATTAAAGAGCATGGCACCTATAGCATTAGTGGTTTATGATATTATTTTTAACAGCGAAATGAGGCAAGATGAAAACTGAAGAATTGCAAGAAATCGTAATAGAAGCTTTAAATGATTTAAAAGCTATCGATATTGTCACGCTAGATGTACGCAGCTTAACAACCATTACGGATACAATGATCATTTGTACAGGCCGCTCAAATCGACATGTCAAATCTATCGCTGAAAATCTCATTACCTCAGCGAAAAAAAGTCGTGTGCCATACATCAAATCAGAAGGTGAACGCGAAGGCGAATGGGTTATTGTCGACTTAGCCGATGTTGTCGTTCATATCATGCTACCCACTGCGCGCACATTTTATAATTTAGAAGATTTGTGGGAACCTATCTTGGCGCAACGCGAGAAATCAAACTGATGATCATTCGCCTCATCGCTGTCGGAAATAAAATGCCTGCGTGGGTGGAAACCGGTTTTCAAGACTATGCAAAACGCTTACCGAGCGGCTACACTTTAAAGCTAGTTGAAATTACGCCTGAAAAACGTACCAAACAAGCAGACATCAAGCGCATCACCGACAAAGAAGGCGAAAAAATTCTGGCAGAAATGAAACCCGGAAATTTAATGATTGCGCTCGATGTGAAAGGTCAATCTTGGTCTACCGAACAACTCGCAAAACAATTAGAACATTGGCACAGTGATAATCGTGATGTGGATTTACTGGTGGGTGGACCTGATGGTATTTCACATCCCTGCTTGCAGAAATGTCATCTTAAATGGTCACTCTCTCCTCTCACACTGCCGCATCCGTTGGTACGTATTGTTGTTGCAGAACAGCTATATCGCGCATGGAGCATTTTGCAAAATCATCCGTATCACAGATAATTAATCTGTACTCGATGCGCCAACAACTGCAAGCATGATTTGCAATTTATCTTTTTGTTCTTGTGTCACTTGCCCACTTCCCATTTGTGTCTCTAAGGCAATAATTTCTTTGCCGAAGTCTTCGCCATGCATACGTCTTTGATCCAATAAATCCGTAAAATCACTATGCGCGCGACGTATTTCATCGCAATCCTTGCTGGTATCCGATATTTCACAATCTGCATATTCTTTTTGTAACGTAATGGGATGCGTCATAAGATAAAAATAATCTGTATGCTGGTGGCAACCCGTTAATAAAACAGTACTGAGAAAACTGATTTTTAATAAATGTTTTTTGAATGACATAATATTTTTCTATTCGTTAAAAAGATGATAAGGAACACCGCTTTGTGTCAATTTATAAGTCCAGGGTAGTAAGACTAACACAATGCCAATGACTAATAAAATAAGCACACTACTGATCGGCGCGGCTAACGGATTAATTCGATATTGCAGGTATCTCAAAAATGAACCGAACAAACAACACATACCAATGATAATAGCCCCTGTTGACACAAATTGTGATACGACACTCACAGGCTCCATTAAATTATTTGCAACATCACCAAACCCGATCAACCTAGCAGCAAACACTACCGCTGGTAGCAAATAAAATGATAAAAGTAACACTAAACGCAGGAAAAAAGTTACCATATACTTTACCAATCATATTATAGGTTTAAGGTGATGTCAGACGCCAAGTATACACTATTTCAAGATCCAGGTGTGACTTATCCTGATCATGATACAAAGCTTCCCTTTGCGGATTATATTCTACAGTGTCAATCTATCATCCGAAATACTCGCCCAGACATCCAAAACAATATTAAAGCAGAACAAATTATAGAAGCCAACAGCCCTTTTGAACTGAGGCCCCCTTCTTCACCACAAAAAATCAAAACTGGCGCATTGTTAATCCATGGCCTGCTAGACAGCCCTTTCATTATGCGCGATATCGGGAATCAACTACGCGATCAAGGCATCCTGGTCAGAGCTGTTTTGCTTCCAGGTCACGGAACTGTCCCCGGCGCATTACTCAACGTTCGCTATGAAGACTGGGTACGCACAGTCAACTATGGCATAGAAAGCCTAGCAGAAGACGTTGAGCAACTCTTTCTTGTGGGATATTCAACAGGTGGCAGTCTTGCGCTCTACCAAGCATTACAGCCCTCACAGAGACAATTTGCAGGATTAATCTTATTAGCACCCGCTCTCAAAATTCGTAGCAAGCTTGCGCCATTCAGTGGAATTCCTCGTCTCATTAATTGGGCGTGGGAACGCGCTAAATGGGTACATCAAGCGAAAGAAGATGACACAGTAAAATATCAATCTTTCCCATTTAATGCTGTTTATGAAGTGTATAAATTATCTCAGGAAATTAAAAAAAATAAAACGCAACTCAATATTCCTTTATGGACTGCAATCAGCGAAGAAGATGCCACAATCTTAAGTGAACCGACGATACAATACTTTCTTGAACAAGCGACTAAAAATAGTCAACTGCTGGATTATGCGGCACACCCTAGCAAGCAAACAGATACACGCATTACGGTGAGATCTTCTGCCATACCCAAATGGAATATCACGTCACTCTCACATGTTGCGATTCCAGTTGCGCCAGATAATGCGCATTATGGCATGCAGGGCGATTATGTGAAGGCGAGTCATGTGCAAGAAAATTTAAGTGCCGAGAACAAAACTGTTTATGGTGCGTGTAATGATTTTCAAGTGTCTCTCTATCAATTACTGTATCGTCTTGGCATCACAAAACAAAAATATGCACGCATCTCATTTAATTCAGACTTTGATTATTTGATGCAAAGTATGCGTCAATTTATCACGAAGATTTAGGCTTAAAAACTGCATCCACTATCAGCAAGAATGCGCCTAAACAAATAGCCGAATCAGCCAGATTGAAAACCGGCCAATGCCAATGCGTCAGATGCAAATCAACGAAATCGACGACATAACCTAATATCACTCTATCCCAAAGATTACCCAGCGCACCCCCGATGATTAAACAGAGCGCGATAGAAACAACTCTTTCACGCGAAGACAATCTTTTTAACCAGACTAATAAGGCGGCAGAAACAATAATTGCTAGCGCACCAAACATCCAAGATTGCCAACCGGATTGAGACCCTAAAAAACTGAATGCAGCGCCTTTGTTGTAGGCGAGTGTGAGATTCAGAAATGGTGTGATGTGTTTGCTGACATACGCAGAAAGATTATGTAGCGCAAGTAACTTTGTGATGCGATCCAACACTAACACAACGACGGTGACCCATAGCCAGGATAAACCGGTTTCTAAATATTTGGTTTGCATGTTATGCCTCCTTATTTACTGTTGAGCGCCCTCAAGCAAATTTCCGCACTTCCCCAGCCCCATCCACATTCTCAATACAACGCCCACAAAGCCCAGGATGATTCGCGTGTTTGCCTACATCCGCTAATCTATGCCAACACCGCTCACACTTCGCATAATCCAACGGTGTCACTTTCAACCACAAGCCTGGAATTTCTGTTTTCACTAACTCATCACAATTTGAATCAACCAACAACACTTCCGCACCAGAGGTAATTAACACAAAACGCAATTCATTTTCTAACGCATCAATTTGTTTTTTCAATTCAGGTTCACAATACAAGCGCACATCAGCCTCTAACGCAGACCCTATCAAGCCTGTATTACGTTGATTTTCAATTTCTTTATTCACCACATCACGGATCTGCCGAATCTTTTCCCAATACGTTTGATTCATGAAATCTTTATCATCTAAAGCAGCTAACTCCGTGTACCATGTATTTAAAAATACCGATTCATTGCGTTGACCCGGCAGATATTGCCAAATTTCTTCCGCCGTAAAAGTTAAAATCGGCGCCATCCAACGCACTAACGCTTCCATGATATGAAACATCGCTGTTTGCGCAGAACGTCGTGCTAAGCCATCCGCTTTCGTTGTGTATTGACGATCTTTAATAATATCTAAATAAAAGCTTCCCAAATCCACCGTACAAAAATGATGAATACGTTGATAGATCACATGGAATTGATACGCATCATATGCTTTGAGAATATCTTCTTGCATCAGACGCGCTTTATCAACCGCCCATTTGTCTAGCTTTAACATTTTTTCTGGCTTGACTAAATCTTTCGCTGGATCAAAGCCATCTAAATTTGCTAATAAAAATCGCGCGGTATTTCGCACACGACGATAGGTTTCAGAATTACGCGTTAAAATTTCATCGGACACATTAATTTCTGCACGATAATCAATAGACGCAACCCAAAGACGTAAGATATCCGCGCCTAAGGATTTAATAATTTTTTCTGGCGCAATAACATTGCCTAATGATTTAG
This sequence comes from Myxococcales bacterium, assembly GCA_903970525.1. Taxonomy (GTDB): domain Bacteria; phylum Pseudomonadota; class Gammaproteobacteria; order DSM-16500; family DSM-16500; genus UBA5158. The sequence continues at coordinate 5,072 of CAJCIZ010000229.1, read as the reverse complement.
ACATTTTTTGGCCTTGAATATCAATCACATAACCATGTGTCAAAACCATTTTATACGGTGCTTTGCCATTCATTGCGACAGAAGTTAACAGTGAAGATTGAAACCAACCGCGATGTTGATCTGAACCTTCCAAATAAAGATCCGCAGGAAAATGTAATTCAGGACGTTGTTTTAACACACACTCATGCGATACACCTGAATCAAACCACACATCTAAAATATCGCTGGATTTTTTATAGTGTTTTGCTTCTTCGCCTAAGAATTCTTTGGCATCTAATGCAAACCAAGCATCTATGCCTTTTTCTTCGACTAACTTTGCGACAGTTTCAATGAACTCTACTGTTTTAGGATGAATTTCATCGGTTTCCGCATGAACGAATAATGGAATGGGGACGCCCCATGTTCTTTGTCGTGAGATACACCAATCGGGTCGATTTGTCACCATGGATGCAATGCGATCTTTACCCCAATCTGGAATCCACTGCACGGTTTCAATTGCTTTCAACGCCATGTCACGCAAACCATTTTGATCTAAGCCTACAAACCATTGCGGGGTAGAACGAAAAATCACCGGTGTTTTGTGACGCCAGCAATGCGGATAACTGTGCGTGATTTTTTCGGCATGAATTAACACATTTTTTTCTTTCAAGATTTCGATAATCATGTCATTGGCTTTGTTAACGTGCACGCCAGCCAATAATTCCATGGTTGAAATAAAACAGCCATCATCGCCTACCGGATTATCAATCGGTAAATTGTAGAGTTTGCCTACCACATAATCATCTTGACCATGCGCAGGCGCGGTATGCACTGCACCCGTTCCTGCTTCCACTGTGACATGTTGGCCTAATATCACTGGCACTGTTCTGGCATAAAATGGATGTTGGAGTTTAATCCCTTCTAAGTTTTCACCTTGTGTTTTAGCGATGATACGATGTTCTTGTACACCATAACGCTTCATGACCGAGGCGAGCATAGGCTCAGCAATTAAAACACTTTCTTTGCCATCCATTTCGACTAACACATAATCTAAAAATGGATTTAATGCTACGGCTTGGTTGGCTGGCAAAGTCCATGGTGTTGTGGTCCAGATGGGAATGGACATTTTTCCATTGTTTTTTTCCATGGAGGGAAAACGTTTAATGAATTCTGCAACATCAACAACATTAAAACGCACATCAATCGCAGGCGATGATTTATCTGCGTATTCTACTTCTGCTTCTGCTAACGCAGAGCCACAATCTAAACACCAATAAACAGGTATATAGCCTTTTTTCAAATGACCCTTTTGAATAATTTTTCCTAAGCTACGTATGACGTTTGCTTCGTATTTCTTATCCAGAGTCAGATAAGGATGTTGCCAATCTGCAACAATGCCTAAACGTTGAAATTCACTACGCTGAATGTTGACGAAACCCATCGCATACTCACGACACTCATGTCTGAACTCATCTGCTGAAATTTTTTGTCCGGGCTTACCAAATTTTTTCTCGACGTTTATTTCTATGGGTAATCCATGACAATCCCAACCAAATACCATAGGCACATTAAAACCACTCAATGTTTTTGATTTAGCGACTATGTCTTTTAACGTGTTATTGACGGCATGACCCATATGAATATGGCCATTCGCATAAGGAGGACCTAGATGCAGAATAAAATTCTCACGTCCTTCACCATGCTCACGTAATTTCTGATACAGACCAATCTCATCCCATTTTTTTAAAATCTCTGGCTCACGTTGCGCCAAATTCGCTTTCATGGGAAAGTCTGTTTTGGGAAGATTTAAAGTGTCTTTATATTCGCTCATAAAAATAGTCTCGCGCTTGTTTAGCATCAATTGCGATTTGTTCTTTTAACAAATCCAAGGTTTCATACCGTTTTTCATCTCGTAATTTTTTACAAAATTCTACAACAACTTGTTGTCCATAAATCTCTTGATTGAAATCAAACAAGTGAACTTCTAACAAGGTGCGCGTGCCGCCGACAGTTGGTCGCACACCAACATTTGCAACACCTGATAAACTGTCTGTTGTCACGCCTTGCATTTTTACCGCATACACACCTTGTACCGGCGTCATTTTTCTCTGCACATAAATATTCGCGGTGGGGAAACCAATACTGCGACCGCGTTGATCGCCTCTTACTACACGTCCTTCCATGGTATAGGCCCTGCCTAACAAGCGCTCTGCTAGAGTTTGATCTCCTGCCGTTAGCGCTTGTCGCACACGCGTACTACTCACTCGTTCACCGTCTATCATGACACTGGCTAGACGCTCAGCTGTGAATCCTGATCTTTCTCCCGCTTTTTTTAAAAATTCCACATCGCCTTGTCGTGCTTTACCAAAACGAAAATCATCTCCCACTATCACATGCTTCACACCTAAACCGCGCACTAAAATTTTTTCTACAAATTCTTCTGCAGACAAGGCAGATAATTTGGCATCAAATCTCAGTACTAAAACTTTATCTGCACCGTAATGCGCTAAGGCATGAAATTTTTCTCGCAAACGCGTTAAGCGTGGCGTCAATGGTTTTCCTTGCAAAAAATATTCGCTAGGCTGCGGTTCAAATGTCACTACAACCGATGGAACATTTAGACGCTTAGCCGCTTCATTCACTTGCTGCAAAAGCGCCTGGTGACCGCGATGCACTCCATCAAAATTTCCAATGGTGGCGACACATCCTCTATGACTTGAGGTCAAATTAGCCAAACCGCGGATCAATTCAGTCGCCACGTGCGTCTCATTCTTGCTAGAAAAGGATTGATTATAATCACATATTTACTACCCTACTACTACAAAATTAAGCTCGTCTTTTGGCAAAAAATGCTATAATTTATGAATAAGACTGACATACTGGGATTTATATGGCTGAAACTCCAAAAGATAAGTCACCTATACAAAATATCGTCAACAAGATGAAGAGCGGCGAGCCCGTCGATAGTCGCGACATCTGGGAATCTCTTGCTGCCCCTATTTTGCCAGATCGGGGTGAAGATGCTTCATTGATGAGAAAGTATTTATTGCCAGACGTCCCTGCCGGGCAAAACCGTGACACTGTTGCACATATGCCTAATTTGGAAAGCCCACGCACTGAACTAGAAGGCAATAAAGTTAGCCTAGAAAGAGCAACTGTCCAAGCCACTAAACAACAGTATGCGGCGATCAAAGATGAAATTTCAGAAGTGATCTTAATCGCAAAAACACATGATGACACAGTCAAAGCCCTTGCAGACCAAAATGAACAAGCCATCAAAGTACGAGATGTTCATTTGAAGGGCGGTAATTATGATGAAATGAGAAAGATGGAAGCCATTTTTAATGCTGTAAAAGGCAGCCTGCAAATACAAGCAGATAAAAGCCCTGTCATTTCACAAAAACTTGATTCTTATCTCTCAAAAACCCGCGAGTTATTACGCGCCGAAGAAGCAAAAACAGCACAAGCTGGACCCAAGCCAACGAAATAGCCGCTCCCAGCATAAGGCAAAAATTGCCCAGCCACTAATACACCCTACATAAGAGTATCTGATTGACAATATTGAAATAAGCGGGCATATTACCCCCCTTTATTGATTTTAACTGAGACTTGGAGGCATACCTTGGCCAATACAGCACAAGCGAAAAAACGTGCGCGTCAAGCAGAAAAACATCGTGAACACAATGCAAGCTTGCGTTCGATGGTACGTACTTATATTAAAAAAGTAATCGCTGCAGTTGAAACGGGCGATAAAAAAGAAGCTGAAGCATCTTTGCAGGCTGCAATTCCTGTTATTGATCGCATGGCTGACAAAGGTTTATTGCATAAGAACAAAGCGGCAAGACATAAGAGCCGTTTAACTGCACAAATCAAAAAAATGTCTGGCACAGCAGTCGCTACGAAAACGACAAAAACAGCTAAGACAACAAAAACAGTGAAAGCAAAAACGACTAAAGCTAAGACGGCGAAAGTTGCTGAGTAATTTCTGAATAACTTCTTGGTATTCACTTGTAACTGATTTTTCTGTTTAGTTGACCCTCCTGTGTCATGCCAGCATGCTTTCAGCTGGCATCCAGGTTGGTTACTACGGCTGTGCGAAAGAGAATAACTGGATGCCAGCTGAAAGCATGCTGTCATGACACATATCAATAGTAGCGTTATTCAAATTGCAGGAGGTTTACCTCATTACTCGCTCTCTTCGTTCTTATCTTTTTCCAAATACGCCATACACGCCTTCATTAACTTTTCCGTTCCATCATGACTCAATCCAGAAATCAAAAATACTTTCCCTTTCCACTTCAGCTTTTTCACAATACTCGCACACAATTCTTCAGCTTCATCAGACGGCAACAAATCAATCTTATTCAACACTAACCAACGTTCTTTCTCATACAACTCTGGACTGAATTTTTTTAATTCTTTCGCAATCGCTTTCGCATTTTCAACCGGATCACCTTCTGACGGTGAAATATCCACCATATGCAGCAATAATTTCGTTCGCGACACATGTTTTAAAAATTGAATCCCTAATCCTGCCCCTTCTGCCGCTCCTTCGATGATGCCTGGAATATCAGCAATGACAAAACTACGATAACGCGAAACTTTCACTACACCTAAGTTAGGATAAAGCGTTGTAAACGGATAATCCGCCACTTTCGGACGCGCAGCTGACACAGCATGAATCAGCGTAGATTTCCCCGCGTTGGGCATGCCCACCAATCCTACATCCGCTAAAACCTTTAACTCTAAACGCAATTCTCTTTTTTCACCGGGCGTGCCAGGTATCGTGCGTGTTGGCGAACGGTTCACACTACTTTTAAATTTTGAATTCCCTATGCCGTGTCTACCACCTTTTGCCACACAAGCGACTTGTCCATGCTCAGTCAAATCGGCAATTTGTTCTTCGGTCTGATCATCAAAAACCACTGTCCCAACTGGCACGCGCAAAAACATATCTGTACCGTTTCTGCCTGTCGCATTTCGACCGTGACCTTTCTCACCGTTTTTGGCTTTAAATAACTGGGTAAAGCGATAATCGACTAAGGTATTAATCCCTTCATCGGCTTGTAGAAAAATACTGCCGCCATCACCGC
>CAJCIZ010000228.1 GCA_903970525.1 Myxococcales bacterium | reverse complement strand
TCTAATCGAAAATGTTGTACCATCATCTTTGACGTATTTTAGGCTTTTTAAATAGGTTGCTAAAACAGACTTTATTGATACCGCTGTTTTTTCTATTTTATCGGAAGTCAACGTTTCAGCTTCTGTACCTTTCAAGTATTTTTGAATCGCGTTCAAATCAGCAGTCAGTAATGTGCGTAATAATTTTGCGATACTTTTATCTTTGTCTTGACGCATTTCAAATGCAACGGCTGAGAAAATGGTTCTTGCCGCATTGACCCAAAAAGGGTCTTGACTAGAGAGCGGCATAGGAATTTGTGCGGCAGCTAAACTATCAAAATCTGCTGCATCACGGCATTCACTCCACAAGTCCCAAGATTCGCCACGTGTATCAAGAGGATTTAATAACACATCTTGTTGTGCTTGATAAAATTCTTCTAAATAATTGCAACTTTTGTCATAGATAACAGCACGATCACCGCGCTTACGGATTTGTTCAAGCAATTCTTTAATTGCATTTGATTTACCCGTACCCGTTGTGCCATGAAAGATAAAATGCGCTGTTTCCTTATTCTTTACTAATGGTAACCCTGCCAAATGCAAATCGGATTCTAAATCGGCTATGAATAGTTTCTCTATTAATTTTTCTTTCTCAACGAGACTATCTCCTCGTATCGGTACATCATCGGTATGTTTTTTACCGCGCATCTTTAACCAAAATGAAACGCCTAAGAATGTGCCCATACTTAAGCTAAAACTGATAATAGTTGTGATGACTAATTGTTCATACACATCTTGAATGATTTCTTTGATTAAAGGTGCATGCGCAATATCAAGGTATTTAACAATTGTAGTCTCGCCATTTGGCTGAATAAATTCCGTGGTAGCTTCTCTATTTAAAAATGCAGCAACCAGTGACCAAAGATATTCACCGCTCACATAACGCTGATAAGGTGAGGTTAACAACCAAAATAAAACAACAAGCGATAAAATAAACACGCCACCACATATCCACAATACGTACCTTCTCAATAAGTGGAGGTAAAAATAAAAAACTGGTGGTAATTTAATCAACGGCCTGCTATCTTTATCGCCATGAAAAACAGGACAAAACTTCCATATTTCCTAGATTCAGAAAAGACGCCTTTAGTAGAGCAATTGCTCGAGATAATGCGGGATGATAGAGCTTATATAAAAGAATTAGAACAAGAAATTAACCGTCTAAAGAAACTACCTAGTAAGCCACAAATTGCACCAAATAAAACACCCACCAAAGACAAAAGCAGCTTAAAAGGGAAAAGACCTGGCTCTTCGAAAGAACAGAAAACTAAAAATTTACCCATCCATGAAACACATATCATCAAGCTAGATGACAAGCCATCGGATGCTTCATTTAAAGGATATCGACCGTACACAGTCCAAGAAATAGTGATAAAAGCAGTTAATCATCTCTTTAAATGTGAAAGATGGCAGTTAAGCGATGGAACTTATATTCAAGCGTTGTTACCAGAAGCATATCGCAACCACCATTTCGGGCCTACTTTAAGAGCTTATGTTTTACATCAACATTATCATCAAAGGGTAACCCAATGTTTGTTACACAAGCAATTGCAAGAATGGGGTATTAAAATATCCAAAGGACAACTGAATAATTTGTTGATAGAGAATAAAGAAACTTATCATAATGAGAAAAAGTCAATATTAGAGACGGGATTATACGTATCATCTTACTTACAAGCCGATGATACAGGAGCAAGACATCAAGGAAAAAATGGATTTTGCACTTATATCGGCAATGAATTTTTTGCTTATTTTGAAAGCACAGGAAGTAAGAGTCGTCTTAATTTTTTAACTTGTCTAATGGGTGATATTAAAGGATACCATTTAGATGAAATTGCTTTGTTATATTTAAAAAAACAAAAATCATTTTCTAGAAAGTTAATTGCATTATTAAGTGGATTGCAAACTCGTTCTCGCTATTTTCCTAATAAAGATCAACTTATTTCATGGATTGAAAAATACGGTATCAAGGCGCCGAAAGAAATTCACCTCTGTCTCGAAGCTGGTTTGTATAGTCAATTCTACCGTTTTCGGTTGAAAAGGGAAATGTTATTATTAACTGATGAAGCAGGCCAGTTTAGATTGCCTCACATCAAGCATGCTCTTTGTTGGTTACATATCGAAAGGAAGATCAAAGAATTAGTTCCTTTTACCGATGAGCAAAGATTAAAAATAGAAGAAAAAAGAAATGCTTTTTGGCACTTATATCATCAATTAAGTGAATATAAAAAACATCCTTCGCCAGAAAATAAAATGCTCATTAGAAAACAGTTTATTAATTTCTGCGAGCCAGTAGACAATTATGTTTTATTAAGTGATGTTCTTTCAAGAATTAGGCAATGGGAAGAAAAGTTATTGCTAGTATTAGATTACCCATTTGTTCCTTTACACAACAACACCAGTGAAAGAGACATTCGTGAATTCGTAAGACGTCGTAAAATAAGTGGCGGAACTCGTAGTGACGAAGGACGAAAGTGCCGTGATACATTTGCAAGCCTTAAAAAAACCTGTCAAAAAGTACAAATTCGTTTTTGGGA
>CAJCIZ010000227.1 GCA_903970525.1 Myxococcales bacterium | reverse complement strand
AAACTCATATCGATTAATAAATAATCCAATCACAATATCATGCATTTTTTCGAGTTTTGAAAAACAAATTGTTTTTCTAGCGAGTCTTTTTATTCTTGTGCGCAATGTTAAATGTTTTCTTTCAATTTTTTGAGTATTGCTTTTGCTAATCGTGTGTTGTGATTTTGCTATTTTTCTTTCATAAGCACCCCAATCATCGGTATAAAAATGCTGAATACCAAATGGTATGAGTAACGATTTTAATTGCATAAAAACGTTATCTTTTCTTGCACCAAAAACATAAGCAAGCACTTCACCTGTTGTATGATCGATTGCGTGCCATAACCAACGTTGATTTTCTTTCTTCTCAACAAAACTCCACATCTCATCGATTTCAGCTGATTCTACTGGCACAATTTCTACTTTAAGATCATCACACTTCAATTGCTGCAGTAATGCATAATTTACATTTTGGATTTCTGATTCTTTTTTTTTAACTCCGAAATCACCGTATTTTGACCGATACCTAATACACGTGATGTGTCACGAATTCCACTTCCATTCATTGTCATTTCTATTATTTTTTGTTTTATCTCAGGTAAATAACCTTTGTGAGTATATTCCAATAAAAAAGTATTTTTACTGCAAGCACTATTGCGACATTGATATCGCTGCTTGCCTTCTGGACTCGTGCCAAATTTAACAACTTTGCATGACTCGCATAGCGGACATTTTACGTCTACTGTTGCCATTGGTATTCCTTCCTTGAAATTCATCAGGGAAACAGTTTAACATCAAAATTTAATTAATCAACAGCTTAGAGGCATTACCATTTTTTCCATTGGGTGTTTTAACCAGAACGATGCGTAACGGTATGGGTATGATGCCAGCGTGATACCATAGACAAGTAAATGTTAAGTATTCTACCGTTTTTTTTTCACCGCCATACCAATTGACAATCCCAGTTTGCCACGTTTGTGTTTGATCAATCAAAAGTTCTTTTAGATGGATCCGTTGGCCTTTGATGGGCTTCCTACCCAATTTTTTCTTTTCATATATTGGAAACTCAAACAGTTGAGCATCAAGACGTAATCGAGAAATAAGCGTCACATTTTGCTTGATACAGGTCGCCGCTAAATCCATGCAAGCATATGCACCATCACCCACTAAAATCCAAGATCGTCCTAGCCAGCGGCTAACCAGTTTAACCATCTGGCATGTCCAGTCCAAAGAAGTTTTGTGCCTACGTCCCGCTTTTTCATTTGATTTTTTCGATGGCGCCAGTAACGTCAAAAAAGGTAATGCCCAGGGGCGTTTGCACCAAGGTAATGGGACAATGAGCATCATACACTCCCACTTCAAGCCAAAACTTGTGACCACATGAGATTGACTGGATCTGACCGCATCACGATACAGTCCTTTTGCTTTGATTTTTTTGCCACGTCGACGCTCTAGCGTTTCATCCACTGCAATTAATATTGGACACGAGTCAGGAAGCAGCTTCACCAACAGTCCCAGTAAAATTTTAGCGAGCGTCAAACCATTCCATTCTGCTCGACTCAGAACACGATGATATTTTGAAAAGTTGCGTATGGATGCAAGTCCCATTACGCGCAACACATTACTAACGCGGCGTGGACCACGACAAAGTATCGCTCCTATCAGTAGCACTTGAATATTTTTCCAAGTGGGACGTGAAAATTCTGATGCAAATACTGCTAAAACTGATAAAATCTCTGTCGTCAACGCTACTACTCCATGTATTTCTTGGGCGAAACACATAATAATGAGTTTGCTAGCGTTGACAACTATTTTTTAGGAATTTACATCGCAAAAATGGCTAAAGTCGAGTTCTCATTAATTACGTGTTTATTGGTTAAAATCAACTCAACATGTGATGACTCGTTTATTGGGTATTTAAAGAAAAAACCTGTGCCTGTACTTGCATCCCCACAAATGCGTACACTACTGTATAGTAGTTGCTCGCTTAAAGAATTCGGCTCAATCTGGACTTTAGCCATTTTTTATAAATTACATTTAAAAACAATAGATTACGTTTTTTATGCGAATTACCGGCGAAAACCGGTATCTATTTGATTTTTAAAGACTTATGGATGCCGACTTTCGTCGGCAATTCGAAAATGGCTAAAGTCGAGTCAATAACTTTTCTATCTGTACTCATTAATCACCTCTATGTGGCGCTTACAACCCATGACTAGACAATGCTGCCGAAAACTTGCCGGAATTAGGTTACGACGTGCCATTTTCTCGTTTTAGTTTGTCCCGTTGCGGCTTAACTCGTAATTAGAATCCACCTCCTAAATTCTCAACTAACCATTGTAAAACTCTTTAAATTCAGGATGATCTTTTAATGCGATTGGCCTATAAGGAGCCTGTCTGCTATACTGTACAACACTTGGCAACTTAAATCGCTCCAATACACTCGGATGACAACGAGCTTTAGCATCTATTTTTCTCGGCGCTTGTTTCCAAGTAAAACACCAAGCAGTAGGCAACCACCGAAGATACCGTGAATCGCAGAGCGCTTCAACCTCTGAATGCTGCATACCATCTGCGGAAGGAAAAATGTTCAATTTGGTATAATCTAAGATAACAGGATGAGGAATGCGGGTTATTTCTTTTATCATCCAATCAAGAGTTATATCTGATAAGCGCGATTCGTCCTCAGGGTAACTCCCACCAATATCTGAGTGATTTCCAGCAAACCAAATTTGCTTGAAATCAAGTTCACATGGACTATCACTTTTTTTGCCCCATGGTACCCGCTCAAAGTCACTTCTTGTTTCATCAATAGAAAGGGCATGGTTCACAAATTTTATACGCGTGTCTAAATGCTCGTCGTAAAACTCACGCTTCCACCATGCAAAATGCCGTCGAACATTACCAGGATTGGGAAAATCACGAATCACTTTTAAGCTTGATTTATAGAGTAAATAAGCTACCCCAAAACCAACAAGCGTAGAAATAGCACAAAATGTTACCCAGAAACTGAAGGAAAACAAACAAGTAGATAGCTTTGCTAAAAATGCAATTATAACTAGGGAAAAAACCCCAATTATAATATTCATAATCCATCTTTCGATACCAGAAGCTCCCAGAGCTGCAACTGTGTCAAATACTCCAATACAATAAGGAACAGCGTTTGATTTTCCGTCATTATTTTCTGAGCCATATTTGGCCTTGAACCTTCGAGCCAATTCATCACGTTCAGGTGCATATGTAACGCGATTTCTACCAGCACCGTGGTTATAAATTTTTGTAACTGCTTCTTCAGCAATGGCACGCAATGAATTACCGTATCTTGGACAATAGGCAGTAGTATCTGTCCGGGTCGGAATGCCACAAAGAGCCAAAACATCTGCTAAAGCACGTACTGTATAAGCGCCCCTGCTAAATCCGAAAAGAAAAATTCGATCCTCAGGCTCATAATGCTTCAATATCGCTTCGTAACAATCTGCAATGTTCCGGCTAATACCGAACCCAATTGCAGTACTCAACCACTTCCTAATGCATTGTAATAAACTAATATGTATTTTTCCCTCATCACGTTCCGTTCCAAGCCCTGGATCATAATATGCAACTTGGACTCTAGGATCAATAGGACTGTCAGAGCCACTTCGTGCAGCTCTATATAATTTATACACATTAGTTAGGTTTTGATCCGTCCGTAAACCACCTTGCTGGCCAGTTCCGTCAGAAAAAATTAGAATATTTTTGCCCACCCCTTGCTCCTAAATAAAATCGGCACCGTCAACTTATTCTGGGAGTGCTGACATACAATGGCATTCGGTTAAGCCTCGTTGCTCAATCCTCAGAGTTTTGCAGCCCTCTCAGATTACTCTAAATAATAAAGCTTCTCAAAATACCAAACATTGACAATAAATGCGCAGGCTCCAGATCTCAGTTACATAAGAAATTTTTATATGCTATTGATTTAACTAATTATCATTTAAGCGGATCGGTCTCTCAGTTACATAGCCGTTACATAAAACATTGTTCAAAAATTACGCCCAAAAAGGGACGTAACTCGCCTGTTTTTTAGATTTACTTTCAGGATCATTCAGTTTTATCAAACCCTCTTCCACTGTTTCCGCAATAATTCTCGAAACAACGGGGTAATTCTTTTCCGATACCTCAAACCTATCGCGCAGTGATTTATTAGTTGCCAGCTCACCATTCACGTATTTTAAACAGCAATGCTGATAACATGCCCGAACTTTATCTTTTTTCTCCATACTACGCAGGGATTTATGCGCGTAAATAAAGACCCTAAGATAATTTTCACCTGCAATAAATTCAGGTGCTGGCAATTGAAATGTTTCAATAGAACTGATCACTTTATCAATGCCACTGCCCCTCTCTTCACAAAAATCTACTCGTCTAAAAAATGAAGCCAGTTGTTCATTCCGAGAGCGAGGATTATGATCAATAAAACGCAGTGTATTAATGAGTGGCTTACCTGGATTGGTTATTTCAATTCTATTTTTAAAAATCTCAACCATCGATCCTGTCCCGCGGATCTCAAAATCTTGGTGAATTAAGACATTAGCGACTAATTCACGAATAGCAAGGTCGGGATACATTTTTACTTGCTGTCGAAGTGCCCGCCCAATCACTTCATTCTGTGGCAGTTGGTCAATGATATAATCTACTATCTGTTTAAAGCCCGTCGCATAGCCTTGATCACATGCCCATTCCTTGATCGCATTTAGACGATCGTTTCCTTTATAAATAATGACCCGTATAGATTTTCTTGATAAGTATTTAAAATCACTTAATCGGTTAGCAAATAAGATGGCACCTAGATTATGAATATCGTATTTATCATCATTTGTCTTTTTTATGAAATTTTCTTCGGACAATTTTTCTAAAATAGCTGATTTATTAGCTGGTAGATTGATATTTAATAATCTAAAATAACTAGGGTAATCCAATAATTTTAAAACATCATTATCAGTACAATTATTGAATGCTATTTCGTCTTCAAAATAAACATGGTGATGCTTTTTCCAAATTTTTCTTTCTTTTTCTGGATAATCCAATAATTTTTTCTTATACGATCCTACCCTGATAAAAGCAGTATTTTTAAACGCAACAGGTCGGTTGTGTGCTGGATCAATAATAACTATAACAATATGTTTATCGTCTATGTCAATCTCTTCAATTCTAAAGTCAACCCTTGGGTTGAGCAAGCGTGCTAGCCAACTCTCTAAATCTTCATTGCCAACTTTTGAGGATTTTACTTGAAAAGACGTCCCTACTACTGCATGAGTTTTATCTTCTATGCCAAATAACAAATAAGCATGTACTCTATTATGCAAACATGCCGAATTAGACAATGCTGATATATACTCCCCTATCTCATCAGAACTAATACTGCTTTTTTTGAATTCAAGCCATTCAGTTTCTGAAGTTTGACTACACAACTCTTTAAGTAGGTGAATATAATTATTTTTATCCACGTAAATTCCCAACAAAACAAATTTTAATACTAATGGTTAATTTTTTATATCATTTTGCAGACTCTATAATACTCGACTTTAGCCATTTTTGCGATGTAAATTCCTAAAAAATAGTTGTCAACGCTAGC
>CAJCIZ010000226.1 GCA_903970525.1 Myxococcales bacterium | reverse complement strand
TCCCTTGATCGGTTGCTCCCCAGCAGAGCCGATCTCCCTTTTACCTGACCTTATAAATATAATAAAATTAAAAACTGACACAGTTTAAATTACACTCCCGGAGAGGATTAGGATTGGTTTTTTTTAAGAAGAATTTCAACTTTTTCACGTTCGGTTTTCAAAAGGTTTTCGTATAGTTCGATGATTTTTTCAATTGGATTATTTACATTTTCTACAAAAGTGTAAATGGATTGAGCAGTTACATTACATCCTTCATTAAAATTTGTGCTTATGTTTAGTACTCTTTCTTCGTTAAAGTTAACCAACCCATCTTTTGTGACACCTAATACTTTAGCAATTTGTTCGAGCCGATCATCTTCTATTGACTCACTTTGCTCTAGCTTCGATACTGCTTGTTTAGAAATTCCCAGACCTGTGCCCACTTCATCTTGAGTCATGCCTCTAAGATTACGAACTCTTTCAATTTTCTTCCCTATAGTTAATGGCTTAGTAAATGTGGATGTTTCCATAATCTAAATTAGGATTGTTTATTATTTTCTTTTAGCAACTCCATTTTCTCACGTTCACTATTAAGTAATCTTTCATACAACTCTGTAATTTTTTCAATAGGATTGAATTGCTGTGCAACAAAATTATTTGAAGCATTATCCTTTATTTCAATGTCATGAATATCGTAGTAGTTATTGATGTTGTATGTGATTTTATCCTCATCGAAATTTCTTATCGCTTCAGAAGTAACTCCCAGTATATCAGCAATCTGCTTTAATAAATCTTCTTCAATTTCTTCCTGCTGCTCAATTTTTGAAACCTGAGGTTGGGATATACCAAGTTTAGAAGCTAAGTATTCTTGTTTAATTCCCCTAAAGGTACGTATGCGCTCTACCTTTTGACCCATTGACAAAGGTTTCTTTGAAAATAGCTGTTCTTCCATTAGATATGATTAAGTTTTAAAGTTATAAAAATCAACTGAGATATAATAATAGTCAACCTTGTAATTTTCGCACTAATGTTAAAATTGATTTACTTCGGCTATATAAATTATGTGCAATATAATCAATAGCCAACAGCAACACGCAAAAGTTTTTACGGGCTTGTTCTATCTTGATGTTGACCTGATTATTTACTCCGGGATTTTGACCTCAGTATGTTTCATAACGCCTAATGGACAACTGGCGCATGGATTTGCAAGCTGCAAAGCCATGCCTTATTCTCTCCAAAACGCGATCAAAAATTTGATCTGTCATCCGGAGTGAACATTCGAATAAAACGGCAACAACGATCAGTTTTTAGTTAATTCCTTCTTGTTGCCGTTTTTTCCATTCCTTATTAACTCATTCACTTACGTTTCCATTATGCAATGAAAAATTTAACGATTAAAATCGTCATGGCCTTGCTTTGCCTAAAGCGAAGCCACATAAAACATAATATAAAAATATTACTGCCTTTGCTAGTAACTGTTTTTATAAACCTTCAGGTACACGCACAACAAAGGGCACCATTTTGGTTATTCGGGTCAGTTTATTCCGCAACGGATAATAAACCTCTTCCCGGTGCGACAATTGTAAATGAAAAGTTTAACACCAAGGCCGGTGCAGACAAAAACGGAAGGTTCCATATTCAGTCTGCTGATACATCCGGAACATTGCGGATAAGCTTTGTAGGTTATAAGCCAGCAATGGTCAGGTTTAACAAGAATAACCTTGATCAGATTGAAGTCTACCTAAATCAGGATGCTTCAATGTTAAGTGAGGTTGTTGTATCCACAGGCTACCAAACTTTACCAAAGGAACGCGCCACAGGCTCATTTGTTCAGGTGGATAATGATTTAGTTGACCGCCGAACAAGCCCTGATGTACTTAGCAGATTAGACGGCGTCGTATCGGGACTATTATTTAACAGAAATACTGAAATCGGGCAAGCCGGGCAGAGCGACATTAGTATAAGAGGTGTAAGTACCTTATTTGCCAATAACCAACCACTTATTGTTGTTGACGGCTTCCCATATAACGGTGATCTTAATAATTTAAACCCTAATGATGTACAAAGTATAACAGTTTTAAAGGATGCAGCAGCTGCATCGATTTGGGGTACGCGATCCGGAAACGGGGTAATTGTCATTACAACCAAAAAGGGAAAAAGAAATCAACCGCTTAGTGTAGAACTTAATGCGAATGTTACGGTAGCTGATAAACCCAATTTGTATTACAATCCTAACTTTCTCCCATCAAGTACATTTATTGATATTGAAGAACAGCTATACAAGGCCGGAGCTTATAATGGCGATTTAAGCAGCGGATATCGGGCGGTTTCCCCTGTAGTTCAAATTCTTGCAAACCAAAAAGCAGGTTTAATATCTTCAACTGATGCTACCTCGCAAATTAATGCTTTTAGAAATAGTGACGTAAGAAACGATCTATCGAAATACTTTTACCAACATGCTGCCAATCAGCAATATTCACTCGGCTTAAAAGGTGGCAACGACCAAAGCGATTATTATTTTTCATTAGGCGAAGACCACGACCTTGCCTCACAGGTAGGGAATTCAAATAACCGCCTAACACTCAGCTCTTATTATAATTTCACTCCTGTTAAAAATCTTACTGTTAATATCGGGTATAACCTTGTACAAACCAATGCGCTAAATAACAGCCCTGTCGCGTCTATTATAACGACCAGTAAAAATGCCATATATCCTTATGCCCAATTGGTTGATGCAAAGGGGAATGGTTTGCCGATAGTACACGATTACTCATTAAATTATATCAATAATACGGGATCAGGTAAATTCCTTGATTGGAATTATAACCCGCTTCAAGAACTACAAAACGCAGACAACACTACTCGGTCACTTGATAACCGCCTTAATTTCGGGGTTAATTACAAGTTTTTAAAACACTTTAGTGTTGACGTTAAATACGAATATGAATACGGAACAGGCAATGCCGAAAATGACTATAATCTTTCGACTTATTACGCTCGAAACTTAATAAACAGGTACTCTGAAATCGATGGTTCTGGTAATTTAATTACGCCGATCCCTGTTGGTGGGATTTTGCAATCATCTGAAAATACGCTTAACGCCCAGCAGGGCCGCGCGCAATTGAATTTTAACGATAGTTGGAATTCGAAAAACGAAATTAATGCCATCGCCGGATATGAAATAAGTCAGACCATTAATCAATCCAATGCTAATACTGCCTACGGTTTTGACAAAGATTCAGAAATCAGTAATGCCAATATTGATTATTTGACAAATTATCCTTTAAACCCATCGGGATCAGGCACAATTCCTACTTCACTCGGTTTTACTAAAGCAACAAATAATTTTGTTTCCTATTTCAGTAACGCAGCCTATACTTATGACAATAAATACACTTTCTCATTGAGCGGGAGAATTGACAAATCCAACCTTTTCGGTGTTAATACCAATCAAAAAGCAGTTCCGTTATTTTCAACTGGCTTAGCCTGGTCGTTAAGTAAGGAATCCTTTTATCACCTTGGCTGGTTACCTGAATTAAAACTTCGGGCAACCTATGGCTATACCGGCAATATTAATACTTCTGCAACAGCAGTGACCACCCTTAGGCAATTTCCAGCAAATTTCAATCCTTATCCCAATGGGAACCCTTATGATTTTATAGCAAATCCAGGCAATCCCGAGTTACGTTGGGAAAAAGATCGAATGATAAATCTCGGTGTAGATTACGGTTTAAAAGACCAAGTTCTTTCCGGTAGTTTTGAATACTACTTTAAAAAAGGCACTGATCTTTTTGGCAATTCGCCATTAGCACCATCAACCGGCTTGACTACTTTTTTTGGAAATACAGCCGATATTAAAGGCCAGGGATTTGATCTTGTTCTTAACAGCATAAATATTCATACCACGAATTTTTCATGGACAACAAACTTTTTATTAAGCCATGCGCTGGATGTAATTACCCAATATAATACAGAAATAAATTCCAGCAGCTTTATACAATTAAGTAACGCCAGTACAATCAGCCCTTTGGCAGGAAAAGCATTGTATGGTATTTATAGTTACCGCTGGGCGGGTTTGACACATGATACTGGTGATCCGCAAGGTTATCTGAATGGCAAGGTTAGTACCGATTATGCAGATATCATATCGCAATCTTCAATAAACGATATGGTTTACAACGGTCCGGCAAGACCTACTTATTTTGGTTCTTTTCGTAATAACTTCGCCTATAAAAATCTGACCTTATCTGTTAATATCAGCTACGAGTTAAACTATTATTTCCGGAGGGACTCTTATACATCTTCATCGCTACCCTGGCTTGGCAACATCGACTATTTTAAAAGATGGCAAAAACCCGGTGATGAAGCCAATACAAACGTACCATCATTTCAGCTTCCCCCTTACACGACCGACCGGGATGCATTTTACCAATATTCGTCAGTGTTAGTTGATAATGGTGATAACATCCGCTTAAAAGATATCCGGCTTAGTTACGAGTTAGACAAGTCTAAAATCAAAGGCTTGCCTTTTTCTCATATTTCAATTTATGGTTATGCGGATAATATCGGCATTTTATGGAGGGCCAATAAAGACCACTTAGATCCTGATCTGGTGGTTGGTTCTTCATTATCCTCATATCCAATACCTCGAACCTACGCTATCGGCGTTAAAGCAAACTTTTAATATTATGAAAAAGAATTTACTTTATTTAGTCTGTACAGCAGCGATAAGTGTTTTACTAAGTAACTGCAAAAAGGAAGACAATTTTCTAAATGCTAAACCCAATCAGGCTTTATTTGTCCCCTCGACCTTAGGCGACCTTGAAAATATTCTAAATGATCAAAACACGTTTAACAATCTTGATCCTGGTTTAGGGGAAATCGCATCGGACGATTATTACGTAACGCCTGATAATCTCAACAATGAACAGACCATTGAGAAAAACGGTTATATATGGGCAAAATCCTTGTATGATGCAGGCAGTAATGTTAATGACTGGAGCGGGCCATACCAGCAGGTATATTATGCAAATACCATTTTAGATTATTTGTCCAAAATAGCCATAAGTCAAACCCAGCAAGCCGAGGCTAACAAAATAAAAGGAAGCGCACTGTTTTTCAGGGCAATTGCATTTTACAATTTAGTTCAAACTTTTGCAGTGCCTTATGATACTAAGTCGGCCTCTACAGATTTAGGCATTCCTTTAAGGCTAACCTCAGATTTAAATACCAAATCCGTGAGAGCAACAGAAGCGCAATGTTATGGTCAGATCATTTCAGATTTACAAACCGCCGTGAGCTTGTTGCCTGTAACACCAAGCGTTAAAACGCTGCCTTCTCAACCAGCAGCCAATGGATTATTGGCAAGGGTATATCTAGCAATGGCAAATTTCCCCCAGGCTTTACAGTTTTCCGGCGCAGCCCTAAATCAGTTTAATATACTGACTGATTACAATACTCTAACACCTAATCCATACTCCATCAGTACAGATTATCTTGACGAGGATATTTTCCATGTTGTTCAAATTCCTTATGGGATAGTCAACACCAATTACCTCGGAATCGCCGATTCAACATTGTTCAATTCATACACAAACAATGACCTTAGAAAAACGACCTGTTATGTGATTAATAGCGGCCTGCCTTATTGGTCAGGTACTTATGACTTCAACGACTTAAATTATACCGGGATCGCAACGGATGAATTGTATTTAATTCATGCCGAATGCAACGCAAGGGCAGGTAATACCTCAGCGGCATTAAAAGACCTGAACACTATGCTTGTCACACGGTGGAAAACGGGAACCTTTGTGCCTTACACCGCAACTTCATCTACCATTGCCTTAAATGAAATTCTTACCGAGCGACGAAAAGAATTGCTGTTTAGGGGCCTTCGGTGGACTGATCTCCGGCGTTTGAATAAAGAAACACAATTTGCAATCACCCTTAAAAGGGTGTTAAATGGGACTATCTATACGTTGCCGCCGAACGATCCCAGGTACGCCATGCCCATTCCAGATAACGAAATTGATGTAAGTGGTATTCAACAAAATCAACGATAAATATGAAAAAGGTAATGATTTTGATTTTAGTATCCTTTTTAATAATAGGATATAGTCATGCACAGAACAGAAGTGTGTTAATTTCAGGAAAAATGAATTCTTTAAATGATGGCGATATCGTGAATATTAACGTCAGTGAATACGGCTATCCATTAAGTATGTTCGACAATGAATTTAGTTGTACACTTAACAATCATTGTTTCCATTTGAGCCTACCAGTTACTAATCATCCACTACTCATTGACGTTTCTTTTAAACAGAGAATACCTAAATCGGCCGATGCGAATAAGTTAAATCGTTTATTGTTAACTAATTATATTATTGAGAAATGCGATAAAATAAAGTTAATTGAACAAAATGGGAAATATACTTTTAGCGGAAAAGGGGCAAGAAAATTTAAACTTTCACAACAGTTAAATATAATTTCCAGTAAGTATTCAGGAGGATTTGCATATGACAACCCAAAGGATGTTTTAATTCGCTACAAAAAACAAGATTCTTCATTTTTAGAAAAAATAGCGTTAATTGAGCGTAACAAAAAATATATTTCTCCAGACGCTTTTAATTTATTGAAGGCTGATTGTCTCGGCGATTTATTTGCAAGAAGTAACGGACTTACAAATATGTCAGATTCAGAAAGGAGAATTGCAATTTCTTCACTTTCTAAATATAAAAGTCAAATACCTGAGAGGTATTTGGCCCTTTCTGAATTTAATAAAAAGGATATTTTGATATATTCTTCAAATTATACTTACTGGGGACTTCCAGAAAAATACAATTTGGATTCCTGTTATAAAATGAACAGACCCTTTAGCAAAAGCAGTTATTATCATTACCTCATGAGTAGCTATAAGGGCGGTTTAAGAGAAAGATTACTAATGAACTATATTATTCCTCAGTTAGATTCAAGCGGAAGTGTGTTGCCTTATGTTGATTCAACGTTAAATATCTTAAAAATCGCTTGTTTTAAAAATTTACTATATGAGCTAAAATCACACCGACAGCCCGGAGCAAAAGCTTTCAATTTTTCTCTTCCAGACACTTCCGGCAAAACCTATCGATTTTCTGATTATAAGGGGAAAATAATATTAATAGATTTTTGGTTTACCGGCTGTGGGAGCTGCGCAACGGCAAAGCCATTTGTAGAAAAAGTTGAAAAGAAATTTCAAGGTAAGCAGGTGGTGTTCTTTACTGTAAATAATGATAGAGATAAAAGTACGTGGGTCAAAAGTGTCAAGTCGGGCAGGTACACTTCTGACTATGGTATCAATTTATTTACTGAGGGAAAAGCATTTAATCATCCCATTTCAAAATACTATAATATTGATGGTGGCCCATATTTTATTTTAATTGGGAAAAATGGATTGCTAACTACAATACCTGAAAATCCAAGTAATGACAATGGGCAACAATTGACTGCACTTATAGAAAGAGAACTTCGAAAGTAATTAAGCACTAACCAATAATCTCCTACTGGTTAGTGCTTAGAAAAATTAATTCCTGGCTTCGCCGTTGCCACTTACAACGGTATATTGTGCCGGAAAGGTGTTAGGTGCCAATGATGTAACATTGGAACTGGTTGAAGTAATGGTGCAAGCCAGGTCTGATGACTGGTTACAAAGACCTCCGGGTTTTGACGCAACCCATACACTTTGTGTTGCGCTGATTTTATGCGCATAATAGGTTGTTCCGCCAGCAGGTTTTTTGTGGCTTGATGCAAAAGCGCCGCCGATACCTGAGATTGCTGCTAAGGCCACGAGGGCCAATCGAATTGATTTCATTTTTTTAAAATTAAGTTTTATAAACTGTGACCAATTTTACCAGGATTGGTCTTCAACCTGATTCCGCGCGTGAAATATTTTTATAAGTTCCGTCTGATAATTTTTGACGGAACGTGATCGTTTAATTTTTTCTTTTCCAGGATCAATGCCGTTACAATTAAACCCACAACTGCAACATTGAAAAATAAGTGCTGAGGCCAGGTCAGCGTTCTGATTACACCACCGCAACCACAGGGAACATAAGGGAAAACATGCATTAAAATTGCAATGGTATATCCAGTAAAAATTGCCATCAGGCCTAAGGCTAAGTAAAATCCCCATTTCTTCGTATTTCTGAAAATCAGGCAAACTGCAATAATGATTTCTATGGTTGGAATCAGCCAAACAAATATTTGCTGTAGCCATAAAGGAAATGGCTGCTTAGATAAATCATATTTGAAATACCATAGATCAAATATTTTGCTAAAACTGGTATATAAGAAAAGCAGAATTAGCAAAGCTGAGATGAAGTCGATGATTACTATTCTTTTCATGACGTAACGCTTAATTAAAGAAGAAATCAATTTTATCTGGTCTTGAAAAATGCATGAGGAAATGCAGAATTCCTGTACTTCCATCCATCAAACCAGGGTTTGGAATGGTAAGATTGCCATCTAACCAATAAGTTTCCGAATTGGAATCCCTGCTGGTATGCATAAGCAAAGCGGCAATATGTGCTGCGCGGTCGCACCATTCCTGATTCTTAAATATTTTGTAGGCTACCAGATAAATCTCTCCTAAGCCTGCCAAACCATTGGACAACGTTAAATAATTGCTGGAAATATATTTTGGGTGACTAAACAGTACATCCTCGGCTGCTTCCCGGTATTTTAAATCATTTGTTAATTGGTAGGCTTTAATGAAGGTTAAGGCTACCCCGGAAAACCCATGTTCCAACCATGGATCAAAGTTTCCGTTAATTGGGCTGATCGTCCAAACGAGTTTTCCGTTACTCTCTTTTCTTACTTTCAGCAAATAATCTAATGCTTTAATGATCGCATTCCTTACTCTACTGTCTTCATATTTTGCGTTAAATTCAATCAAGAAATACACAATTCCTGCTATTCCATAGTTGAACCCGAATAGTTTTACGCCTTTGGTGAGGTCGTCCCTTTTAATATTCCACGACCCGTCTTTGTTTTGTTCTTTAATAAGAATGGCGGTAATTTGGCAAAGTTCTTCATAACAGGATGGAAAATGTGGGTTTTGTGAAAGCATTAGATAAACAAGCCCCTTACCAGCTATTCCACTTCCAATATTTAATCCAGTAACCGTTGAGGAGGCTAACTGATAAATCAGATTGCTGTTATATATTGTATCTTCCAGCAATCCATTAAAAATCAATTCGTTGATCGCAATCGCGACACCTAAATTTCCTGAAAATAGTCCTCCTATGGAAAAAGCGGTTGGTAAAGAACCTTTGAAGTCTTCATAGCTTGACAATATTAGCTGTTGGAGATCAACCAAATCAAAGTTTAGTACTTCAGCTTTGGCTATCAAGTAAAGCACACCTGATGAACCATTTGCAAAGCTGCTTGAGGGATGGTAAGCTTTTAGTTCATTGCTTATATGATTTTCTGGTATATCGCTTTTAAATTGCCATTTACCTATACAATCCAGCATTACACCTCCCAAAGCATTTAATCCTGTTTGTATAGTTTGTCTTAAATAAAAATCTGAAAGATTATACATTGAATCGGCGACTTTATCCTGATTTGTTAACAGGAGTGCATCATAAACTTCTATTGTATGCCTGATAGATTTTATTTCTGGCCTGTTAGCATGGTTATGATTCATGCAATTAGCAATCATCGAAGTGACTGTCGTATTCCCGATAAAAAAATTTAACTGGTGGAATAGCTGCTGTGAATTATTGAATTTTCCCGGCGATATGCCAGTCATTATTTTAACAATGAGCGCACCAAGCCCATAAATATCATCCGCAATCTCTGGAAGCAATAGGTTTTGTTGTTGTGGCGACATATATCCGGCTGTACCATAGGAAAACGGCGGTGCGATAGGGTTTTGATTAATGTCATAGGCTAATTCAATGTCTATGGCTGTAATAGTATCATCCTCTTTAACCATGAAGTTTCCAGGGTTAATATCCCGGTGTACGATTTTCCGAATATGGAGAGATTCAATAATGTATAGGATTTCAAGAATGTATCTAACCAATCTCCGTTTTGTCACAGTTTCTAAGGAGCGCCAAATGTTTCCTTGCTGTAACGAAGTGATCTGATCATTCAGGTTATTTCCTTTTATAAACTCTATTACCAAATAAGCATCTCCTCCCACCATAAAAAAATCCAACGCTTTTGGAAGTGGAGCCAACCCGGACAATTTGGTCAGTAGTTCAAATTGCCATTGTAAACGATCTTTTATTGTTCTGCCATAATAATCTGAACATTGGTTAAGTTTCCCTTCTTTAACGATGCACCATTGAATATTTAACCAATTTTTAAGGTTCAATGATTTATATACATTCCCTTTGGCATCTCCTTTAATTTGATTTACCAATAAATAGTTCTTGATTTTTTTCTTTTGAATTTGTTTTACCGGCTTTTTGATATGAGAAAATGGCCAGGTTTTGATGTCCTTTGGCGATTTTAAATTTTCTGTATAAACACATCCTGCAAGATGATGGGCGAAAGGGACTTCTACACCTGAAAATGATGTTGTTATTTCAATAATTAAATTGGCAATGTTGGAGGTAGTGGTATTGTCTTTAGCATGTAAAGTGATCACCTTTCCAACATTGCTAAGTCCAAAGGAACCATCGAGAATTTGGGTATGCGCCTCGCTGTTTTCAGGAATTGAAAAGGACAGGTTGTAATCAACTAGGATCGGCAAAAGAATATGAAATAATTTTTCGAAGTCCTTTTTTATAACAGAAATATAAAGGGCCCATTCGCAGTCTATTATTTCACCTGTGACGAACAAGTATGGGGTTTTGGTATAGTAAACAAGCCCGGACTTTAGCAGGAATTCGGAATAATCCTCTAGTAAGGTATTTGGAATAATGGATGGTTCTTCCAATTCCGCTTCCTTAATTTCATACGTTTTTAATACCGTATCCATTTCTTTAACATTTTGATTGTTAAAGCTACGATGATATTAACCTTAGATTTATTGACCTTCAATATGAAATTATCCGGTTTACCATATTAAATTATTCGTTTTCTTCTTACAAAAAGTTATTGTAAATCAATAAATTTAGCAGTGTTGTTAAAATTCTGATTGGTGAAAAATCCGGCAAAGTTATTTTAAAAGTTTCGATGTAAAGTTGAGCTACAATATCAAATTAACGTTGTACCATATTAAATTGGGTGAAGTAACCTGTATTAAAAGTTATGGAACCTCAATAAGGAAGGCCTTTGTGAAGACGGCTAAATGTTTCAGTAGAGACACTGATGTAAGATGCTATCATAAAATGAGGTACTCGTTTTAAAATGAATTCCTCATTTCTTGATAAGAAATCATAGCGGCCTTTCGCAGAAGGGATACGTAATAGTTTTTCTCTATAATGACTTTCACTACTAAATTCGGCTATTAATAACAGGATTATTTCCGTCATTTCAGGATGGCTGATCATTACTTTTTGGATGTGTTTTAGTGGAATTGATAATAGTGTAGTATTGATTACTGCACCTATATACTCATCACTTGGTTTGTCATTAAAAAGCCCTTGCGGTATAATAATAGAACCCTCCTGTTTAAACCAGGTCGAAACTTTATCTTTTTTTCCTTCTATTGCCCCTCTTACTACACCGCTCTGAACAAAGTAAATTGAGTTGGCATAGTTACCCGGTGATAAAAGCGTTTCTTGTGGTTCAAACCTGTTGATCCTAACCCCTTCGAAAAGAATATTTGAAAGGGGCGGAGACAATTTTGCTGTGCGGTTAACACGCTCGATAAATGCACTGGAATCTATCATTATAATACCTGTTTTTCAACAAATAACCTAAAATCATCAACTCCGGTCAAGTGGCTTAAGGTTGCAGGAAATTAGCCACCCAATTTGAAAACGCAGATTTTTCTTTATAGGCAATACAATTTTATCACATGTGATAAAATTTAGCATAAAATTTGTTCTACCATCAAAAAAGCAATTAGGGCATATTTTAAACACAGTTTGTATAGTTTAAAGGAAAGGGATGTAATATTATGGCCGCTACACTTACTAAACTTAAAGGATTTGTACAAACCTATCAGGGTTACAATTTTGAAGATATATCCAATGCAGAAAAAGATGAATTAACTTCTTTTGTGTCGGAAATTGTTCAGGCAATGAGATGGGAAATCGAGGAAGATTTTTATCAGAGGCATGATGACCCTGAAAAGAACAAATATATTGTTAATATCCAATCCCAACTGGCATATCTTGCAGATGAAGTGTCCGGCTTCGAAGATAAAAATGTTGACCTCGTAAGCCCCGCAATTTTTGACTATTTATTAACGGAAACATTTAGATTACTTGAGCACCTGAAATACTATTTTTCTGATTACTTTGATTTCGAAGCAAAATTACCCTATAGCTATCTCGAATGGTATAAAAAGGGACACGTGTTAACCAATAACCAGCTGTTGACTAAACTGCACGAAACAAATCTTGACCATGAATTAATAAAATTGATCGCAGATTTTAATCAGTTAGACCAGAGTGAAGGCCGTTTTCAAATGAAAACGTGGAAACAACTGGATTATCTTGTTTTTGCAATCGAGGCGCTTATAAAAGCTTTCAGCGACCCCAGGCCTGCAGATATGAATCTTGAAATATTAAAACTTTTTGTCACTATTGATTTTAACAGCATATATGTATATGCTTATTTTATCAAATATTTGGAAAGATTTACCTTGGGCGAAGGTAGCTTTCAGGAACAACAACAGGACTTGCTGTATATTTTAAAGTTATTTCGTCAGGTCAGGGTAGATGCGAAAGTGCCTTATGATTCCAGGGTCCAGTCACTTAAAATCTCTGTAGTGGAAAGTCTGGAAGCTGAGCTGAACTATCTTGAACAGCGGGAAAAATTATATCTCCAAAACTTTAAAGCGACAAATCCCGAGTCACCTTCAAAATTCTATTTCAACGTTGCGGTAACGCTGGCTGAATTGATGTTCTTTTTCAGGGTTATGCTTGAAGTCAAGGTCATCTATACTAAATTCAATTCTTACTTATACGAATTTATTTCAAACCATATCAAGACGGAAAGAGCAGAGAATATATCTAAAAAAAGTATGCGCAATCATTTTAACAATAAGCCATTTCCAGACCGGGTGGTTCAAAACGTCAAAAGCTGGCTCGTTAAAATGGTCGCTCATATTGACCTTTATTATATCGTGTAAAGTATGGTCGATTATCTCGTGCCATCAAGCAGGTAAAGCAGTCCATTTTTGTCGAGGAATTTAACCAATTCGTTAAACCACAAATAGCTAAATCTTTTATGAGCCCTTATATCCTGCCAGCTAACTTGAGCGACCGCTTCCAATGAATTAATCTTAATGTCTTTCAGACCTTTTTTGCAGTCAGCGCTTAAAGGTAAATCCTCTAAGGGTGTATGAAGTAACTTTTCTCTAGTGGTATCCATAAAAAATTAGCGTGGGTCACCAGCTTTCTGTTACAGGAGGTACGGCTAAGAACCTACACACAGGGTAAACCAATGCCCACGCATGACGCGGACGATCAGTCTATTACCCCCTTGTGTTATTATTGAATTTAGCCGATTCCCTGTAACAAGGTCAATAGTGACGTTATATATATTCTAAATTTCTTTTTCTATCTCATATGCCAAAGTTAAGCATTCCGCTGTAACTAATATTAATGCGTCGGGTTTCAATTATTTTAAAAAAAAGCAAATAAATGGGTGACTGGAAAAATCTTCTATCCGATAACCTAGACGGCATTTTTCAGTAAAGATGACACCTTTTTCTGCCATGTAAGCCACTTTACACGTGTTAAATGAAATCCCAAATTGCTGTTGGATCATAAATTTTACTGTAAATGAATGAGTTATTGATTAGTTACGAAAATGCAATTCTTGTTGAATTTTTTGTTGGAT
>CAJCIZ010000225.1 GCA_903970525.1 Myxococcales bacterium | reverse complement strand
TAGAGATAGGGATTTCCCAATTCTTTGTTGCGCTCAATTTGATAAGTACGATGCTGCAAGTAAGCATCACGCATAAAGACATATTTATCCAATGACGCTTGTTCCATCACATCTTGATAGTGTAAAAGTTCTGCTCTGCGCGAAACAACACCTGTTCCATAAATCTGGTAGCGTGTTTCAATCGGATAAATATAGGGATAAATCGTGAAATATTCATAATTGATCGGCCATGCGATACCATCTCGAATCGTATAAGGTCCCAAGAATGGCAACACAACATAGGTAGAGTTCTTCCATCCCCATTGGGCAAACGTCAATCCTAGATCCTCTGTATTACGTTCCAACCCCATAGGTGTCGCAACATCAATAAATCCTAAGAGTCCTACCGTTGTATTCAAACCCAGACGCCAAAGATCACTGGTCGCTTGATAAAAATTAAATTGCAATACGTCATTAATCACAGTGGGAATATTATCCACATTATTAAAAAAATTGCTTATTCCTTTTGCGATTGGCTTAGGAATGATATCGTTATACAAAGTTGCAACGGGTTTTAAAATCACTTTATCGACAAATTCATTGAAGTGATACATAGCACGGTTGAATTTTTCTAAGGGGTCGGCGCTTTGCACAGGCGTGTAAGCTTCATCAGCATAGCCTATTTGCGTGAGAGTACTTAACATGATGAAGAGAGCAAAGAAGAGCAAATTCTTCTGTTGAATCATGGAACCTACTCTCCTAGTTATATTAGTTCTCTTTAGTTTATCCTTAGAGACAGGAGAAGCCAATAGAAGAATGTAGATGCCAAACTTACCCTCCCCCAACCCTCTCCCGAAATAAAAAGTTGTGTTCTTATTAAAGTCAGTTGTCGGGAGAGGGCTAAAGCAGTAGCCCTCTCCCACCAACGATCTTATAGAAGAACACAGATCTTTTTGTGGGAGAGGGTTGGGTGAGGGAAAATCTAGTAAACACTTTTTTTCTAACCTAGTTTCCTGAATAATACCCCTCTGTTTTAAAGGATAGCTCACCATGCCAACACGACCTCGTCCACTCGCCCTGATTATTCTCGATGGCTGGGGATATAGAGAAGAAAAAAAAGCGAATGCGATTGCAGCCGCAAACAAACCACACTGGGATTCTCTCTGGGCAATGTATCCACATACCTTAATCTCTGGATCTGGCCGGTGTGTGGGGTTGCCAGAAGGCCAAATGGGAAACTCTGAAGTTGGCCATCTCAACATGGGCGCCGGGCGCGTGATTCACCAGGATTTGACAAGGATTGATCAAGCTATCGCTGATGGAGAGTTTTTTACAAATCCGGTTCTCACCACAGCCATCTCTGAAGCCACTCAACAAAATAAAAGTATTCACATTCTCGGCCTACTGTCACCAGGCGGTGTGCATAGTCACGAAAAACAAATTGCCGCCTTACTCGAACTCGCCGCAAAAAAACAAGCGAAAAATGTTTATCTTCATGCTTTCTTAGATGGCCGTGATACACCGCCTTGCAGTGCCAAAAAATCACTAGAAACCTTAAGCGCGCTCTGCAATAAATTAAAGTGCGGGAAAATTGTGTCTCTGGTAGGGCGCTATTACGCTATGGATAGAGACAAACGCTGGGAGCGCGTGCAAAAAGCTTATGATTTGTTGACGCTGGCAAAAGCAGACTTTCAAGCAGCCGATGCTATCACCGGTTTGCAGCTGGCTTATAATCGCGGTGAAAATGATGAATTTGTCAAACCGACTCGCATACAATCAGAAGGTGAGTCACCTGTCACAATACAATCTGGTGATACAGTTATTTTTATGAATTTTCGGGCAGATCGCGCGCGTGAATTGACGCATGCTTTTATTGATCAGTCATTTGATGGTTTTAAACGCGAAGCTTGGCCTAAACTACACGCGTTTGTGACCTTAACGGAATATGACTCGACGTTTAAAATACGCATCGCATTTCCACCCGAACGATTAACACATATTTTAGCGCAATACTTGAGTGAGTTAGGACTGAAACAGTTACGTATTGCAGAAACTGAAAAATATGCACACGTCACTTTCTTTTTTAATGGCGGCATTGAAAAAGCTTATCCGGATGAAGACCGTATTTTGATTCCCTCACCCAAAGTCGCGACTTATGATTTACAACCCGAAATGAGCGCATTTGAACTCACCGACAAATTAGTCGAAGAAATTCGCCACCAAAAATATGATGTAATTATTTGTAATTTTGCAAATCCAGATATGGTTGGCCATACCGGAAACTTTGACGCGACGGTGAAAGCTATAGAAACCATAGACACCTGCCTTGATAAAATCATCCGCGCATTACAAGACGTCGGCGGTGAAGCACTGATCACAGCAGATCATGGCAATGCAGAAATGATGTTTGACGATAAAACTGGCCAGCCCCACACGGCACATACCAGTGAACTTGTGCCATTAATCTACGTTGGAAGAAAAGCGAAAGTCAGCAAAAAACATGGTATATTGTCAGACATTGCACCCACAATGCTCTATCTGTTGGGGCTTACACCACCACCAGAAATGACAGGCAAGTCATTACTTGAACTCTCATCGGAGTGACGGCTACACTAGCCCAAATGGTACAAGGATTGTTTATGTCACGGCGTTGCAAAAGTAAAAATATTTTTTTATTGCTTATCAGCTTTTTTCTGATGAGCAATCTCGCTTTCGCCGCACCTTCAACTGACACTGATAAAAAAGCTGAACTGCTACGCGTCACTGGAAAAATTCAAAAAATCCAATCCACCTTGAATGACGCGCAACAAAAACAATCTAATTATCAAAGCCAATTACAAACCAGTGAAATGAAAATTAATTTACTCACGCAAAAAATCACGGCTTTAACACTACAGTTGGGTAGCGAACAAGCGACCCTGGATACATTAAAGAAACGACAACAACTCCTTATTTTACGCCTCACAAAACAACAGAACATTGTCGCAGATCATTTGCGCATGAGTTATCAACTTGGCCAAATGCAAGCACTGAAAACACTCTTAAATCCCGATAATATTAATACGCTCAGTCGGCACGTCTATTATTATCAATATCTCAATCGCAGTCATTTACAAAAAATGGCTGACATCAAAAAAATGCTAGAGACTTATCACGACACCGTTGTTGCCATTGAGCAACATGCGGACGCACAGAAAAAATTATTACAGCAAATTCAAGAACAACGCGACGAACAATTAGATGCACAATCTTCACGACAACAAGTGCTTGTTTTGCTGAATGAAGAAACGCTAGTCAAGCAGCAAGAGCTGACCTCTTTAACTGCCAATCAAAAAACATTGGAAGATATGTTGAATTCCATGGTGGCCGAAGCACAATTGCCCTCCACTCACCCTTTCAACCAATTACGCGGCAAACTGAAGTGGCCAGTTGATGGATTTCATGCCACTGGCCCTGACC
Source organism: Myxococcales bacterium (assembly GCA_903970525.1). GTDB lineage: Bacteria > Pseudomonadota > Gammaproteobacteria > DSM-16500 > DSM-16500 > UBA5158. The sequence goes on along the minus strand of CAJCIZ010000225.1, from coordinate 6,993 downwards.
CCCATCAGAAAGGACTCATTATTCCTGCCCCAGAAGGCACCCCTGTACATGCTATCGCGGCTGGAAAAATCGTGTTTGCTAACTGGTTACGCGGGTTTGGCTTGTTAATCATTATTAATCATGGAGATGGATATATGAGCCTGTATGCGCGCAACCAAGCCCTATTTGCGCAGGCAGGACAAATTATCAAGGCACGTGATGTGATAGCCGCCTTAGGCGACAGCGGCGGCTACAACAGCCCTAGCCTCTATTTTGAAATACGTCATCAAGGCACCCTCCTAGACTCGAAAAAATGGTGCGGATAAAGCCCGTTAACCCAAGTAATTCCTCAAAATGCATTATAATAAATAGATAGAGCACCTATTTTAGGTACCCCCATATGACAAACCACATACGCTCTACGTTCAGAAGACTCTTTAGCCTTGCTGTATTTGTTTGTCTGAACTCTTGGTTAGTCCCCGCATTTCCACTGGATGTTGATTCATCCCACGAACCGCTCTCTGCTCAACAAGAAGAAGATATCAATCGCTTTGTCGATACCATTTCTGTCATCAAAAAAGAATATGCTAAACCGATTAATGAAAAAAAATTATTAGAAAATGCAATACGTGGCATGGTTGGCAATTTAGACCCGCACTCTGAATATCTGGATGAAGATGCTTATAAAGCATTACTCGTCACTACCAACGGTGAGTTCGGCGGCATCGGCATAGAAGTCACCACAGAATTTGGCGTGCTGAAAGTTGTAACGCCTATCGATGACACACCCGCTTTTAAAGCTGGCATTAAATCAGGCGATTATATTGTTGCCTTAAATAACATACCCATTAATCAAATGACAACAGATGAAGCGGTTGACCAGATGCGCGGCAAACAAGGCACTAAACTGCTGTTGACTGTGATTCGCAAAGGCGTCACAGATCCCATGAAATTTAATTTAATTCGCGACATCATTCACATCGATAGCATTAAAAGTAAAATGCTAGACGATAATTACGGCTATATCCGCTTAAGCCAATTCCAAGAACCGACAACAAATTTACTCATCACTGCTATTACTAATTTAAAGAAACAAGCAGGTGGTCACTTAAATGGATTGATTTTAGATTTGCGCAATAATCCCGGTGGCTTATTAGAAACTGCTGTTACTGTCGCTGACGTATTTCTTGATAGCGAAAAAATAAAAGATTTTAATAAATTAATCGTGTACACAGAAGGTCGCGTGCCTGAGGCTGAATACAGAGCTATCTCAAAAGGCCATGATCTTTTAGACGCAGCACCTCTGATTGTTCTCATTAATGAAGGTTCTGCTTCTGCTTCTGAGATTGTCGCCGGTGCGTTACAAGATTATCGTCGCGCCATGATTGTTGGCACAACCAGTTTCGGGAAAGGTTCTGTGCAAACAGTCTTACCTTTAGATCACACGCATGCGATTAAATTAACAACCGCTCTCTATCACACACCGTCTGGTCGCATCATACAAAACCAAGGCATCATACCGGACATTTATGTGCCTGAATATAAAGTGGGGAAAGAAGATAGCACTGCAGACATTGAACCCATTCGCGAAATGCAATTAAAAGACCATCTGGCGAACATATCACTAGATGGCAAAAATGTCGCGGTTCAACCTACTTTAGCGTCATTAGCACACGATGATTTCCAATTATATGAATCCTTAAATATCCTGAAAACCATGCGCATGCTTAATTCAAAACCATAATCGCATCTATCTCAATCGGGACTTCTTTAGGCAGAGCCGCTACTTGAATAGTGGTGCGCGCCGGGAAAGGCTGCTTAAAATATTTTTTCATCACTTCATTCACAACAGCAAACTGAGACAAATCCACTAAAAACACCGTTAGCTTGACGACATCATCCAGTGTCCCACCTGCAGCTTTAGCCACCGCTTGCAAATTTCCAAAGACTCGCCCAGCTTGCACAGCTATATCGCCATCCACTAGTATCATTGTTGCCGGATCTAGCGGAATTTGGCCTGATAAATACACTGTTTTACCAACTTTGATTGCTTGTGAATAAGCACCAATTGCCTGAGGCGCATTTTCTGAGTGTATGACTTCTTTCACTGTATTTCTCTCCTATTCTTTTTTATAATACAATCAACTATCGGATACTATACTCAAGGAATGACTCCATGCAAAATTTTCCCTTACTCTTATGGACAATAATCGGTCTTGCTGCTGCTTGGCTGATTGCCATGACTGTTAACCGAAATATCTTCATGCATTATGATATTGATAGAACCGTACAAGGCACAACACTAGTTAAATTTACAGATATCGCAGATCAATGTGGTACAAACACAGATCCCAATGATGCCGTTGAATATAAACTCAGCGAAGAAGGTCAAATTATTTATCTCTGCCCTCAAGGCATTTGGCCCATACAAAAAGTAGTGGCTGCTGTAACGCTCACACCTGAATTTCGAAGAAGATTAAATCCTTTATTACTGAAAAAAATTGTGCAATTTTATCCTGAGCAAGTTGCGCAACCTTCCGTCAATCCTTTTGTTGCGAAATAATATTTAATAAAAATGAGCGCTACTATTAGCGCTCATTTCATGACACTGGAAGATTAAAATTATTTTTCTTTGCGTTTTGATTTGACTCCTAAACGACAGACACAAGACAAACAACAGTCATAAATTAAAACTGTGATAAACCCAAAAAGAAAACCGCCGACCAATCCCCAGAAACCACCAATCAATCCGCCGCCTATTGAAGTTGAATAACCGGCATAAAACGTTGAAACCAAATGCACTACATCAGTACCAGTCCCAATATGGCCTGATACCCAAGCCAATATCATCATCGCTATTCCATTCGTAATGCCTAGCGCAATCCCAAATGAAACTGGGCATAGCTTTGTATAAGTGCCATTACTCTTCATGACTGCTCTCCTTAAGTGGTTGATACCTTACATTAGTATATACCATTTAGGGGGAACTATAAGTCAATGATTCTATGTATTTTATTTTTAACTTGCTCAAATAAATTCTCTGACAAGCTATCAAACCATTGAACGGTCTGCGGCCAATGACGCAACCAAGTCAGCTGTCGTTTGGCTAATTGACGCGTGGCTATAATGCCTTTTTCGCGCATCTCTTCCAACGTCAAATTTCCTAATAAAAATTTCCACACTTGTCTATATCCGACTGACCGAATGGCTGGTGTTTCTAAATTTAAATCGCAGCGCGCGAAGAGTGTTTTGACTTCATCGATAAAACCCGCTTCTAACATCTGAGAAAATCGTGTAGCGATGCGCTCATGTAACACTGCACGATCGACAGGTGAAACCGCTAAATATGAAATTTGATATTGTGAAAGTGGTGACGTGCCTTCTTGTTGCCAATCCGTTAAACATTTACCGGTTAATTCATAAACTTCTAATGCGCGCTGAATGCGTTGGCTATCATGTGGATGAATACGTTTTGCAGCAAGCGGATCAATCTGAAGCAATCGTTCGTGCAGGACAGGCCAGCTCTTTTCTATCCCTTCTGCGTTTAATTTTGCTCTCAATTCTGGATCTGCAGAAGGTAATGGCGCCAAGCCTTTTTGTAGCGCGCTGAAATACAACATGGTACCACCGACTAATAATGGGATTTTGCCATGCGCAATGATGTCATCTATTTCACGCAATGCATCTTCACGGAATTGCGCAGCAGAATAGGCTTCAGCAGGATCACGAATATCCAACAAGCGATGCGGTGCAATTTTTAAAGTGGCAGCGTCTGGTTTAGCGGTACCTATATCCATGCCGCGATACACCATAGCGGAATCAACACTGATAATTTCAAAAGGAAAGTGCTGTACTAATTCAACAGCTAATTGAGTCTTACCAGAAGCGGTTGGGCCCATGAGACAAAAAAGTTTGTTTTCAACTTTGTTTGTCACGATTACCTTCCGCGCAAAAATAATTTATCTAACTCCTGTAATGACATTTGTGTCCATGTCGGTCTGCCATGCACACATTGACCGCTATTTTCTGTATTTTCCATGTCACGCAATAAGGCATTCATTTCGGGTAGTGATAATCGTCGCGAAGCACGTACTGCGCCGTGACATGCCATGGATCCTAAAATTTTATCGAAATATTCATCAATTCGTGTGCTTTTTTCATGGATCAATAAATCAGTCGCGATATCGCGAATTAATTGCTCTACATCACCTTCCCGCAAAAAATCCGGCACTTCTCGCACAACAATCACATCTTGGCTGAGACGCTCAACACGCAGCCCCAACTGTTGAAACAAGGATTGCTGATTTTCCACGCAACTGACTTCTCGTTCGCTCAGCGTAACTGTGATAGGAATTAATAAAGGTTGCACGACAATTTTTTTATCGGCTAAGTTTTTCTTCAGACGCTCATAAACTACCCGCTCATGTGCGGCATGCATATCGACTAAAATTAACCCTTGTTTGTTTTCTGCTAAGATGTAAATACCGTGTAGCTGGGCAAGTGCAAAACCTAGCGGGGGGATTTCTTTTTCTGCTGTCGCTACTTTATCGCTCGTTTGCGTTAACTTTTCATAAACAGCCATTTGCTCGCGTACTTTCAAAGGCATCACTTGTTGTTCGCGGATAAATCCACCGCGATTCGGTGTGGGTGTGTACGTTTGTATTGAGCGTGGCATGGTTGGTGCTGTGTATGTTTGAGCCGGTGCTGCCGTTGTTTCAACCGCCGAGACAGATTCTGTGACGGCCTCTTCAGTGTGCCCAGGACGTATGCTTGACAAAGCATCTAGAATACTACGACAAATAAAATCATGCACCAAACGACTTTCTCGAAAACGCACTTCATGTTTAGTCGGATGCACATTCACATCGACTTGTTGCGGTGCAATTTCAAGAAATAAGACAAATGCGGGAAAACGATCTTGATACATGACATCGTGATAAGCTTGTTTCACTGCATGACTGACTAATTTATCTCGCACCACACGACCGTTAACATAAAAATACTGACAATCCGCCTGACTGCGTGAAAAAGTTGGCAATGCAATCCAACCTGACAGTTTTAATCCAGCCGCTTCCGCCTCGATTTTAACGGCATTTTCAACAAAAGCTGTGCCACACAAACTGCCTACGCGCTGCGCTCGTTCTGCCTCTGTGTGTGCGGCGTGATATTGACGCACTAAACGCTGATTATGTTTGAGCGTAAAACTCACATTCCATTGACTCAAAGCAATACGTTTTATCACTTCATCAATATGATCGAATTCTGTTTTTTCAGCGCGCAAAAATTTGCGGCGCGCAGGGGTATTAAAAAATAAATCATGGATTTCAATCGTTGTGCCTTTAGGATGCGCGGTAGGCGCAAGCTCTGGCGCTTCATCGCTGCCTTGCGTGGTGATTTGCCAACCGGATTGATTTTCCATCGCGGAAGATAAAACCAACCGTGAAACAGATCCAATACTGGCTAAGGCTTCGCCGCGAAATCCAAGCGTTGCAATCTTCTCTAGATCATCAAACTCGTGGATTTTACTGGTCGCATGTCGCTTGACTGCCAGCTCTAAATCATCCTGATGAATACCACTGCCATTGTCACGCACGCGAATTAAACGCACGCCACCTTGCTCAATGTCTAAATGGATTTTATCTGCGCCGGCATCTAAGCTATTTTCGACTAATTCTTTGACGACAGACGCAGGACGCTCTATCACTTCGCCTGCGGCAATTTGATTGGCCAGCGTAGAACTTAATTTTGTAATTCGTTGCATGTTAAACACCAACTATAGGATGCAGAATAAGATAATGATGAATACCGTTTACTAAAGCTTGCGCTAGTTTATCGCGATAAGCAGGATCGCTCAATCGTTCTTCTTCAGTAGGATTCGTTAAAAAACCTGTTTCGACCAATATCGAGGGGATATCCGGTGATTTCAATACCACAAAAGGTGCTTGCTCCACCCAGGATTTATGTAATTTTGCAACTTTGCCTAACTCTTTGACGACATGTCTGCCTAAATACAAGCTATCCGTAATGGTTGCAGTTTGCGCGAGATCAATTAACACAGAACGTAGAATATAGCTTTTATCGACTAAGTCACCAAACTCTATGCCGCCCAATTCTGAAAAATTTTCACGTCGCGCTAACCAACGCGCAGCTTCACTGGTCGCGCCATGTTTAGAGAGCGCATATACAGAAACGCCGCTGAATTGTTCGCGTGAATATGAGTCTGCATGAATAGAAATAAATAAATCGGCTTTGTCTTTGCGTGCGAGCTTTAAACGATCGCGCAATGACACAAAATAATCACCGTTACGTGTTAATACCGCGCGCATATTGGGTTCTTTGTTAATTTTATCCATTAAGCGTAAAGCAATATTAAGCACGACATCTTTTTCTTTCTCACTGTGCGAACTCACGGTACCAGGATCTTTTCCACCGTGACCTGGGTCTATGACAACCACGACTGTGTGTGGTTTATTTGCTGGTGGCGCTTGAATAGTGGGCTGTAATTTTTGCTTTTGCGCTTGCACAACTTTATGCACTTCTGGTGGCACAACTTTCGGAACTGTTTTCACAACGGGCGGCAAGACTTTTTTCTCTTCTGGAATTTTCGGCTTAGCTTCAGTCACAATTTTTTCTTGCGACTCTTTAGGGAAGACATCAACAACCAATTGTATCGTGTGTCCATTATTATCTGGAGTGATGAATTTTTTAATATGTACAGGCACCGCTGCATCAAACACAATACGATAAATATTATCTTGCGGATGACCTGTACGAACTTTTTGAATCGGAGAACCTGAAAAATCTATGGCTTTCAAATCCGCTTTTAAGTGCGCCTCATTGAAATCTACTACCACACGATCAGGCCCCGTCAGCGTGAAGACGTGATATTTTTCTGGGTCATCTACTGTGAAGATAAGGCGCGTGTAGTTAGAAAATTTGAGTGCTTGCACCTGAGTGACGACAGGGGTGGCTGCGAATACCGCCAATGGAAACAGGCAATAGCCAATCATTAGC
>CAJCIZ010000224.1 GCA_903970525.1 Myxococcales bacterium | reverse complement strand
TGCGGGCGGTTTTACAGTCCATCTGTCGCCCTCCCGTTGAGTGCAGGCAGGAGGCGCTGCCATTTGTGATGTGCTTTATTACCATAAAGCACATTTAAAGGATCATGGTCATTTAATGGGAGCGTTTGTTTTAGCGCAAATCATCAGTATTCCATCTGATCAAAGCAGGGCAATTGCTAATGCGGGTTTTAAATCCATAGGTTTGCATCCTTTTGGCGGTTTACCTGAGTGTCGTGATCGCAAGGATTTGCAAGTTATTGGTTTGAGTGCGGAGCATACCAGGATTGTGCCAGTGAATAAAGATCAGGGTGTCTCACTTTCACGTGGTAATAAACTTGTTTTAATTCCAGGGTACACGGATGCAATGGGTTTCTCGCATAAAGAAATCTATGCGATACGTAATGATCATGTTGAATTTGTGTGGAAGACAGTGTAGTAGCGCTTTAGGTTGTGCGATGAAGATGCCGATTTAGACATTATGCGAAGACGACATATAAGATATTTGAATTCTTGAAAGATAGTGTGCATGAGAGCTGTATGAAAAGGGTTTCTCATGGGAGGCATCATAAAATCACACAGGTCAATTGCTTACTGCCCGCAAGTTGCAGACTTTGCTGACCGTGCAATCGCTGCGTGATGTTCCAAAAATTTGTTGTTTTTGCTTGACATATTATCCAGGCTACTTGACTTGTTACTATAATCAGAATTATACCTCTAGATGTTTAGGATAGTATAAATCTGGAAAAGCATCTATCCTTGCAATATCTTCACTTAACAGCTTTAAATCAAGTGACTTGAAGTTCATGATGATGTGATCTTTTTTATCCATTCCTGGAATGGGAACAATATAATCACCCTTCATGAAAAGCCAAGCTAAAGAGATTAAATAGCTAGTTACTTGATACTTTTCTGCAAGATGCACATATAAGTCAGATGATGCTAATTTAACGTGATCTAACCAACCACCTAATGGGCAATAGGGAACATAAATAATTTTATTTAATTTGCAAAAATCGATTAATCCATTTTTAAAATCCCCTTTGCAGAAAGGGTTACACCTATTTTGTACTGCAGTAATTGTTGTTAGATTTGTCGCTAACTTTAATTCTTCTATAGTGACATTAGCAATTCCAATATTTCTAATTTTACCTTCTTTTTTTAAATTAACCAATTCTCCGATAGAATCCTCTAAAGGGATAGCAGGATCAGGGCCATGTAGGTAATAAAGTGAAAGTTCTGATGAACTTAAATTTATTAAACTTTGTTCACAAGCATGACGTAATTGTTTTGGATGTCCGCCACGCAGTCCCCAACCACCATCCGGTCGTGTTGCACCACCTTTTGTTGCCACTATGACGTTATCTATTTTACCGACTTCTTTAAGCGATTTACAAATGAGTTTTTCATTATGACCTCTATCTGAATCATCAAGACAATATACATTCGCCGTATCGATAAAATTGCCACCAAGTTCTAAAAAGGTTTCAATGACAGTTATTGATTCTTGTTCAGTAGGTCTGCCTGCCACTGATAAAGGCATTGCCCCCATTCCTACTGGAAAAATAGAATATTGCTCTTTTAATGTTATTGTCATCTAAATACTCGCATTCTACGAAAAAAACTCTTTTTATCAGCAACGAGCAGCTTTAGAATTACGATTTTCTCTGCCGAGGAAAAAGTTAAAGAGCTGCTCCATGATGAATGCTATTGTAAATCGTGCTAAACAATTTCGCGAGAAGATTTATCAGTTTTTTTCTTTTAGACGAGATGCTGCCATGGAACTGGTTGATTCACTTGCCAGCAATACCCAGGCCAAAAGTGTCGTTGAACTATCACTCAACCCCGTTCATTGCCGTAATTATTGCAGTATCACACGATCTATCGATGAATTCTATGCAGGATGGAGCCAAAAAAACAAACAGCCACAAAACAAGCAATTAATGGAAATATTATCTGAGTGCTGTCTATCATTACAAAAAAGGCCATATAACTTATTTGCTTTAGATTGCACATCCAACCCACGAGTTTTTGCAAAAACTTTATCTGATCGAGGCGTTGTCCATGCACCAAATTCGATTTATAATAATTTGCTAATTATTATAGGTCATCAATATAGCATGGCAGTCTATTTACCTGAGAAGCTATCAAGAGTAAAAATACGCCAATTTATGACGTAATGACAATGTAAAATTTAATTTTTCAATCATTGAGGTGGTTTTCTAGGTGCAGTAATGGGATACTCTTGTCCAAAGTACAGTATAGAGTGAAATATGAAAAATATTATCAAAAATTTATTATTGACAATAATTATAATCTTGATTCCTATCAATGCTGCTTTATCAATGGAAGTGGCAATCACGGTTGATGATCTTCCCGCAAATGGTGATTTACCTCTGCATCATACTCGAATGGACATTGCCAATAAAATGTTATTGGTCTTTAAGAAACATCATATTCATGGAGTATATGGGTTAATCAATGGAGTCAGGCTTGATGAAAACCCGGAAGAACTCGCTGTGTTACAACAGTGGATTAAAGGGGGCCATCTGTTGGGTAATCATACCTATCATCACCTTGATCTTGCTAAGACTGACAGCATTAACTATATAGCGGACATCAAAAAAAATGAGCCAATATTGTCTCAACTAATGCTCGCTAAGGACTATCATTATTTTCGCTACCCTTATCTCTCTGAAGGGAATGCACAAGAACGACGCGATACGGTTCGAAAATTCCTTCTTAATAATGGTTACAAGATTGCCCCTGTCACCGTCGATTTTTTTGAGTATGAGTGGAATGATCCATACGTTCGTTGTTTGAATAAAAGAGATGAAAAATCCATTGCTTGGCTGAAAAAAACTTATATTGAGCAGGCAAATAATGCATTAATTATTGCACATGAATTATCAAAAATGCTGTTTAATAGGGATATTAAAAATGTTTTATTAATTCATATTAATGCATTCACGGTAGAAATGCTTGATAAACTGTTAACAGTTTATGAAAATCATAAGGTGAATTTCATTTCTCTTCCAGATGCATTGAGTGATGAGGTATATCAAATTAATCCTGATGTGGTGAGAGAAAGGGCATATACGTTTTTAAATCAGGTGCGTTTGTCAAAAAACCTTCAAAACCCTGCGATTGTGAAAAAACTATATGATTCTTTGCCGGAAGATCAGCTTAATCAATTATGCAGATGAGATAATGATCTAGTTTATTTCAAAAAAGTAAATATTTGACAAATTCTCGAATCTATAGGTATTCACATGAAGCGAAATTTTCCCAACAGTATGATTTTATTAACCATTATTTTTATGGATTTATTGACAGGAATGGAGTTTGATCTCTTTGTTCCGAGTTTTCCTGCGTTGCAAACTCATTTCGACTTATCGGCTTCCTGGGTTGCAGCGTTATTATCAATGAATTTTTTAGGGTATTGCACGAGCCTTTTCTTTCTTGGAGACTTGTCCGATCGATATGGCCGTAAACCGATCATTTTGCTGGGCCTGATAATGTTTGTTATTGGCAGTATTCTTTGTGTATGGCCGCCATCCTATGCATTTCTTCTTGTCGGACGTTTATTGCAAGGTTTAGGTATTGCAGCACCTGCAATCCTTAGTTTTTTAATTATCGCTGACTCTTATCCTATCAAAGAACAACAGTTCTTGATGGGTGTCATGAATGGTGCA
>CAJCIZ010000223.1 GCA_903970525.1 Myxococcales bacterium | reverse complement strand
AACCCAAGAGTTGTAAAGCGGTGTGTATCACTGGATAACGAGATAAGCTTTTCCCCGCAGAAATATTAATGGGTAATTGTGTGTGATCTAAGGTAAAAGTGTGTTCTTCAGTAAAAACATCAGAAAAAATTTGTATCACGCGTTCACGCAGTTTTTCTAAGCGTGGAAAAATGCAGCCTATGGTTTGTTGTCTATTTTCATCGTATAGCGCTTTCGCCCAACATGCCATAGAGCGTATCTCAGTTTCTTTGTCATGCAAGCTGAGGCGATGAATCGAATGATTGCTGTTTGTTGATTCATGAGAAGTGATGCGTGTGCCTTGTTCCTCACAAGCGTTGAATAATGCTTGATACTGCGGTGAAATTTCTGTGAATCCTTTTAAGAAAAGATGTACGGGTGCGGGAATAGCTTTTGTTTCTATTTTTTCAATTAATATATCGACAGCGCTGCCGGTATCTATCCAGTTCTTTTGTTCACACAATGAGGCAAAATGATGGGCCCATTGATAAAAAATCTGACCATCTTCCGTTGTGGTTAAGGCAGGATTGCTTAATTTCACGCGCCATTGTTTTAAGATACTCCAAGCAGATTTGGCCAATTCTGCAGTATGAGAAAGTTGTAGCAGGTAAGCGCTTTCAGCCGATTGTTGCAGAATGTCTTCCCAAAGAATTTGTTCTTGGTTAGGTGTCAGTAACAGCGGTGTCAGTGTATCAGCTTGCGACACCCAGGATTGCCATAACCTTTGTATCCAAGTCGAGAGTGGCAAGATATCCAAGCTTGTCCAAACAGTCATGCCTTGTGCTTGTTGCCAAGCATGGTGTTGTTTTAATAAAGCAGCGGATAAGCGACGGTTTGGCGTTAAGAGTGTGGTTTGTGGTGTTAGATGTTTGAATAAATCCATTTCACTATAACTCACCAATTTCTTCCGGCATGTTAAATTTAGGGAAGATAAGATCAACTTGTAAGCCAATCCCATTCGGCGGTGTTTCTAAGCGAATTGTGCCATTATGCAAGTCAACAATTTGGCTGACAATGGCTAATCCTAATCCGCTACCGGATGCCGTAGTGCCCAGCACGCGGAAAAAGCGTTCAAAAACACGTTCACGTAATTCGACAGGGATACCAGGTCCACTGTCTATCGTACGAAAAATAACTTTAGTATTTTCATTGGCGATTTGTACTTTAATCTCACCACCCATGGGCGTGTAACGAATTGCATTATCAACAATGTTTCGTATCATGACGCCTAGCGTGATTTCATTGCCATACACTAAAGTATCATGTGGCGCAGGCGCCAATTCGATATCGATATATTTTTCTAGCGCGATAGGCACGAGGTAAGCGAGTATTTCAGAAGCCAGTTTGTGCATATCAACGGGTTTTAAATCACTTAATGCTTCTTCTTGTCCTAAGCCACTCAACGTCAGCAATTGTGCCACCATGTGTGAACTGCGATCTACGCTTTGAATCACTTTAGCGAGTGCATTCTGTCTATCTAATTCATTGTCAGCTTTTAAGGCGACTTGCGCTTGTGTTTTCAGCGCAGCAAGAGGTGTGCGTAACTCATGTGCGGCATCGGCTGCAAAACGTTTATTGCGCTCAAACGCCAATTTCAACCGTAAGAAAAGTTGATTCAGTTCAGCAACCAGCGGTTTAATTTCGAGTGGAATATTAATGGCGTCCACGGGTTCAAGATAGGTTGGTGCGCGATTTGAAATTTCACTGGTCACGCGTGTGATAGATCGCAAAGCAAGACCGATGATTAACCAGACGAGAGCACCAAAAATAGGATAGGTGACAAGTAAAATATACGCATTACTCAGAGTAATATCATCGGCTAATTTGTTGCGTAAATTATAGAGTTCGCCTACAACAATTTTAGCACCGGTGATATTGTCATTCGCGGCATAGACGCGCCAACTATTATTTTGGATGACTTGGTCGCTGAAACCGATGGGGGCATTTTTCATTGCAACTTTTGCGCCATTCGCGGAGGACAATAATAATTTTCCGTCTTTACTCCAGGCTTGAAAGAATAAGTTTTTTGCGACGAGAGACTTCGTATCATGAAAATAATATGCGACTTCGTTGCTGATGGCGCCATTGGTATTAGACGATTGATTGAGAATTTCAATAAAAGAAGATATTTTAATAAGCTGGCCGTCTAAATAATTTTGCGACACTTTTTTATCGATCAAGTAATTACCGATTGCAGTAATAGAGGATGCAATTGTAATGCTAATCAGCAGACTGACTAATAAAAACTGTCGTATTGAGCGAATCATTTTTCATCTTTGCTTTTGTCAATCATGTAACCAATCCCTCTAATCGTGCGAATAAAATCTTGACCGAATTTTTTTCGTAAATTGTGGATGTGGACTTCCAACGCGTTGCTATCAACATCTTCACCCCAGCCATACAAAGATTGTGTGAGATGTTCGCGCGATAACACACGCCCAGCGTTTTCTAATAATTTTTGCAATAAAGCAAACTCTCGGCGCGAGACATTAATGGTTTCATTGTTAAAAGTCACAGTGTGTGACGCAGGATCCATAGAAATTTTTTCATGGATCAATAAAGGTTCAGCGCGAGAAGAGAAGCGTCGTTGCAAGGCGCGTAAACGTGCGCAGAGTTCATCAAGGTCGAAAGGCTTAGTGAGGTAATCGTCAGCGCCGCTGTCTAATCCTTTGACGCGTTCTTCTACCGATTCTCTGGCAGTCAGAATTAAGACAGGCATAGTTTGGCCGCGGCCACGTAAGTTCTGTAAAACGACAATACCTGATAGTTTGGGTAAACCTAAATCAAGAACCACTAAATCAAAGGTTTCTGTTTTGAGTGCTTGGTCAGCAGACAAGCCATCTTTTAGCCAATCAACTGCGTATCCGTACTGAATCAAGCCGTTCCGTAAGCCATCCCCTAACAACTCATCGTCTTCAACTAATAGTATGCGCATGTATTCAATATTCCTTTCGCGTCATGTTAGCGGTAATCGCTACAATTTAGCTAATTTTCAGCAATTTAGCAATTTATTTTGCGCTTTTACCGCTTTGCCGCAAGAGGTGTAGCGGCTGAAAAAATTGGATGACATTGGGGTTAGAAATGAAGGTCAAATTATAAGGATGTTCCGCATATAATTTTTTGGTAGAGCGCTCAGGAATCAGCGGATCAATTTCATTGGCAATGTTGCCTAGCAAAATACACTGCGTGTTGGGACGATTCGCTAAAATGAATTCTAATATTTTTTTCAAAAATGGTTGCCAGGCGCGGGCATCTTTTTTCACTGGGGTGTCTTGCAATACAAGTGATGCGTTTAATAATAAAAATCCATGGTTTAATAAATGTTGAAATAATTCTGTATTGGTTTGTATATAGTGTTGTTTGTCTAGTTTGGCGATATCGTCTTGGCCTGTGTGTTTTGGATCTAAGGCGCCTTCTGCGATCAGTAACATTTTAATGATGTTACGCAAAGAGGTTGCGCGGTTAACCGGTTTGCTCAATCCGGTTTCTGACCAGAGTGTGCCGACGTTGTTGTCCCAAAACGCATAACCATTCGCGGATACTGCGCGGGGGTAAGGTGATTCGCCAAATAAAATATAATTCACTTGTTCTACGGGAAGCGAAAATGCGCTGAAGATTTTATCTTTGCCCGGTAGCCACTGTTCAGATTGGTATAGACTCTCACGGTATTGAATATCGACAGCTTGCAACGCTTCTGTGATGCACGCATGCCAAGAAGGATGGACCCCAGTTAAATTGAATTCTATTGTTTTGTGTGGCGTCTTCTCTGTACTATACATTTTTTAACTCGCAGGGTTCACAGTATGGAAAAAAATTTACTCGAGATATTAGCATGCCCCATTTGCAAAGGTGAATTATTATATGACACGAATCATCAGGAATTGATTTGTAAGTTTGATCGCTTGGCGTATCCGGTGATGGATGGGATTCCGGTGATGTTGGAGACTAGGGCTAGGCGGATTGGTGAGGATGAGGAGAATTAAGCTTGCTTTTCATTAGTATCCACAAGTTTTATTTTTCAATGCTGTCATGCCGGCGTGCTTTTAGCTGGCATCCATCTTTCCGTTACACAGGCAATGCAGGAGCAGACCAAGGTCTGGGGCTGGATGCCAGCTAAAAGCACGCTGGCATGACACAGAGCCTCAATTATTCTTCACCAGACCCCGCCTTCTTAGGCATGCTATAAATATCTTCGCCTTCCAATCCTTGTTTCTGTTCGCCACCACCCGTAGCAGATTGCGGACGTCTATGACGATTCGTTTTATTAAAACGTTTGCGACGACGTTGGTTGGCTGGATAACGTGGTTTTCTATCTTGCTGAGACTGTGGTTGTGCTTCACCTGTGGCAGCAGGAATAGAAGCAGTTTGTGAAACATCATGCGTCGTTGTTTCTCTTGCAGGTTCTTGATTCATCTGCGTTGAATGACTCACAGGAGCAGGTGCAGGTGTCGCATGAAAATCATGTGAGATCACCGGTGCAGTATAAGTTTGTGCTGCAGGCTGCTGATGTGTGTGTTCTGTTGTCGCAGTAGTAGGGGCTCTTTCTAAAACAGCAGGCACCTCTTTGTTATGTTGATGCTGATGTTGTTGATGCGGTGCATGTGCGTGTTGTGGATCATGCGGTCTTCTTTCTTGTGCATGATGCGGACGACCTTGTCCCTGTACTTGTGGTCTTTGTCTATTATCACCATCGTGATGGTGATGTGGACCACTGCTGCGTTTACCGCCACGACCTC
>CAJCIZ010000222.1 GCA_903970525.1 Myxococcales bacterium | reverse complement strand
CACACACGGTTGGGAGCGTTTCTACTTTAAGGTCGTTACATATGCCTTATATTAGTTACACTCCCTTTTTCGCTTGATCAATATATCGATTCGCAACATCTTGTATCGATTTAGGTAAGAGAGGTTATTATGGCTATTAATAGACGCTCAGTAATGACTTTATATTCAGGTCGTTCAGATTTGATTAGCCATTTTGTACGTATTGTGCTAGCAGAGAAAGGCGTGCCATATGATCGTGTAAAAATCGATTCATCACAAAAATCACGATATGAAGAATTGTTAGAATTAAATCCTTATGGAATCGTACCAACATTATTGGATAGAGACTTAGCGCTATACGAACCTGGTATTATCGCTGAATACCTAGATGAACGTTTTCCGCACCCTCCTCTCATGCCTGTTTACCCTGTTGCCAGAGCCAAAGCTAGAATTGTCATGTACCGTTTCGAACAAGATTGGGTATCACTTGTGAAACAACTTGACTCCTGCAATGTGAACGAGCGTAAAATTATACTGAAAGAAATTGCCAGTTATTTAATTCAACTAATACCGCTCTTTAACTCCAATCGCTACTTTTTAGGTGATGAGTTTAGCTTAGTGGATTGTTATATGGCACCTCTTTTATGGCGTTTACCTGCTTGGGGCATCACATTTTCACCTCAAGATGACAAAATTATTAGAAAGTACTGTAATCGACTATTCGAACGAGACTCATTTCAAGCAAGTCTGACAGAAACTGAGTTAGAGATGAAACGTTTCACAAAAGATGATGAAGTAACAGCCTAACGATAGGAGAATAATGTTATGGAGATGATATCAAACCGCCCCTATTTATTGAGAGCTTTTTATGATTGGATTGTAGATAGTCAATGCACACCCGTGCTAGTCGCTGATCCAAAACATCCTCGTTGCAAGATACATTTTGATTATCAACATGATAATGAAGTCGTATTCAATGTTAGTCCTACTGCGGTACGCGATCTTGATATCTCTAATGATCTCGTTCAATTCCGCGCATCGTTTGATGGCATTGTTCATGTCACCTCTATTCCAATTGGCGCGATACTCGCACTCTATGCAGATGAAAACAATGAAGGCATTTTCTTTGAGGGCCCAGAGGAAAATGATTCTGGAACTGATAATATAGAAACCAACGTTGCTTTTTCAGCAATTAATAATAAATATTCAGAAGAATCGGTACACCACCAAACAGCGCAGCAAACACAGCCTAAAGGTAAGCCTATGTTAAAGTTGGTTGAGGTAGAATAAAGATTTTTCAACTATTCACAGGGTCATTCAAGTAGCCTGTGAATAGTTACTAATATGATTTAATCCCTAATTTTTTGCGACATGATTTTAAAAACTTCTTAAACAACTCTGCTTTATAAGTAAGACTTCCAAATACACTTGGCTGCACGAAAAAAAGAAAGACTTGCGAAACATAATCTGCTTCTTGCAGCTGACCGCGCCAATGCATTAATTGTGGACCTCGATAAATTACCGCATCTCCCGGGGCCAATAAAATAGATTGTACATTTTCATTCATATCCAACAACCAAAAAGGCCAAATATCCCCTTGTTGGCCCAGATTCAAACTAATCCCTATTTCACAAGCACGTCTATCTTTATGTGCCCGCAATATCGCACCTGTCCGATAAGTACGATAATAATTGAAGGTTGGCAGCAAAGTCATGTCCGTGCTTTTTTCAATCAAAGGCAACACATCTTGATGTAAAAGACACATTTGTTCATCTTGATAAAATGAAGGCGAACCGGGTACTTGATCATCTGTCAAATTACCATTTTCAAGATTACCCAAGGTATATTGATACAAATCGGCCACTTTGCGCAAATCAACTAATTGTCGCACAATCATATAATGATGTTTAGAGAAAAAATCTGCTGTTGTATTTTGCATTAACGTTTCTTAATAGATTCCCGCTTTCGCGGGAATGATAACATTTTTTTACTGGTCTGTGCCGCTTTCAATTGACAAATAAATCAATGCGCCAAAAATATAAGCAAAAGGTATCGCCCATACCAACCCAACGAGAAAAAGCATAAAGCCAACTATTATTACTAGCCATAAAAATGAATAGGCGAGCATTAATTTCCAAACATATGTCTTTGTCATACGATAAGACTGTTTGAGTGCTTCAATTGCGTTTTGATCTTTGTCAACAATCAGATAGAGGGTTAATGATATCCTAGTATAAATATATATTCCAACTGCAACAATAGCCAAGGCAATGATTAATCCAGCAACGGGTATCACAGACAGCATTCCCGCAATCATTGCGGCAATAAACGTTACACCAAATATAATCAGACTAGCTATCCAAATTTGAATCAACAAATTCCATCGATAAGCATAGAGCACCTGACTCGCTAAAACTGGCATTCCCCTCACTCGTTGCAAACCCATATACATAAGACCAACATACGCAGGGGTGAGCACAATGCCATTTATCAGATTTTCTAATAAATCAGCCGAAAATTTTCCCAATAGGCGATAAAAAATAGCGGCAATGAATGCAGTAACCAATTGTATAGCAACACAAAAAAGCGACGCTAAGATAATCGGTGTTTTATAACCTTCAACCTTTGACCATGCAAGT
>CAJCIZ010000221.1 GCA_903970525.1 Myxococcales bacterium | reverse complement strand
TATCCCTTATCTCAAAACTGTTTATCACCTTGCGCCCGAAGTGGCAGCCTCTATGGTAAGCATGACATTTGTAGGTTGGATTATTTCAGGTCCATCTATCGGTGCGTTATCCGACAGAATCAAACGACGTCGTTCACCATTATTATTCTGCGCCATTATGTCAGCGATATTATTATCAATCGTGTTTTATGTGCCTAACCTTTCGATGACATCGTTGTATATCGTGTTCTTCTTAATTGGCATATTCTGTGGCGCACATCCTTTATGTTTTGCTTTAGGGAAAGAAAATAATCCTAATGCAAGCTCAGGGACTGCTGTTGCTGTGACAAACGCGCTCATTATGTTAGGTGGTGTTGTATTCCAGCCTGTTGTAGGCAAGCTGTTAGATTGGCATACCTCCAGTACTATTATGGCTAATGGTGCGCTGGTTTATACGCCAAGCGATTACACTTATGCCTTAAGCGTTGTACCTATTGGCTTGATCATTGCTGTATTCTTGACGTTCTTCTTGAAAGAAACTTATTGCGAATCACATGAAGCGGTTACTGAAAGAGAACTTGAGTTTAATTCGAGTCCTAATGTGATTAAGTTACGTCCTTCGAAGGTGGGTGTAGCTGGGTAGGCTATTTAATGACTGGGGTCCCGTCAGGGGTAAATTTTTTTCGTGCTCGCAAGCTCCGCGCGAAAAGGAAATTTCCCCCTGCCACCCCGTATTTTATTTAGAAGCCGTTGCTTTTGCTGTGTGTTCGGCGCTTGGTTTGACCTGCAGATTTAATCTATTTAACAACGCTTCATTTCCACCTTTATCTTTGGCAACATCTAACGCTGTTTTTGAATTTGATTTCGCCACTAGCGTTTTATCAGCACCATGAGCCATGAGCACAATTACTTTTCTTAAGTTGCGTTTTTCTGCAGCACGATGTAATGGTGAATAACCAGAGTTACCGCCTACGCTGTTAATAATAGATAGCTTCAAACCCAACTCCATCTTTTGTAAATGATCATTGAGTGCTTCTGCGGAACAGCTTTCATCACCCGCCAAATTACGTAGATAGAGTCCTGGATTATTGTTGGGAGATAACAAGATATTTCTGTTATTCGCGGCAGATGACGCAGGATTGGGTTGTTTAAACTCATTGGGCTTTTGCATATTCTTAATCATTCTTTTTTGTACGGCTGTCATCACATCGGCTAAGTTTGTAAAAAATTGAGAAGGTTGTTCCACTATGTGAAAACGATTATTGGGTTTACTTCCTATCACTTGTTCAAAGTCTTCGTAATGTAGGATAAAAAAAGTGTTATTAGGATTTTTACCCATAATATCTCTACGATCAGCAAACTGTTTTTTTGTGTATACCACATCATAATAAAGAGATCGCTCGCGATCATGTACGCGAATTTTATAAGTGTCTTTTGTGGAGTAATGCGTTGGATCTATCACTGCACCAGTTTTCTTATCAAAAAATTTTTCACCAATATTTTTAACGGAGAGAAAATAAGTATCGCTATAAATATAAGTTAAGGGACCACGACATTTTTGTATCGTCTTTAAGGCCACGACAAATGGTGGACCTACTTTGATACTCTCAGGGCGCACAATGTGAATCTTCATCATATTAGCTGTTGAAACACGGCTTTTAACTTCTGCGGATGAAAACTGATAATTCTCAAGTTCTTCCTCTGGCCAAGCATGCAAAGCAAACGTAGCTAAATTTCGATGATTTTTTGCATCCACAAAACCATAAGCATTCTTATTGTTGTCATTAAGAGTCACTAGATAAGAATTATCTTCATCAAAATTAGTTTGATTAGGTTGTATAAATGACCATACACCAGGATAAATTAAGTACTCACCCTCATCAAGTTCTTCAAGCGCTGTTAATCCAAAGCCGCATTCAGAATCTTTAGTGTCATACACAGCGACTTTATTTTGTAGTTTTGCATGAGAGATAAAAATATTTTTCCAAAGTTTGACATGGTCTTGTTCTGATATGGGTTTTCTCTCATGTGTTAGCATTTCAGTGAACGCAATATTTTTTCGATTGGCATAAACTACTTTGTTATCCGCAGCAGATATAATGACTTCGTCGCACCATTGAGCCTTTTCTTCTCTGACGAGTTCTGAGATGTTTCTTTCAATAGTTGCTTTAGGATCTGCGGGGTTTGGTGTGAATTTAACGATTTTATTACGTACGGATAGCGCCATGGGTATGTGCTCGTTTTGAGTTGGAGGTTATGTTTTGTCTATTATAAATACATTTGAGTATCGTCACAACCTCTATTCATAGTTAACAAAAGGAGTAACCACTGGATGATCGGTGACATGGGATAGTGCTATTATTTTTTTCTTAGGGAAAGCGGACAGGGATGTCCGCTTTAGCAAAACAGGTCAGGATGACCTTGTTTTGCTACCTAAGGAAAAAATAATAGCACTGTCCCGTGGCACCCTTCTCCGGATTCGCAGCGAGCTCTTTTACCATTCTTTGGCCACTAAGAATCTCTCATACAATTGCGCTTCAGGACTGCCCGCTTGAGGTTGCCATTGGTATTTCCAGCTGACTTGGGGTGGTAGTGACATGAGGATGGATTCTGTGCGACCGCCGGATTGTAAGCCGAATAAGGTGCCGCGATCGTAGAGTAAATTGAATTCTACATAACGGCCTCTGCGATAACATTGAAATTCTCGTTCGCGCTCACCATAAGGATGCGTTTTTCGTTTCGCAATAATGGGATGATACGCTTCGATATAATTATCCCCCACGCTACGCATGAAAGAAAAACAATGATCAAAACCCCCTTCGTTTAAATCATCAAAAAATAATCCGCCAATGCCACGCGGTTCACTACGATGTTTTAAATAAAAATAGTCATCACACGCTTTTTTATAACGTGAATAAACGTCATCACCATATGGCGCACAAGCATTTTTAGCAATCTGATGCCAATGTTTGCAATCTTCTTCATAGCCATAATAAGGCGTTAAATCAAAGCCGCCGCCAAACCACCAAACCGGATCAGCATTAGGCTTCTCAGCCACAATAAAGCGCACGTTCGCATGGGATGTTGGAACATAAGGATTAAGAGGGTGGACGACAACAGAGACACCTAACGCTTGAAAACGACAATCCTGAAGCTCAGGGCGTTTCGCCGTAGCGGCAGGCGGTAAGCGTGCGCCATAAACATGTGAGAAGTTTACGCCGGCTCGTTCAATGACTTTACCGTCTGCCAAAAAACGCGTACGCCCTCCTCCCCCTTCGCCATGCTGCCAAAGGTCTTCTGTGAATTTAGTCTGACCATCTTCTAATTCTAAAAAAGAGCAAATGCGATTTTGTAAATAGTGTAAATAATCTTTGATGTGTGTAATCGTCGGAATCACTTCTATCTTTTCAAGTGACATGATTAGCCTACTTTCCAAGTGGTTCCATTGGCACCGTCTTCAAGCACAACAGACATAGCGGCTAATTCAGCTCTGACTTTATCGGCTTCAGCCCAATTTTTTTCCGCACGGGCTTTATTGCGTGCAGCGATTAAGGCTTCGATTTTTTTGATATCGTCGTCAGAGGATTCTTTGCCGGATTGTAAAAAGCGTTCGGGATTATCTTGTAAGATACCCAATACATCACCTAGTTTTTTTAGCAAAGCACCGTGTGCCGCAGCCGCAGCTAAATCAGTCTCGCGTAACCGTTGAATTTCATGGGCTAATTCGAATAATACAGAAAAAGCGACTGGTGTATTGAAATCATCATCCATGGCTGTCGTAAACTTTTTCTCAAATTCACTATCAGATAACGCTTCCGTCTCTGGTAATCCACGTAACGCAGTATAAAACCGTTCTAGTGCATTGCGTGATTGCTGAATAGTACTTTCCGAATACTGCAAGGGACTACGATAATGGCTAGTGATTAGGAAATAACGCAAAACTTCCGGCGCATGATCTTTTAGCGCATCACGTATCGTTAAAAAATTCCCTAAAGACTTAGACATCTTTTCTTTATCAATTTGCAAATACCCTGCGTGCATCCAAGTATTCACGAATTTTTTTCCTGATGCCGCTTCGGATTGTGCAATTTCATTTTCATGATGGGGAAAAATCAAATCTTTACCGCCACCATGAATATCAAACGTATCACCTAATACCTTGGTTGACATCGCAGAACACTCAATATGCCAGCCAGGACGGCCTTCACCCCAAGGTGAATTCCATTTAGGTTCGCCTGGTTTTGCAATTTTCCACAAAACAAAATCTAATGGATCGCGTTTCACATCGTTAATTTCAACACGCGCGCCACTTTCTAATTTATCGATATCACGATGCGCAAGACAACCATAAGATGAAAATCGTCTCACATCATAATAAACATCGCCATTTGAGGCGACATACGCATGATTGTTTGCTATTAAGGTCTCAATGAGCGCAATAATTTCTGCGATAACGTCAGTTGCTTTTGGCTCATGCGTCGGTTGTATCAAACCTAGCGCTTTAAAATCTTCATTCATCGCTTGTGTAAACCGCGCAACCAAGGCTTGAAAGTCTTCTTTGTTTTCATTGGCACGATTTATAATTTTATCGTCAATGTCAGTGATATTTCTGACATAAGTCACATCATAGCCATGCCAGCGCAAATAGCGAGAGATCACATCGAATGCTGTATACGTACGCGCATGACCCAAGTGACAATAATCATAAACAGTCACACCACAAACATACATTTTTACCTTACCTGCTTCATTAGGGATAAAGTTTTCTTTTTGCTGTGTGAGACTGTTATAGACTTTTAACATTAACTTTTCCTTACTAATTTTAAAGCGTGATCGAATCGTTGTTGCATTTTTTCTTTACCGAGCAAGCTGACGATTTGCAATAATTCTGGCCCATGTTCTTGACCCGTTAATGCAACGCGCACTGGCATAAAGAGTTTTTTACCCGACACATTCAGCTGAGATTTTAATTCATCTAAAATATGCTTCAAGTTAGCGCCATGTTGCTCGCCCGATTTTTTTAAGACTTCAAAGAATTCAGCGCCCGCTTCTTTTAAAATCGCCAATTGATCACTAGAAAATTCTAATTCTTTGTCATATATAATACTGATCCAGTTGTTGGCTTCTGCTGGAAAACAAAGGTTAGGACGAACGGCTTCAATAAATAAATCGCGAGTCTCTGCTGGAATTTGTCCTTGAATGTCTTTGCCTAACCATTCCCAAACTTCTTCAGCACTTAATGCCATGACAGCTTCTTTTTGCCAATGTAATAATTGGTTTTTATCAAAGCGTGCGGCGGCTTTGCTGATACGCTCTAGATGAAAATTATCTGCCAACGCATTTAAACTCATGAGACCCGTATCATCATAAGTATGACTGAGTCTTGCTAAATAATTGAGAACCGCAATCGGCAAATACCCTTGCTCATGCAAATCATTCAAACTGAAACTACCATGACGTTTAGAAAGCGGTGTCCCATCATCCCCAACAATTAAAGATAAATGACCGTAATTTGGTGTAGTCAAATTCAACGCTTGTAATATCATTAACTGTCTAGGCGTATTCGCGAGATGATCCTCTCCTCTTAAGACATGCGTGACTTGCATTAACGCATCGTCAATCGCATTACAAAACATAAATGAAGCTGTGCCTTCCGCGCGACGGATTATGAAATCACCAATATCACTGCTATTAAAATGCTGCGGGCCTTTCACTAGATCCACAAAATCGATGGCTTTTTTCACCGGCACATGGAAACGTAATGCGGGTTTTTTGCCTTCTGCTAATTTAGCCGCAACTTGTTCTTTGCTTAAGCCAAGACAAGTGCCGGGATAACGTGGTGGTTGCCCACGCGATAATTGAATTTTACGGTTTAGCGCTAATTCTTGCTCTGTACAAAAACAAGGGTACGCTAAATTATTTTCTTCTAATTGTTTGTAATAGCTATCATAAATCCCGTGTCGTTCAGACTGCCAATAAGGCGCATGCGGACCTTCAACACCAGGACCTTCTTGCCAATGTATGCCTAACCATTTTAAATCTTCTTGTAAAATTTCAGCATATTTGAGTTCTGAGCGTGCCGCATCGGTATCTTCAATACGTAAAATAAAATGTCCTTTGGCTTTTTTAGCATACAGCGCACTGAATAATGCCGCGCGGCTGTTGCCTAAATGGATTAAGCCTGTTGGACTAGGAGAAAAACGCGTTTTTATCATATTCATTGATTGCCTCGTGCGGATTCCATCAAGCGTTTCATTTCACGTACGGCGTTTTCCAGTCCTACAAAAACGGCGCGTGCAACAATACCATGTCCGATATTCAATTCATTCATGTGAGGAATGCGCGCTATGGGTTTCACGTTTTGATAATTTAAACCATGCCCTGCATTCACAATCAAGCCAGCTTGATGTGCAAATTGGGTTGCAGTAATAATACGATGAAATTCTGCATCACGATCTTGAGGCGTTGTCGCATCTGCGTAAGATCCCGTGTGAATCTCAATAGTGGGTGCACCACAACGCACTGCTGCTTCAATTTGTGCTTTATCTGGATCAATAAACAGTGACACTTTTATGCCATTCGCCGCTAATCTTTTGCACGCTTCGTGTATGTGTTTTTCATCTGCGATGACATTTAAACCACCTTCTGTTGTCAGTTCTGCGCGTTTTTCAGGGACTAAGCAACAGTGCGCTGGACGAATTTTTTCCGCATACTTTAACATGGCTTCTGTGACAGCCATTTCTAAATTAAGACGTGTCAGCAAAACTTGTTGAATGATTTCAACATCGCGTTCTTGAATATGACGACGATCTTCGCGCAAATGCACGGTAATACCATCTGCACCACCTAATTCAGCGGCATAAACGGCTTCTATGGGATCTGGGTATCGAGTATGGCGCGCTTGTCGTAATGTTGCGACATGATCAATATTAACGCCTAATAATATTTCTTCTTGTGGTTTCATTGCGATTTCACTTCCTCTTCTTCCTTTAAAATAAAAAGCTGACGACTATTAATTTTATGTGCGCCTAATAAGGGCGTTAATACTTGTCGCATTAATCGTTTGGCATCTCTCAGAGACTCTTCGTCATCTAAATTTTCTGCTGCCAACGCTAGTAAACTTTTGCCCGAATAAACACTGACCATTCCAGCACAAGCATCCAAACATAATTCAAAACCATGCTCAGAGTGATAACGATAATATTTCTCAGGTAGTAATGCATGCTCTCTAGTGGCTTCTTGCTTTAATTGTAAGCCATACCCAAGTTCTTCCAATAATCGCATTTCAAATAATCGTAGGGTTTTTTGCTTCAAATGTGAACCCTGTAATTCTAACAGCGTATTCTGATAAATGGTATAAAGCTGTGGATGCGGGTCGTGTTTTTGTAAAACGCGCATCAGTAATTCATTCAAATAAAGACCGCTTAATAAACAATTTCCCATCAGGCGCTGAGGATGACCTTGGGCCTCAGTCGTTATCAGCGTTACCATCTCACCTTTTCCTTGCCAAGAAACGACAAGCGGTGTGAAAGGTTGTAATAAAGCCCGTAAGCGAGAGTTACGCTGACGCACACCACGGGCAACTGCCGCAATCCGACCATAGTCAAGCGTGAATAAATCCAGAATGACACTGGTCTCGCGATAAGGGCGCTGATGAAGAACAAAAGCAGGTTGTAGCGAAACGCGCATTATTATCTCTCATCTGTCATCCCCGCGTAGGCGGGAATCCGTTCTTCCGTGTCTCTCAACAACATGTGTGCCTCAGTAACAATGGATTCCCGCCTGCGCGGGAATGACAAGCGATTATTCGTATCCCAAGCTACGCAAAGCACGTTCATCATCTGTCCATTTTTCTTTAACTTTAACCCAGAGGCGTAAAAAAACTTTTTGGTTTAATAATCTTTCAATGTCTTTTCGGGATTTTGTGCCAATCATTTTTAAACGCTCGCCATTTTTACCTATTACGATAGGCTTTTGCCCTTCGCGTTCAACCCAAATAATCGCACTGATATCTATCAGGTTTGGCTTTTCTTCATAGTGTTCAATTTCAACTGTTGTGCTATAAGGCACTTCTTGTTCGGTTGCTAAAATTAATTTTTCGCGAATCAATTCGGCAATTTGAAAACGAATGGTCTTATCTGTGATTTGATCATCTGGAAATAAATGCGGGCCTTCCGGTAAATATTGTGCGATTTCTTTCTCTAGCGCAGAGACATTATCTATCTGTGTTGCAGACAATGGAATAATATCGGCGAACGCATATTTTTCTTTTATTTTTTCAATAAAGGGTAAGACTTCCGCTTTATCTCTTAAGGTATCCATTTTATTGATCACTAAAATAACTGGCGCGGATGTTTTTTTCAGTTTAGACAGGACTAATTCATCTAGCTCATCCCAATGATCCGCTTCTATCATGAATATAATGGCATCGGCATCGGGAATGACAGAAGTTGCCATGCGATTCATATAGCGGTTCATCGCACGCTGTTCTGCTTCGTGCAGACCCGGTGTATCAATATAAACGGTCTGATTCGCTCCTTCTGATTTAATACCCAGAATTTGGCTACGTGTAGTTTGTGGCTTGTGTGTCGTAATACTGACTTTTTTGCCTAAGATGCAATTCAATAAAGTCGATTTGCCTACATTGGGACGACCGATAATTGCGACATAACCACAGTGGGATTTTTCATTCATGTTTAATCATTCCTAACATAGCTTCTGCAGCATCTTGTTCAGCACGACGCCGGCTCGTACCATTTCCTATCGCTTTCTCTATCACGCCTTCAATTTCACAGCTGACGATAAAAACTTGATTATGCGCCTCGCCTTGAATCGACTCGACATGATAGGTTGGTAAAGGTTTGTGATGACTTTGTAAATATTCTTGTAACACCGTTTTCGGATCTTTGTGACTGGCTGCATTCGATAAAGATTGCAGAAGCGGCGCATACCAATCCAATACACACTCACTCACTTTTTCAAAACTGCTATCTAAATAGATTGCACCGATAATCGCTTCCATGGCGCAAGATAGAATAGAGAGGCGCTGACTGCCGCCGCTTTTTAATTCACCCGGACCGAGAAATAAGTAACGCCCTAAATCAAATTCACGCGCTAATTTTGCTAAAGTTTCACGATTAATTAAGGTGGCACGCCAACGACTTAACTCACCTTCTTGAGAGCGAGGAAATTGTTGGAAGAGCGCTTCTGCAATAATACAATTCACGATAGAATCGCCTAAAAATTCCAACCGTTCGTTGTTTTGATCCATGCTGCTGCGATGGGTCAATGCAACTTTTAACAAGTCTGGATTGTTAAAACGGTATTTTAATTTTCGACACAATTCTTCACTCATATCTCTTGTCTCAATGAATGGATTTACCAAACCGGTGCCAGCGAATAGTATCTAATACAGAATCCCAGCTCAGCCAAATCAACACAGCTTTGCCGATAATATTTTTTTCTGGCATAAATCCCCAATAGCGACTGTCAGAACTATCATCACGATTATCGCCCATCATAAAATACATACCGGGTGGGACAATGATATCTTCATAATTTTCGCTTTGCTGGGTTGGATTTTGAAAAATCGCATGTTTAACACCTAGCAGGTTTTCTTCTCTTTTAATGACGTCAATTTTATTGCCTTCTTCGTCAATACGAATATCTGGCTTACCAATATCTTGCGCGACTTCTTGGCCATTCAAGTAAAGGATTTTGTCTACATATTTAATATGATCGCCGGGTAATCCAATCACACGTTTAATTAAATCCATAGAAGGGTTTGCGGGTGAACGGAAAACTAAGATATCTCCGCGTTGCGGCATGCCGCTGCCAAAAAACTTCTTATGAACGACCGGTAAACGCATACCATAATCAAATTTATTGACGACGATAAAATCACCAATCAACAACGTAGGCTCTAATGATCCGGAAGGAATGCGAAACGGTTCGTACGCAAATGAACGAAATAAAAAAACGATCAGTAAAATAGGAAAAAATGATTTTGCATAATCAATAATGATAGGTAATTTCATTTCGCGTGGTTGCGCAGAATTTTGTGTGGTAAGCACATAATTTGCAATGCGCTTTTTCTCAAGGAATAGTTTGTCGAACAACGCAATCACACCACAAACAATAACAGCGTAAAATAAAATTAATTCAAAATCAAAATTCATTCTCTGTGTTCCTTATCAGTTGATATAATCTTGTTCTTACTTTTTATCTACTTTTAAAATAGCTAAAAATGCTTCTTGTGGGACTTCTACATTGCCCACTTGTTTCATACGTTTTTTACCTTCTTTTTGCTTCTCTAAGAGTTTGCGTTTACGCGACACGTCACCGCCGTAACATTTTGCCGTGACATTTTTACGTAATGCTTTAACGGTAGAGCGTGCAATAATATTTGCGCCTATCGAGGCTTGAATCGCCACATCGTACATTTGACGCGGAATGAGCTCTTGCATTTTTTCAGTAATTTGTCTGCCTTTGTATTGTGCTTGGTCATGATGCACAATCATGGCCAATGCATCGACTTTGTCGCCATTAATCAATAAGTCCAGCTTAACTAAATTCGCGGTTTGAAAGTAAGAAAAGCTATAATCCAATGAGGCATATCCACGACTCACTGATTTCAGTCTATCAAAGAAATCGAGCACCACTTCATTCATTGGAATTTCATATGTGAGAGCGACTTGATTGCCCAGATATAATAGATTTTTTTGTGCGCCGCGTTTCTCTATACATAATGTGATGACATTACCGAGATAAGTTTGAGGAACGAGAATATTTACCTTCGCAATCGGTTCGCGAATTTCATCTATCAAATTGACTGCAGGCAATTTCGCGGGATTATCCACGTATAAGGTTTCACCTTTTGTCGTAATTACTTCATAGACGACTGTTGGTGCTGTTGTAATTAAATTTAAATTATATTCGCGCTCTAAGCGTTCTTGCACAATTTCCATGTGCAACATGCCCAAAAATCCGCAACGAAAGCCAAAACCTAATGCTTCCGATGACTCAGGTTCAAAAAATAAAGCCGCATCATTGAGACACAATTTTGCTAAGGCTTCACGAAACGCAGGAAAATCATCGGAACTCACCGGAAATAATCCGGCGTAAACTTGCGGTTTAACTTTCTTAAAGCCAGGCAACGGCTCTGTCGCGGAGCGATGTGCGTGTGTCAATGTGTCACCCACGGGTGCGCCATTGATTTCTTTAATACCTGCGACGACGTAACCTACTTCACCCGCACGTAAAATACCTGTTGGTGTGCGCTTAGGTGTAAAGACACCAATGCCATTCACTTCATGGCTTCTGCCTGTCGACATCACTAACATTTTTTCGCCGACTTTTAAGGTGCCATTTTTGACACGCACTAACGAGACGACGCCTAGATAACTATCAAACCAAGAGTCAATGATTAATGCTTGCAAAGGTGCGCTTGGATCGCCAGTAGGCGCTGGGATATTTGTAATTAAGCCTTCGAGTAAATCTTCTATGCCTATGCCTTGTTTTGCACTGACACGTAAGGCATTTTTTGCTTCGAGACCAATAATTTCTTCAATTTCATTGATCACGCGCTCAGGATCTGCTTGCGGTAAATCAATTTTATTGAGAACCGGTAAGACTTCTAAGCCTTGCTCTAAAGCGGTGTAACAAACCGCGAGTGTTTGTGCTTCTACACCCTGCCCGGCATCGACGACCAATAATGCGCCTTCGCATGCAGCCAGAGATCTCGAGACTTCATAGGAAAAATCCACGTGCCCAGGCGTATCAATAAAATTCAATTGATAGGTTTTGCCATCACGTGATTTATAATTCAACGTCACGCTATGCGCTTTAATGGTAATACCGCGTTCACGCTCCAGATCCATAGAATCTAAAACTTGCTCTGACATTTCTCTATCTTGTAAACCACCACATATCTGGATTAATCGATCTGCTAAGGTAGATTTACCATGATCAATGTGAGCGATAATCGAAAAGTTACGAATCTGTTCCATCATTCAAAAAATACCGGATAAAAGTGCCTGGATAAAACCTGCAATAGTAGCGCATTTTTGGGAGAGATACACCTATTACTGGCTAGGTAAAATCTTTGTCATTCTCAATATCGCCACAAACCTTCTGTAGATTTCAGGTTCTATCGCATCTCGAAATATGATTACAGATCGCTTTCTGTTTTCGCCCAAAACCTTGAAACGCAGTACGCAGAGCAATGTTGTGACCGTGCTCTCTCCACCCAATTCCGCAGGATAAATTGTCGTTTGGTCGTGTATTTCCCAGCCATCTGTCGTCAAAGCGATTTTGAGAATGGCGTTTTTGCCGCGCAATAACATCGTATGCCAGAAAATATTGCCTCCATAGACCAATACAAGCCCAAGAATGACACTGCGTACCCACCATGACAGGGGTAAATCAAAAACCAAGCAAGCTGTGCAGAGCAAAATCAGACTTGATAAAATAACAAGCACTGCAGATGGTTTTAAATTAGTGTCTATTTCTTGCATGTTCACGTATTTTCTCAACCATATAAGATATTTTAGCGTCTTTAGCGGTTTCCTTGCCCGTTAACCACATGAATAAATCTTGATCATTTTCGGACAATAGCTCGACGAATAGGTCTTGATCTTGCTTGCTAGCGTTCAAAAATGCTTCATTGAGATAATTTCCCAGCAAAACATCCAGCTCCAGCATGCCGCGTCGGCAGGCCCAGCGTAGCTGAGGGGGGACTTCTTGTGCCACCGTAATACTCCTTTTTTAGCCTATACTGATTGATATGGGGATTTTAATGATGCCCTGGGAGCGCCTATGAACCCTAGCCCAAAAAGACAAGCCCAATACACCTCGGTGCAAAATGATCTCATTTTCGCATTAAATAAAATTCTAAAACATGCGACAAAACCAGATGAAATTAGGCTATGGATCACCGCTCTTCAGAATGTACGCATACCAGAGGATGAATATCAGACTGAGTTGGACACCATTTATCTCATGTTAAGAGCAAGACCTGATATTCAAAAAAATCCAGAATACCGCTCCATATTGAAAGTCTGCCGCTATTGTGCAATTAAACTAGGCTCTTTGAAAGAGTAGAATAATACCAAAAACTATCTCATAATCCTCTCTTATTTTACTGCATTCCATTGGAAAGGAATTCTTCACCATGCAAAAAAAATTTCTCGCCCATCTTTCCCAAGAAATAGATCAACTCAAACAAACTGGATTATATAAAAGTGAACGCGTCATCACCTCACAGCAACAAGCTGAAATCACGGTCAGCGATGGATCTCATGTTTTAAATTTTTGTGCGAATAATTATTTAGGGCTTGCCAACAATAAAACGTTAATCGCAACCGCGCAAAAAGCCTTAGACAACTATGGATTTGGTATGTCATCTGTGCGTTTTATCTGTGGCACACAATCTATTCACAAAGCATTAGAAGATAAACTCAGTGAATTTCTTGGGATGGAAGACACCATACTCTACTCTTCTTGCTTTGATGCCAACGGTGGTTTATTTGAAACTTTGCTAGGCGCAGAAGACGCTATTATTAGCGATGCATTAAATCACGCGAGTATTATCGATGGCATTCGGCTTTGCAAAGCAAAACGCTTTCGTTATGCGAATAATGATATGGCTGAACTAGAGCAACATTTAAAAGACGCTCAAGACTGCCGTTTTCGTTTAATTGCGACAGATGGTGTATTTTCGATGGATGGGATAGTTGCAAATTTACCGGCAATTTGTGATTTAGCCGAGCGCTATGACGCCATGGTGATGGTAGATGATTCTCATGCAGTTGGCTTTATGGGAAAAAATGGTCGTGGCACACATGAGTATCACAATGTCATGGATAAAATTGACATTATCACCGGCACACTAGGAAAAGCATTAGGTGGTGCTTCAGGTGGTTATACGACAGGCAAGCGAGAAATGATTGAATGGCTGCGACAACGCTCTAGACCTTATTTGTTTTCTAATACACTAGCGCCTGTAATTGCGGCAACTTCGATTGAAGTCATTAACCTTCTGGAATCCAGTCATACATTAATTAAAAAATTACATGACAATTGTGCTTATTTCCGTGCAGGCTTAGAAAAATTAGGATTTAAACTCATCCCGGGCGAACATCCTATTATTCCTGTGATGTTAGGCGATGCTAAATTAGCGAAAGAAATGGCGGATGCTTTGCTGACAGAAGGGATTTACGTTGTGGGTTTCTCCTACCCTGTCGTTCCACACGGACAAGCACGCATACGCACACAACTCTCAGCGGCTCATGAAAAAGAACACTTGGATAAAGCGATTCATGCTTTCGCAAAAATCGGAAAACAATTAGGTGTCATCAACAAAGATGCAAGGATATCAACATGAAAGCCTTAGTCAAATCGAAAAAAGAACGTGGATTATGGATGGCAGACGTGCCCAAACCTGAACTGGGCCACAACGATGTTTTAATCAAAGTAAAAAAAACAGCCATTTGCGGAACGGATATTCATATCTATGATTGGGATGAGTGGGCGCAACAAAACATTCCTGTTCCATTGATTACTGGCCATGAGTTTGTCGGCGAAATCGTCGAAGTCGGCACACATATTACAAGCTTTAAACCAGGTCATCGTGTGTCGGGCGAAGGTCATATTGCGTGTGGGTTTTGTCGTAATTGTCGCGCGGGACGTCGTCATGTGTGCCGGAAAAATGTTAGCGTGGGCGTGACGCGCAATGGCTGCTTTGCAGAATATGTTGCTATTCCCGCGGTGAATGCCTATCCCGTACCGGCTTCTATTCCAGATAATTTTGCTGCGATTTTAGATCCATTAGGGAATGCAGCACATACAGCATTATCTTATGATTTAGTCGGTGAAGATGTTTTAATTACGGGCGCTGGACCCGTAGGCTTAATGGCAGCGGCCATCGCACGCCGCGCGGGTGCTCGCTATGTTGTTATCACCGATGTTAATCCCTATCGCTTAGAGCTTGCAAAAAAAATGGGTGTGTCACTTGCCATCAATAGTTCGGAAACAACGCTACGTCAAGCCATGGAAACCTTAGGCATGCGCGAAGGATTTGACGTGGGCTTAGAAATGTCAGGAAATGCAAAAGCCTTTGCCGACATGTTATCACACATGAACCATGCTGGCAGAGTTGCCCTGCTAGGATTTCTCCCACGTGAAACACAAATTGATTGGAGCCAAATCATTATGAAAGGCTTGCAAGTCAAAGGTATTTACGGCCGAGAAATGTTTGAAACTTGGTATAAAATGATTTGTATGTTGCAGAGCGGTTTGGATATTTCAGCTGTTGTGACGCATGAATTGCCTGCGGATGAATTTGAGAAAGCGTTTGAGATTATGCATTCGGGGAAGAGCGGCAAAGTGATTTTAGACTGGGGTTAATCCTATTAATATTCTCTTAATTATTGCTGGGTATAATTGCCTCAGTTCCTATTTACCCTGGACGTGAGAGAGATATGCTAACTATCGGATTTATAAACCCTTTTGCCTCAGCAGATACGATGGGCGAGGGATTGAAAGATCATAATATTAAATCAGTTGCGATTTATGAACGCACTCAGATTTCCAATCCCCAGATGGAAGCTCGCTATAAGCCAGAGCTATTCGACGAAGTCATTTTTATAGAACCGAATGAAAGTATAGAAGACATCGTCAATAAGCTTCGTCACCGTAAAGTAGATTTTGTCTTTAATGGGTTTGAATTCAGCACGCCTTTGACAGATGCGATAGCGAATCAATTACATCCTGAGTTTGCAAATGATGCGAGTACATCTCGTCATCGTTATGAAAAACATCCTGCACAAATGCAGTTAGCTAAATCGGGTATTCCAGTTCCGAAACACATAGAAATTAACGCTGATGAGTTATCGCCTGAAAATGAAGCGTTATTATCCGATTGGCAGTTTCCTCTGATTCTCAAGCCTAGCAATGCTGGCGGCACGATTGGGTTTCATGAATGTGCGAATATGGCTGATTTAAAGCAAAAACTTAAAGTGAAAATGAATGAATTTTATGGCGAGCCGATTACTTCATATCTGGTGCAAGAAAAATTAATTGGTGTTGAGTTTGCCGTAGATACTTTTTCACTGCAAGGCAAGCATGAAATTATTACTGTCAGAGAATATCACAAAGAATATTTTGACGACATTCCCCTGTCGCGCATGACGAATGTCGTATTTCCAAGCGATCCGCGTTGGACTCAACTCACAGAACATATGAAAAAAGTATTAGATGCACTGGGTTTCCAAAATGGTCTTTGCCATTCTGAGTTATTCATTACAGACAGAGGCATATTTGCTATCGATATGAATCCTAGACTACCTGGTGCAAATAACTCTTCTTGCATCATGACCAAAGAATCGTCGGGATATTCTCATATTGATGTGTTGAGTCATGTTTTATTAAAGAAAGAAATGCCCGTCAAAACACCTCAACACGCTAGGGTACTTTATTTACAGAATACTTATCTGCATAAGATTGATGATGTTCAAGTACATAAAATTAGCCCGTTATCTTCATTTAAGCGCTGCATTCAAAATGTGAAAAAAGGCACTGAGATGGGCATGCCAAAACAACTGAGACAAACTATTGCGTTTGTGGTGTTATCTCATCCTGACTTGGCGCAGATTGAGCAAGATACTCAGACAATTTTTGCATTAGAGAAAAATAGAGAATTATACTAAGATACACGTGTCATTCCCGTGCAGGCAGGGATGACAGAACCGTTACTCAGAGAATGATTATGATAACCGTCGCTTTCATAGATCCCCTAATCTCTCCTGAAGCTATCAGCTCAGGATTAAAAGCCCATGGCATGAAATCCGTAGGGGTTTATCAAACCCAACATATCCAAAACCCAGAACTTCAAGACAGAATTAAACAAGATATCTTCGATGAGGTCGTTTATATTGAATCGGACGACAGCACTGAGTCTATTTTAAAAAAATTAAAAGATAAAGGCGTCAATTTCCTATTCAATGGTTATGACACCAGTTGCGCCCTCACTGATGCATTAGCCAAACAATTACACCCTGAATTTGCCAATCCTCTTGAATCAAGCAATAGCCGCTTTAATAAAAATTTTGCACAAGCACAATTAATTCAAGCAGGCATCCCTGTTCCTAGGCATGCAGAAATTCTGACTGAAGAATTATCACCCAAACTTGAAGCGGAACTCGCTCACTGGCATTTTCCTGTCATTTTAAAACCTAGCGATTCTTACGCCAGCGCGGGCTATATTGAATGTGAAAATATCGAGCAAGTAAAGAAAGGCCTCAAATCAAGATTATCTAGCATCCGTGGACACGAGATTCGATCGTATATTATACAAGAAAAATTAATTGGCCAAGAATATGCAATAGATACCTTCTCTCTCAAAGGGCAACATCAACTCGTTCATCTCAGAAAATATGAAAAAGAATATTTTACTGGCGTGCCGATTTCTCGTAGAACAGATAGCATAGCGCCAACCCATCCTGATTGTCAGAGAATATTTCAGTATATGCAGACAGTCTTGGATGCCATCGAATTAAAAAATGGGTTTTGTCATACTGAATTATTTGTCACAGCAAATGGTATTTTTGCGATCGACATTAATCCGCGTCTGCCAGGCTCAAGAAACTCGTCTTGCCTATTAGCAAAAGACTCTTGGGGCTACTCTCATATGGATGTTTTGTGTAACGCTTTACTTGAAAAATCTATGCCTGCTAAAAAATTCCAACCGGGCTCTGTACTCTATTTACAGAATTTATCTCCACGCATCATTGGTGATATTCAAACACAAAAAATATCACATCTACCGTCTTTTAAAAAGTGCATTCCTAATGTGGACAAAGCCCAAATGATGTCATTGCCAAACAAACTGACCGATACTGTTGCATTTGTTGTCTTGTGCCATTCTGAACTAAATCAAATTGCAGAAGACAGTCAGTTTATTTTTGATTTAGAAAAAAAGCTGGAATTATTCTGATGCGTTCATTTTTAAATTCAATGCGTCTACCTTATGCCGTCTGGGCAATTATTGTGGGTACTTTATTCTCGCGCTTTGGGACGGCGATGATTTCACCCTATGTCACTATTTTATTAGTCAATCAAAAACATCTTTCACTGACTTGGGCAGGCATCACGCTAGGCGGCACTTATCTATCGCAAGCATTTGGCGCGTCTTTGACAGGTCGCATCTTGGCACGTTTTGAATTATTTTCTTTAATTAAATGGTCAACTTATCTCTACGGTGCCATATTCATCTGTCTAGGTATCATCAGCATGACAATGAATAACCCTTG
Source organism: Myxococcales bacterium (assembly GCA_903970525.1). Lineage (GTDB taxonomy): Bacteria > Pseudomonadota > Gammaproteobacteria > DSM-16500 > DSM-16500 > UBA5158. The sequence goes on along the minus strand of CAJCIZ010000221.1, from coordinate 31,105 downwards.
GCTTGTGGGAAGTTGTTTTGTGTTAGCGTTTGCTTTGATGGGCTTTTGCCGATCCATCATTGAAACAGCAGGACAAACGATTATTAGTCACATCACGCCCGCCGCACAAAAAAATATGGCCTTCAGTATGCGTTATACCTTCATCAATATTGGTAGCGCTTTAGGTCCAATGGTGGCTATTTTATTAGGAATACTGAACACCAACGGAGTCTTTTTCGCTGCAGCAATTTGCGTGTCTGTTTATGCCATTATTTTAAAGTTTACAGTTCATTTAAGAGAAGACTCGCACCCTATCAATCAGCATAATAGTTTTTTTGCTTTATTTAAGATGATTTATAAGAATACCAAACTATTCTGCTTCATCATTACCATGTGTTTAATGTACATCTGTTTCTCACAATTAGAGACTTTCTTTGCTTATATCGCGAATCATTACACGGGCAATACGAGAATTTTTGCCATCATGTATGCCATTAATGGTATCAGTATTGTCTTGCTACAAATTCCTTTAGTTCGCTTCGCAGAAGAGTTCAATTTGAGCTATGTCATTATGGTAGGCATCGCGTTATTAGCGATTGGCGTGGTTGGCGTTGTTAATGCGACAACACATCCTATGCAGTATTACATCAGTATGATTATTTTTACACTGGGTGAAATTCTGAGTCTTTCCTTGATCGGGATGTACATCGACCAACTCGCAACGCCAGAAAATAGACACATGTATTTTGGCGTCAGTAATTTTGCTCTCATGGGCAGAGCTTTTGGTCCACCACTCACTGTTGCCTTATGTAGTTATTTTGGCTTACAAGGCGGCTTATATCTGATTGCAACGCTAACCTTACTGGGTATACCCTTATTGTGGTTAGGGAGATTAGAGTCAAAACCAAGTGTTTCTCATTAATAATCTGATGTAACTCCCTTTTGGTATTATTTTTTTTGCATTTTTATTTTTGCCAGTTATAATACCTTCACCTAGGAAGTTCGGTAATTCAGTCCCGAGGGATTGAGACAATTCTTTTACGGACAAGAGGTATTACCGAGCTTTCTAGGACCTACGTTTTTCTCCTTAAATCACACTGCTTGCAGCAATATATTCTTGGCTTAGCGCATCAGCGACTGCTTTATGTGTCACCTTGCCTTTAAACACATTCAATCCATTTAATAAATGCGCATCTTCATGCATCGCTTGTTTATAGCCTAAGTTCGCAAGTTTTAAAATAAATGGCAAGGTCGCATTATTCAATGCAAACGTTGAAGTCCGTGGCACACCACCCGGCATATTTGAAACACAGTAATGTACGACGCCATCTACGACATAGGTTGGATCTTGATGTGTGGTAGGACGGCTGGTTTCGAAGCACCCGCCTTGGTCAATGGAAACGTCTACCATGACTGAACCGGGGCGCATTTTCTTTAACATGGCTTTTGTTACTAATTTTGGCGCATGACCACCGGGGACTAGCACAGCACCGATTACAAGATCCGCGCTGAGCACATGCTCTTCGATCGCATCGGTTGTGGAATAAATGGTTGTAATCTTAGAGCCAAATTGTAAATCCAAGTGATAAAGACGCTGAATGGTTTTATCGATGACAACAACTTGCGCACCCATTCCCATTGCTACGCGGACTGAGTTGGTACCTACAACGCCACCGCCTAGCACGACCACTTTGGCAGGCGCCACACCGGGCACACCACCGATTAAAATTCCGCTACCACCTTTGGCAATCTCAAGACAGGACGCACCCGCTTGAATCGCCATACGCCCTGCGACTTCACTCATAGGCGCTAACAGTGGCAAACCACCATGCCTATCTGTGACTGTTTCATAAGCAATTGCAATGCATCCTGAGTCTTGTAATAACTTGGCTTGTTCTGGGTCTGGGGCTAAATGGAGATACGTGAAAAGAATTTGGTTTTCCCGCATCATTTTACATTCTTGAGCTTGAGGTTCTTTGACCTTAATGATCATATCAGCCCGTTTAAAAATTTCCTCTGCTGTCTCTACGATGGTTGCGCCCACATGGGCATACGCTGCATCTTCAAAGCCAATCTTCGCACCGGCGCCACGTTGCACCATAACTTGGTGACCATTAGTCACTAATTCTCTGACGCTGCCTGGGACTAATCCAACACGATATTCGTGGTTTTTAACTTCTTTTGGAACGCCGATCAACATGGTTTTCTCTCCAGATGCCTTTTGTTTGGTGGGGTATTATATGTTATGGGGTTTTAGAAAGTCACGCACATAGGTGTTTGTTTTCAGACGGAGCCGCCGGTGGTTCTTATAAAAATCGCTTTTGGGTTACGGCAAGAGGGGGTGGCACTGGAAAAATTCCTTTCGCGCGCAGCTTGCGAGCACGAAAAATTTTTCCAGTGACGGGGACCCCAGTCCACTTTAAAGAAGAACACCTCTAAGAACTATTCCAACAACATCTTATTCACCCGCTGCACAAACGATGCTGGATCTTGCAGCTGTCCGCCTTCCGACAACACCGCTTGATCAAATAAAATTTGTGTCAGGTCGCTAAACCGTGTTTGATCTTGCTCTGCTTTGAGTTTAGCCAGTAACAAGTGTTTTGGGTTTAACTCAAAGATTGGCTTGGTTTCGCCTATGTCTTGTCCAGCGGCTTTCAACATGCGTTGTAATTGAATACCCATGTCATTGTCGTCTGCGACCAAACACGCCGGTGAATTGGTGAGGCGGTGTGAGAGACGGACATCTTTTACTTTGTCGCCTAATACGGTTTTTACTTTTGTTACAATGGAATCGTATTCTTGTTTGGCTTTTTCTTCGGCTTGCTTCAACTCTTCTTTCTGAGTCGGTGATTCAGAACCCGCAATTTCATCTAGATTCACATCGCCGCGCGCAACAGATTGTAATGCTTTCCCATCATATTCAGCCAAATGGGTCACTAACCATTCGTCGATACGATCGGATAACAACAAGACTTCGACATTGTTTTTGCGGAAAATTTCCAGATGCGGACTCGATTTTGCCGCTGTGAAAGTTTCTGCTGTTACAAAATAAATTTTCTTTTGCTCGGGCTTCATGCGCTTGATGTAATCATCTAGCGATACGGTTTGGGATGCAGTATCCGTATGTGTTGTTGCAAAACGCAGTAATTTGCCGATTTTTTCACGATTTGCGAAATCTTCTGCAGGGCCTTCTTTCAAGACATTCCCGAATTGTCCCCAGAATTTGGTATATTTTTCTGGTTCATCTTTCATGATTTTTTCTAAAAGATCCAAGACGCGCTTCACTAAAGCAGCGCGCAATTTAGCAATCGTTGGATTATCTTGTAAAATTTCACGTGAAATATTTAACGGTAAAGAATTAGTATCAACAATCCCGCGCATAAAACGCAAATAATGCGGCATGAATTGTTCGACTTGATCCATGATGAACACGCGTTTAACATATAACTTTAAGCCATGTTGACGCTCGCGATTCCACATATCAAAAGGTGCATTAGCTGGGATATAAAGTAAGCTGGTGTAATCTAAATTTCCACCTTCCACTTGATTATGCGCCCAAGCTAAAGGCTCTTCAAAATCATGTGCAATGTGTTTGTAATGTTCTTTATATTGCTCGTCTTTGATCGTGTTTTTGGGTAAGACCCACAATGCAGTCGCGCGATTGACCACTTCCCATTCTAGTGCGGTCACTTCTTCCGGTTTTTTATCCATATCAGGAAGTTTGCGCATTTCAATCGGTAAATTAATATGATCAGAATATTTCGTAATAATACTACGTAAACGCCAATCATTTAAAAATTCACCCTCGCCTTCTTTTAAATGCAGGGTAATTTCTGTGCCATGCGTAGGTTTGTCAATATTAGAAATAGAATAAGCGCCTTCGCCACTCGATTCCCAACGCACACCGTGTTCGGAAGTTAATCCTGCGCGACGTGTCAACACAGTCACTTTATCTGACACGATAAAAGAAGAGTAAAAACCTACACCAAATTGCCCAATTAAATGTGCGTCTTTCTTTTGGTCGCCTGTCATTCTCGAGAGAAATTCTCGTGTGCCTGATTTTGCAATTGTTCCTAAATTGGCGATCACTTCATCGCGGTTCATGCCTATGCCATTGTCACTGATGGTGATAGTTCTAGCTTTTTCATCAAAACTGACGCGGATTTTTAAATCAGAATCATTTTCATAAAGCGCGGAATCAGACAACGCCTCGAAACGCAGTTTATCTGCCGCGTCGGACGCATTAGAAATTAATTCACGCAAGAAAATTTCTTTATTGCTATAAAGCGAATGAATCACAATATTTAAAACTTGTTTGACCTCCGCTTGGAAGCTTAAGGTTTCTTGTTGGGCATTAGCTGTCATACTCGATATAACTCCTCTCATTGATTGACTATGAGTCTATAAGTGGGGATGAAATGGTGAGTTTCAAGGGCGAATGGTATTAACCACAGCAACAACTAGGGCACCAACCACTGTCTAAAAACAATACTACATGCTGCAAAGTCACCGGTTTATTGGGGATAAAATCGCCTTCGTTGCCCAAAGCTTTGGCTTCATAGGTGATTTCTTCTTTTTTGGGATTATATGTCGGGTTAGTTAAGGCGATCACGAAAGTGACCAGTTTTTGATTGTACACTCCATGTAATTTCATGCCAGATAAGCTGACATTTGGCGCATCTTTTGCAAAGGAGTTATGACCTTTATACCAAGCGTTATAGAATTTGTCTGTAGACATAAGCCCCGTCATGCGATTGGGTCTGTCACTCATATAGTGAATATAAGGCTGAACCTTTTTTAAAGTCAGCGTATAAACACCTGTTTTATTTGCAACCGGTTGCAAAGTCGCAGACTCGGAAGCCTGTACGTAGAAGTAACTCGCCGATTCACTCGCAAAAGCAGAGAATGAGATCAGCATTAAAATCAAACTCAGATATTTTACATATTTCAACATAACACTTACTCCAATATTAAGGTGTGCTTTTAGGTGATGCATGCTTCTCATCTTCCTGACCTTTCTCTGGATCTTCCGTGATTCGCAGATGTTGCGTGATCAACTCATATTGCTTAGGGCGACATGATACAACACATAAGCCTGCGCCGACTACAGCTCTAGCGCCTACATCGACCAATGAAAGCACTCTGGCTTGATCATAATCAAAAGATTCAAAAACGGTGCCACATTGATAAATCGCTGCATTGAGCGCGGCTATACGTCTAGGTAAGCTGGGATTGATCGAAGCACAAATTGTACTAATTGCCATCATGGCTGACAAAATCAATGGCGCATAAGATAAGGCTTGTTGTGCGGTAGAAGATTCTTCTTCGGTGGACGGAGAAAAATTATAGGCACGAATACAGTCACGCAGAAGATTTCCGACTGTCAGCGCAAAAGAAATCTTATTGGTCGCTTTAAAAAAAGCACTTGTCTGCTCACGTCCTTGACCGTAGCAAATCGTCACACCATAAGCAAATGAGACTGCCAGCAATAATGAGATACCCGTAATCACACCGGGATCATTGGTTGAAACTGTTTTATCTGCAAGTATTTTTGCAGCGATATCTGCGCCAGCCATGTATGCCACATTAAAATTGAATGCAAATAAAGGCGCATTTTTAATGAGATCATCAACGACTCGATGATATTGTTCGCCTTTAAATGCTTTTTTTAATAAGACTGCCGTCATCATAGACGTAAATAAAAATATGCCACCGCCTGATGTTGCTTGCAGTCGAGAAGAAGAAAATACATCTGGGAATGTACTTGCTACTGTATTAAATACGCTAGGTAATGCCACGGTCGCGGTATTTGTCGCGGCAAATTCAGAATCTAAGCAGCGTTTAACGGTTTCTAAAAATCCTTTGCATAAAATGTTTTGGTTTGGCTTTTTTGCTAGCAGCTCGGCTGCGAAGTCTTGGGTTGAGTCTGAGGGAATCGGCATCGTTAAAGTGACGTTATCTGCTGACCCGTATGAGGGCGCATCGGTTGGTAATTTGTTGCTGGATCCAGTCATGGTAGCCTCGGTTTGGGTGGAGTGTTATTATTTTATATTATTGATTTTATACAATATTATTGTGCTTCTTATTTTAAAACCTTCATATTATAGTTTAGCAGAATTTACGCCACTGGATTGATCTATATGATTGCAATTTACCCTCACCCACCCTCTCCCACTAAACAGACTTAAGAAAACCTTAATAATGATGTCATACCATAGTCGCTACTTTTTTCAAATCCTACTCAAGGAGAGATTGTTCGATGCCACCTAAAAAGTTAAAATTAACAAAAAATTCCAATGATTCTGCATCTGAACACGCTGAAAATGAAGAGAGTGATCTTTCTCCGCCATCGACGCCTGTCTCACCTTCGCCAAATTCAACTCCAATAAGACAGGAACGATTCTTAACTCATAAGCCATCATCAAGCGCCTTTCGAAGAATTTCTTCAACAAGATTACCGTCTCCCATAGATTTACCATCTTCTCCATCGTCATCATCATCGTCGTCGTCTTCTAGCTCAGCAGATATCGCCATGAAGCTCAGTGTTGGCCGATCATTATTAACAAAAGACGCCAAGGAAGCATCACAAACACCTTATCCATCACCTTTATTGATGGGAGCTAATACTCCGATAGTAGAAAGCGACAACTTATTTGATTCATCGTCACTCACATTCAAAGAAAATCACCCCTATCGCACTGATTCTGACCTGTATGATTTATCCCAGCACAGTTCGAATGGGACTGTGCAGCTAGTCTCTAGCCCTGAAGAAACGCAACCACAACAATCTCCGTCGCTGAAAGACTCCGATGACGGTGTGAATACACCCATTACAAATTATAGTGATGATGGCGTACCAGAATTACCTACAAATGGTATGGTAAGATTGCTTTCACACTCTAACCCTAATCTGCTAAGCACCCTGACACGCAGTTCTGCAACGCACGATTTGTCTCAGCTTCTGGGTGCTCAGCAATTAAAGAAATAAGTAGTGTGATGTGTCATTACCGCGCAGGCGGGAATCCATTCCTACTGTGGCACTCACTTAGCGATGAGTGACGCGGAATAATGGATCCCCGCCTGTGCGGGGATGACAGAGTTTGCTGTCTATCGTCATTTGATGACACACCGGCATTATTCCCTTATAATTCAGGCCATCATCTTGTCTATTAAGAAAAAATATGCCCAACCCAACGCTGAAATTATCAGGTTTTACCTTTGCGGAATTATTTCATGCCCCGGGATTAACACGACTCGATGAAAAATTTCTTTCTCAGCTTAAAAAAGCCAACAGCGCACTACATGATGATTTAATTGCGTATCGCCAAGAATCCAAACCATTTTCACCACTGGAAGTCAGCGAGTTACTGATTGCGTGTGGTTTGATATTAGAATCTTTTTTGGCAGAGTTATTCGACATTGAAGAAGCTGCCGCCCTTGCGCAAGCTAAAACATTAGCATTCAATCCCATCTCTGCTTTTAAAAAATATTTTGTGTTGCGACTCGCAAAAAAGCAACTTAACAAAGCAGAAAATTATCCCGACTTTACCAGCTTAAATCAGTGGTTGAATGAAGCCCTTCAAAAAGCTTCCGTGCAAACAGAAGATAAAGAACTCGCTATCGCCCTACTCGCCAATCAATACATCGCGAATGCAGAACACTCTTCAGCAGAAATTGAAAAACTCACGCAGTGGTGTGTACAAGCGATGCTTTCAGCAGAAGGTAAAAAACTCACCGCCAATTGGACTAGTTTTCGTATTCCAGAACGGTTGGAATATAATAATTTAGTACCGACGGTTTCTATTTCGGATAATAAATTAGATCGTTTAACTGTATCCGACTCACAATTTCGTTTGCGCGATGGCTTTAAGTTAACAGATCCACGCATGACTGCGCGCGAAAGACAAGATGAAGTCAATTACTGCATTTATTGTCACGATCACGATGGTGACTTTTGTTCTAAAGGTTTTCCCGTCAAAAAAGGCGATCCTTCACAAGGACTCAAAAAAAATCCGCTAGAAACAATTCTCACTGGCTGTCCTTTAGAAGAAAAAATTTCTGAAATGAATTTGTTGAAACGCGATGGACATACCTTAGCGTCACTTGCGATGGTCATGGTTGATAATCCTATGTGTCCCGCAACCGGTCATAGAATTTGTAATGACTGCATGAAATCCTGCATTTATCAAAAACAAGATCCCGTGAACATTCCACAAATTGAAACAGGCGTCTTAACCGATGTGTTACATCTGCCTTGGGGTGTGGAAATTTATGATCTTTTAACTCGCTGGAACCCCTTGCGACAAAAACAATTTGTCATGAAGCCATATAACGGCCTCAAAGTGATGGTTGCGGGCATGGGGCCTGCAGGATTTACCCTCGCCCACCATTTATTGTTAGAAGGTTTTGCTGTCGTAGGATTTGATGGACTTAAAATTGAACCCTTGGCAAAAAAACTTTTAACCGATCCGATTTATCAATTTGACGATTTAAAAGAAAACTTAGATGAACGTCTTATGGCAGGATTTGGCGGTGTTGCAGAATATGGCATTACTGTGCGCTGGGATAAAAATTTCCTGAAATTAATTTATATTAGTTTGATGCGTAAGCCTCACTTCCAAGTTTTTGGCAGTGTGCGCTTTGGCGGAACGGTTACGATTCACGATGCCTGGAATATGGGCTTTGATCATTTTGTCATAGCCGTTGGTGCGGGTCTGCCGAAAGCTTTACCGATTCCTGGCAGTCTTGCGCCAGGCATGCGACAAGCTAATGATTTTTTGATGGCATTACAATTAGGCAATGCAGCGAAATCCAGCAGTCTCACCAATTTACAAGTTCGCTTGCCTGCTGTTGTGATCGGCGGTGGTTTAACCGGTGTAGATACTGCCACAGAAGTACAAGCGTATTATATTCGCCAAGTAGAAAAAACATTAACTCGCTATGAAACTCTAATCGAAACATTCGGTGAAGAACATGTGTTGAATCCACTCGACCCTGCTTCGCGTGAAATCTTAGAAGAATTTTTAAATCATGGCAAAGCGGTACGCAAAGAACGCCAACGCGCTGCAGAACAAAAAACGCAACCTGATTTTTTAAAACTGATTCGTCAATGGGGCGGTGTCACAATTGTCTATCGTCGCATGATGCAAGAATCACCTGCCTATATTAATAATCACGATGAATTGAAAAAAGCCTTAGAAGAAGGCATTTATTATGCTGAAGCCTTAGAACCTTCTCTCGTTGATTTAAATCAATTTGGTCATGTGGAAACATTAATTTGCCATAGACGCGTCCGAAAAAGTCCTGACGAATGGGAAACGTTGAGAGAAGATATCCGCATTCCAGCACGATCGATTTTTGTCGCAACAGGTACGCAACCTAATATTGCTTATGAATTTGAACATAAAGGCACATTCAAACGCCAAGGTGTACAATATCAACATTATGAAGAAAACAATAATCAATTAACTATTCCACATGGTATTTCACACTGCAAAGAAAATGAATTTGGTCCGTTTACTTCGTATCAACATCATGATTACCGCGTCAGTTTAATTGGTGATACGCATCCTGTGTTTCATGGCAGCGTTGTAAAAGCCATTGCCTCAGGATTGCGTACGTACCCTAAAATTTTAGAAGTCTTAAAAGATAAATTAGGAAAAAAAGCTGACGAAAATGAATATACGTCATTTGCACAAAAAATCGAAAACCTGTTTACGTCTACTCTTGAAAAAATTGTGCGACGCACAGACCAAGTGCTTGAGCTCACTGTGCATTCACCACTGGCTGCAAAGCATTTTCAACCTGGGCAGTTTTATCGTTTACAAAATTATGAAACTTTTTCACAGCATTTTGATCATACCAGTTTGCAAATGGAGCCATTAGCCTTAATTGCTGCCGGCGCAAATCCTGAAGCAGGTACCTTAAAATTTATTGTAATTGAATCGGGCGCTAGCTCAAAAATTTGTGCCACTTTACGCGTCGGCGATCCCATCTCATTGATGGGCCCAACTGGCGTACGCAGCAAAATTTCACAAGAACATGAGACAGTGTTGATTCTGGGTAATCAACTCAGCCTGGCATTGTTAGAAAGCTATGGCGGCGCATTAAAATCCGCTGGAAACAAAATTGTTTATATTGGAAACTTTAAAAATAAATCTGAAGTGTATTGTCAGGATACGATAGAAAAAATTGCCGATGTGGTGATTTGGCATACGCAAGAAGGTGAAACCATTTCACCGCGTCGCCCGCAAGATCACGCTAGCAATGGTGATGTGATGGATGCGGTGTTGCAATATGCTTATGGCAAGCTGAACAATGTGACGATTCCATTATCGGATGTCGATAGAATTTATGTGATTGGGAATGGGACTTTGTTGAGACGTTTTCAAGAAGCGCGTAATGCGCAATTGAAAGATTTCTTAGTGAAAGAACCACGAATTTTTGGCTCTGTCTATAGCACGATGCAATGTATGCTGAAAGGCGTTTGCGCGCAGTGCTTGCAGTGGCAAGTCGATCCTGAAACAGGTAAACGCACTAAAGCTGTTTTTGCTTGTTCTTGGCCGGATCAGCCTTTGGAGTTAATTGATTTTGATAATATTGATGACCGGTTGGTACAGAATCGATTACAGGAACATATAAGTCGTTTATGGGTAGACTATTTGTTTAAGGAATATGAGATCGCTAGAGTCTAAAGTATTCTTGTCATCTCCCATAGGCGGTGGCAAAACCTAAAGACACAAAAAAGGCCAAAGAATGACCAATGGGCTGTTATGACTAATAATTCACAAATTATTATTTATCAAAACGATAGTGGCGAAGTGAAGTCAGATGTCCGATTTGGTTGAATAACAAACCAAATCACTAAAGAGCAAATAATAAATTATGAAAATTAAAACAGTCTGCCTAAAACACTTCAAATGTATTTAATTTATTGAACGACGAAATATTCTAAAGGCCACCTTACATTACCCTCTCTCACTAAATAAGTGCCACAGTAGGAATGGATTCCCGCCTACGCGGGAATAACAGCAGACCTTATAGGTTGGTGCTATTAAGACTCTATCTCTTCCTAGCCAACGTAACCCCATCCCCAATCGGCACCATACTGATTGTCACCCTCTCATCCCGCAGAATTTTTTCATTCAACGCTCTCAGTGTTTTCGTATTATCATCTTGCACACTAGGATCCGCCACATCCCCACCCCACAACACATTATCAATGGCAATCAATCCGCCTTGGCGTAACAACGTCAGCACCAACTCATAATAAACAGGATAATTCAATTTATCCGCATCAATGAATGCAAAATCAAACGTATTCGCTTCCCCTTGATCAATCAAAGCTTGCAGAGTTTCAGCCGCCGGTGCCAAACGTAAATCAATCTTATTTTCAACCCCTGCTTCGGCCCAAAATTTCCTCGCAATTTTTGTCCATTCGCCATTGATATCACACCCAATCACTTTCCCGTCCGGTGGCAACGCCAACGCGACAGAAAGCGAGCTATACCCCGTAAAAACGCCAATATCTAAGGTCTTTTTCGCCCCGATCAATTCAACTAACAAACCCATAAACTGCCCTTGCTCCGGCGAAATTTGCATTTGAAACATGCTCATTTTATGCGTTTGTTCGCGCAGTTTTTCCAGCACCTTAGGCTCACGCAGGGAAACACGTTGTAAGTAGGTATAAATCTCTGGTGTTAAATTAATTGTTAAGTCTGTCATAGAGTTTTTTCTAGTGTTATAATACATGCAATCGTTTAAAGGAGTGTGTTATGACTGGTATCATCATTGTTGTCGTTCTACTCGTTATCGCTGGCTATATCGTGATGACTTACAATACCCTCATCGCTATGATTGAGGCAACCCGAAATAATCAAAAACAAATCGACATCCAATTAGATAGACGTTACAAAGTTTTCGAATCTTTGATTAATGTCGTTAAAAAATACATGGACTACGAGCAAACAACCTTAAAAGATGTTGTCGCACTTCGTAGCCAAGCCCAACAAGCGAAAGCACAAGGCAATGAGCAAGGCCGTATCGACGCAGAAAATCAAATTTCTAAAATTGCATCGAACATAAACTTGGTCTTCGAACAATATCCAGATCTCAAAGCCAACCAAAATGTAATGCAACTTCAAGAAGAAATTGTCAGCACAGAAAATAAATTGGCTTATGCTAAGCAATCCTTTAACGATAGCATCGAACACTACAATGCCACGAAAAAATCATTTTTCGCTGCACTGATTGTTGGGCTCTTCCGTACGAAATTAGATTTTGATTTCCCCTACTGGCAACTCTCACAAGATAAAGTTGCCGCTCAAGAAGATTATACTGTGAAATTATAATATTTATGACACAACCATTAGATAACTTCAGCGCCACATCTGCAGATTGGCGCGGTTCTTTGCAAAAGAATAATCGTAAAACCTTTATGGTGATTGCGATTTTTTTTCTGATTTATCTTGCCTTAGGATTGTTGGTTGATACTTATGTTGTTTCCATGCGTTATCCGCAAGAGCCCTTGTCAAATATATTTAGGGCCATCGTCACCTTGCAAGTTTTTCCGCTCGCAACCTGTGTCATGCTCGCAGTGGCTGCCATTTCTTTAATTGTGACTTTCTCGTTTGCCGATCAATTGATGTTATTAGGCACGGAATATCATGAAATTACACCAGACACGGCTAAAACCGTCGCAGAAAAACAATTGTATAACGTCGTTGAAGAAATGAAAATTGCAGCGGGTTTGCAGTTTATGCCAAAGGTTTATCTCATTGACGCAGATTACATGAATGCGTTTGCTAGCGGCTACAGTGAAAAATCTGCGATGGTCGCAATTACACGCGGCTTAGCTGAAAAATTGAATCGCAGCGAATTACAAGCTGTGATGGCACATGAACTCAGTCATATCCGACACATGGATATCAAACTCACCCTCATGGCATCTGTGTTAGCTAATTTAATGCTGATGGTAATCGATATGCTTTTTTATAGCGCCATGTTCTCAAACCGCGGCAGCAGCAACGATAATCGTTCACGCAATAATTTAGCAACGATTATTATCATCGTGCGTTATGTATTACCAATCATCAATGTGATGCTCTTATTGTATCTCAGTCGTACACGTGAATTTATGGCGGATGCAGGCTCTGTTGAATTATGTCGTGATAATCAGCCACTGGCTTCCGCACTCTTAAAAATTCAAAATGATCATGTCGATAACAAAGACACCTACGCTCAAGCCTATATGCAAACACCTCATGAAAACGTGCGCAAAGAAGCGTATATTTTTGATCCCGTACAAGCCAACATCGAGCCAGTCACTTCATTAGCCGATGCTTTTTCTACTCATCCGAATATCAAAGACAGACTGGCTGCGATTGGATTTCTACAGAAACAAAAACCATGACACAAAAAAAACTAGGCATTTTACTCACCAATATTGGCACGCCTGATGCGCCCACACCATCAGCTGTACGGCGTTATCTCAAAGCATTTTTGTCTGACCGTAGAGTGATTGCTTTGCCACCTATTCTTTGGAAGCCTATATTGTACGGCATTATTTTACGTACGCGCCCAAAAAAATCAGCCGAACTTTATCAAAAAATTTGGACAGAAGAAGGCTCACCACTCTTATTCCACACGCAAGATATTGCGATTAAATTACAGGAAAAACTTTCAAAGAAATTTAATCAAGATATTCCTGTGACAATTGGTATGAATTATAGCAATCCATCTATAAAGAGTGGATTAGAAACATTGCGCGCTCAAGGCATGAACCAGCTCTGTGTTTTACCGATGTATCCACAATATTCTGCCACTTCCACTGCTTCGAGTATTGATGCGGTCTGTCAAACTTTTAAAACATGGCGCGCTATTCCAGCGTGTCGTTTCATCGATCACTATGCAGACCATCCTAGCTATATCCAAGCTATCAGCGATGCCATACGTGATCATTGGAAAAAAAATGAAAAATCTTATTTATTATTTTCTTTCCATGGTATTCCGCAAAAATATGCAGAGGCAGGTGATCCTTACGCAGATTTATGTCAATTAAGCGCGCGTCTTATCGCTGAAAACTTAAAATTGAATGACAAAGAATGGTCGGTCTCTTTCCAATCACGCTTAGGGCCTACTAAATGGTTGTCACCTTATACTGATCATGTGCTGGCAGCGTTGCCTAAACAAAATATTAAGCGCATACAAGTTGTTTGTCCTGGCTTTGCTGTTGATTGTCTTGAGACATTAGAAGAAATTGCTATTCGCGGGAAAGAACAATTTTTAGAAGCGGGTGGCGAATCATTTGACTATATTCCTGCACTGAATTCTTCAGATGCGCATATTGAGATGTTGGCAACTGTCATTGTGAGCGCTAACGCTCGCAATGACGTGAGTAATTTGCCATAATTACTGAGTATCAACTACCCTTGGTCTTATTAGGGTTATTTCTCAATCATCGCGGGTATTCCTATACTAGTAAATTAGTATAAATTCGTTATGATCAATAAAAATGTGTTACGGATGACACAGTTATGCTGGTTTGGAAAAGAATAATTGTAATTTTATTAGGGATGATTTTCTTTACAAGTTCTGCGTCTGCAACCAGTGTACAATTTGGCGTAACCCTCCCTATCTTGATCAAAACAAAAGACCCCACTAATGTGCATGGCTATCGCGCCGTTATTTGGTACCAACCACAATCCTTAGTGTGGAAAAAAGTGAATATCTATTTTGCTGCAGGGTATGGACATTGGTGGGTAGGCGGCTCAGGGCCAAACCGCATCATGAATATTTTTGCGATCGCACCTGTCATACGATACATCATCACAAAAACAACTTATTTTACGCCTTACTTGGAAGCGAGTATCGGTGCTTCCTATTTATCAAGCACACGTTTTGACGACCGCAATTTGGGTATCCATTATGCTTTCCAAGATGAACTGGGTGTGGGTGCGAAATTCGGGAAATCACAACGCTTTTTTGCAACCTTAAGCGCTTTACATTATTCTAACGGCTCTATGTCTGCATATAATGCAGGCATCACCGTACCTCTCATCTTAAATGTCGGCTATCAACTCGATTAGCGGAAAAATCACGCCTTGAATTATTTTTGAGATCAATTTGCTGTGGGATTTGGTTGTTTGGCTATCTCAACCTTCTTGGTCTGCTCAGCGCTTTTTAAGACGTATGCACCTTTTTCAACCTCTATCGTTTTGGCTTCTGTATAACCTGAAGAGTTAACAGCTTGATCCAGTAGCGACTATGAGAGGGTCTTAATGTTTCTGGAAGATTCTTGTCATCGTCTTTTAATAAGCGGCTCATAAACTTTACCCCTACTTCTTAAGCGTAGGAAAGATATGAGGTAATTGCGAATGCTCTCCGTCTTGAGATTAACTTAATTATCAAACAGTTAAAGATTCAATTTCACCATGGAACTCCATCCTCATTCCATGTAAACTCTCTACAATCTCTGTTAGGCAAAAACCATGTACAAACAAACACCTCTCAAAAACCATTTACAAGAAATTCAGCTTATCAGCCGCCGCTGTATTTCAGTTTTGCTCATCATGGTTATCTTGGTGTTATTACTCATTGCTAGATTAGGTTATTTACAGCTCACTAAACATACTTTGTATACCACGCTTTCACAAAAAAATTCACTCGACCTGATCCCAATCGAACCGACACGAGGTCTGGTCTACGATCGCAACGGTGTATTACTCGCTGAAAATATGCCTGTCTTCAGTTTAGATGTGGTGCCGTATGAAGTCGGCAATCTTCCTAGAGCCTTATCGACTATCTCCAAAATTATTTCGCTGGATGATACTGATATCGCACTCTTTCAAAAACAATTGAAACAACATAGACGTTTTGACGAAATTCCTTTGAAACTACGTCTATCAGAAGAAGATGTTGCAAAGTTTTCAGAGAATGCTTATCGCTTTCCGGGTTTTGTGATCAAAGCGCGTTTGATACGACATTATCCTTTTAATGCAAGCTTCAGCCATGTCTTAGGATATGTAGGACGCATCAATCAAGATGAATTAAGTGATATTGATGCAACAAATTATAGCGCCACCAACTATATCGGCAAACTCGGCATCGAAAAATATTACGAAGATGATTTACACGGCACCGTAGGCTATCAACAAGCAGAAAATGATGCGAGCGGACAACCCGTACGAATCTTGAAAGAAATTAATCCCATCCCAGGCAAAAATTTATATTTAACACTAGACAGTCGATTACAAATTGCTATTGAAAAAATATTTGCAGGACATCGTGGCGCTGTTGTTGCCATTCAACCGAGCACCGGTCAAATTCTTGCGATGGTGAGTGAGCCTGGTTACGATCCCAATCTTTTTGTGGCGGGGATTTCTACCCAAGATTTTCAAGCACTACAATCATCCTATGAGAGACCGCTCTATGACCGCACCCTACTCGGTCTGTATCCGCTTGCCTCAACCATAAAACCTTTTATGGCGTTAGAAGGCTTAGAATCTGGCATTACAACACCAGAATATACTTTATTCGATCCTGGTTTTTTCCAATTGAAAAATAGCAAACATCTTTTTCGCGACTGGCGACGTCATGGTCACGGCGTAGTGAATTTGAATCGTGCTATCGTGAATTCTTGCGACACTTATTTTTTTGAACTCGCATCAAAATTAGGTATTACTCGCATGGACCACATCTTAACTTCATTTGGATTTGGACAAGCCACTGGTATTGATTTAGAAGATGAAGCACCGGGTGTGGTGGCATCACCTGCCTGGAAAAAACGCGTTAAAAAAACAGCCTGGTATGAAGGTGATACACTCAACTCAGGAATAGGCCAAGGATTTATGCAAGCAACGCCTTTGCAAATGGCTTCTGGTGTGGCGACGCTTGCTAATCGCGGACAACGTTTTTCACCGTATCTCTTACTGGGTTCTCAAGAACCGGGCAAAGCATTTGTTCAGCAAACTCCAACACCACTGAATAAAGTCAATTTGAAAGATAGCACTTGGAACACTGTCATCCAGGCCATGCAAGACGTCGTTTTGCAAGGCACAGGCCGCAAACTGAATAATCCGAATTATACGGTCGCAGCAAAATCAGGCACAGCGCAAGTGTACTCCGTTTTGAAAAAACGCTATGAAACAGAAAGCGGCGATGAAAATCAATCCGATCTACCTGAAAAATTACGCGACCACCATTTATTAGTCGCATTTGCTCCCGTAGAAAAACCAGAAATTGCCATTGCGGTTATTGGTGAAAATGGCGTATTTGCTACTATTTTGGCGCGTCAAATTTTAGATTATTATTTTTTAGAGATGAGACAAACGCATGCTAGCGGATAGAATCAAACAGCGTTTCAAAGTACGCGATACCGGCACGGAATATCGCACGATATGGCAGTGTATTCACATTGACGCGCCTTTATTTGCAGGGATATTAATTTTAATCCTCTTGGGCTTGGGTATTTTATACAGCGCCAGTAATCAAGATATCCAAGTTGTAGAATCTCAGATTGCACATAGTTTATTCGCTATGCTTGGGATGTTCTTATTTGCCCAAATTCCGCCGATTACCTATCAGCGCTGGGCTGCATGGATTTATATTGTGAGTCTGATATTACTGTTTGCTGTCTTATTTGTAGGGCATTCAGACAAAGGAGCACAGCGCTGGTTAACCATTGGATTCTTTCGCTTGCAACCTTCTGAGTTGATGAAGTTAGCAATTCCTATGATGCTAGCCTGGCATTACCATAAAATTCATCTCCCTTTAACCAAAAAATCCATCCTATTTTCTTTCATTGTTATTTTGGTCCCGGCTGCTTTAACAGCTAAGCAACCTGATTTAGGGACGGCTATTGTACTGATGGTTGCGGGCGGTAGCGCATTATTGCTCGCGGGATTAAGCTGGTGGTTTATCGGTGGGATTGGTAGTTTGATGGCAATTACAGCACCGGTTATCTGGTATTTCATGCATGCCTATCAACGTCAACGCGTGCTGACTTTCCTCAACCCAGAACGTGACCCGCTAGGCGCCGGCTACCACATCATACAATCCAAGATTGCCATTGGCTCTGGTGGATTATTTGGCAAAGGCTGGTTAAATGGCACACAGTCTCATTTACATTTCTTACCTGAGCATGCGACTGACTTTATTTTTGCCGCCTGCGGTGAAGAATTCGGATTTATTGGCAGCTTGTTTTTAATCTGCTTATTTATGTGTATCATTGCACGAGGACTTTATATCACCATGAATGCTCAAGATACCTTCTCACGTGTACTGGCAGGTAGCTTGACATTGACATTTTTTGTTTCATTCTTTGTCAATATGGGCATGGTGAGTGGAGTACTGCCCGTGGTTGGCATACCATTACCCTTAATCAGTTATGGTGGATCTTCCATGGTGACGTTGATGGCAAGTTTCGGTATTCTGATGTCTATACAAACGCATCGTAAATTACTTACTACTTAAAGGCAGGATATGTTAAATCGAATTTTAGTCACAGGATGTTTAGCGCTTATTTCTTTATTTCTCTCATTCAATGTTTGGGCCAATGAAAATTTCGTCAATCGCCCTGATGTGCAAGCTTTTATCAATAAAATGGTAGAAAAGCATGGCTTTAAAAAAGCAGAGCTCAGCAAAATTTTTGATGCTGTCAAAGTTCGCCCCAGTGTCATGCATAGTGTCAAAGCCCCTTTAGAAGCCGCACCGTGGTATCGCTATCAAGCTTTATTCTTAACGCGCTCACGCATTGAAGGCGGCGTTAAATTCTGGAACCAACATGAAAAATTACTTGAAAAAGCGGAAAAAATTTACGGTGTACCCGCTAGCATTATTGTTGCAACCATAGGGGTTGAAACAACTTATGGGAAAGAAAAAGGCGAATACCCTGTGATTGATGCGCTTGCTAATATTGCATTCAGTGACTCACGCCGCTCTCATTATTTCCGTACGGAATTAGAAGAATTTTTATTATTGTCTCGCGAGCAACATTTGAATCCGCTAACAATCAGAGGCTCTTATGCGGGTGCTATCGGCCAATTGCAATTCATGCCTAGCAGTTATCGTTATTATGCAGTTAATTTTTCTGGCAACCCTAGAATTGATTTATCGAATAATACAGCGGACATCATCGGCAGCGTTGCCAATTATTATCAAAAACATGGCTGGAAATATAACCAACCTGTTGCGATTCCAACCGAAGTACAAAAAAGCCATTTCTCTTTCCTATCGTTTTTCTCAAGACAGAAAACGCTTAAAACCCATGCTGATTTAGCAGAATATGGCATACATCCTTATCAACCTATTCCTGAAGATGGACATTTCAGAGTTATTCAATTACAAGACCGATCTGGTAAAGAATACTGGATAGGATTACATAATTTTGAAGTGATTAAACTTTATAACCCGAGTGATTTGTATGCTATGGCAGTTTATCAACTGAGCGATAGCATTTCTGATCTACGGGAGAAATCGAATCATGCATAAATTCCAATGGATTGGACGATTCTTTGTTTTAGGTCTTTTTGCTTTTTTAGCCAGTTGCGCTCACGTCCATCACAAAGACGGTCCGCCAGATTATTATGTAGATGAAACTAAAATTCCTAATGCCGTTCCCAAAGTTGAACCCTTGAGCAAATACGGCAATATGACATCTTATGATGTCTTTGGCCGCCGTTATTATGTCTTACGTTCTAGCAAAAATTATGAAGAACAAGGCATTGCATCGTGGTATGGCACACAATTTCACACGCATCACACGTCTAACGGTGAACGCTATAATATGTTAGCGATGACAGCCGCACATAAGACTTTACCCTTACCCACTTATGTCTTAGTGACTAATCTTAAAAACAAAAAACAAGTCATTGTCAAAATTAATGATAGAGGTCCGTTTGAAGCAAATCGCTTAATCGATCTCTCTTACGTCGCCGCAAAAAAATTGGGCATGTTAGGACACGGCACAGCAATGGTTGATGTGAAAGCGATAGATCCACGCGAATATTGGCAAACACAACCTTCTTTATTTGCTAAACACAAAACAACTCGTCCAAGTTATGCGTCAAATCATTTACCGCAAGCGCATTACACGACTTATTACATTCAAGCAGGCGTCTTTCATAGCCGTGCACGCGCACAAGCAATGAGAAATCGCTTACAAAAAGTAGTTTCAGCCCCTGTTAGAATTGCTTATGCCAGATCGCTTTATCATGTTCAAATTGGGCCGTTTCGAGATGTCGCAACAGCAGGAAGGCTGACCAGACATCTGCGTGCAGTAGGAATCAAGACAACGACTGTTTAATGGAATAAAAATAGCATGATGAGTATTCTCTTCTCCGTGATTGGCGTTATCATTACCATTTTGTTGATAGTCGGTGTTCATGAGTTAGGACATTTTCTCACAGCGAAATATTTCGGGATAAAAGTCATACGTTTTTCGATTGGCTTTGGAAAAAAAATATTTTCATGGCATGACAAATCTGGCACGGAATATGTTTTGGCTGCTATTCCGTTAGGTGGCTATGTTAAAATGCTAGATGAAAGTGAAGGAGAGGTTGCCGAAGCAGACCTTGAATCGACTTTTAATCAGCAAGCTTATTATAAAAAAGTTGCGGTGATTGCAGCAGGTCCGCTCTCTAATTTAGTCTTTGCTTTTTTCCTCTATTGGATATTGTATGTCGTTGGCTTTATCACGATCGCACCAACAATAGGCAAAGTCGCACCCAATTCCATCGCAGCTTATGCAGGATTACAACCCAAACAAGAAATTATCGAAGTCGACGGCAAAGAAATCCACAACTGGACGTCTCTAGTGGTGCATTTAATTGCACGCGCCGGTGATAAAAGTGAATTACTGATGCGCGTCAAAAATTTAGGGGCGCAAGCAAGTCAATCTTATACGTTAAATCTCGCAAACTGGCATCTGAATGAGCTCAAACCAGATCCCATTGACAGCTTAGGTATCACTCCATATGAACCTAACATACCCGCCACTATCACAACGGTTTTACCTAATTCTGCCGCAGAAAAATCCGGCTTAAAACCTGGCGACAAAGTGATTTCAGTGGATGGTGAACCAACGAATGATTGGATTGACTTAATGACACTGGTTGTAAAAAATCCTGATCAATTACTCATGTTTAAACTGCAGCGCGATAAACAAATTCTCACGATACCCGTGAAGGTTGGGCATGTGCGGGATTTATTTTTTGCGCGACATGGGCACCTCGGCATTGCAAATGGATTTACCTGGCCTAAAGAATTGTTACATCTCAATAAATACGGCCCTATTGCTGCGCTGCCTCATGCCTGGCAAGAAGTAAAACTTTTTTCTGACATGAATTTTATTATTTTTGGCAAAATGTTAACGGGGAAAGTCTCATTTAAAAGTTTGGGTGGCCCGATTACCATTTTTGAATATGCAGGTGTTGCATTAAATCATGGCGCGATTGCTTTTATGAGTTTCTTGGCATTTTTGAGTATTTCTATTGGCATTATTAACATCATCCCTATTCCAGGTTTGGATGGCGGTCATTTGTTGATTCAATCTATCGAATCTATCACACGTAGACCCATTTCCGAACGCTGGTTAAATTTGTTTTATCGCCTTGGATTGTTATTACTCATGATTATTATGGTTCAGGCACTGGCGAATGATATTCTGCGGCTGTGATACACCTTTCTCAAAATCCTGTATAATGGCATCCAATTGCTCTTAGCCATCCCATAAAACATGGAAAAAATATGTTAGTCATCATTTATTTACTCACTGCATTGATTATAGCCTCTATCGTCGTGTTATTTTTGCAACGCATAGGCCATCAATTAAAAGAAAGCCTTTTAGAAAAATTAAGCGAATCACGCTTACAACAGCAACAAGCCCTCACCGAATACCGCGAGAAATTCGATGAACGGCAATTAGAAGCGTTGAAAATTCTACAAGATACTTTGCAAAAAGGTGTACAAGACACCCGCTCCAATGTGAAAGAATCCTTAACCGATTACGCCAGTGAATTAGGCAAACGAGTAGAAGCACTGACACAAACAACAGACGCCCGCCTTAAAGAAATTAATCAACAAGTTGAAAAGCGTTTGACGGCAGGATTTGAAAAAACTACTGAAACCTTCACAGATGTCATTAAACGCTTAGCGTTGATTGATGAAGCACAGAAAAAAATTACAGAACTTTCTACCAATGTGGTGAGCCTCCAAGATTTACTTAACGACAAACGCTCACGAGGCGCATTTGGTGAAGTGCAGTTATCTGCTTTAATTCGCAATGTTTTACCGGAACAGCATTTTTCTTTCCAGCATACCTTAAGCAATGATAAACGCGCAGATTGCATTTTATTCTTGCCTGAACCGACTGGGAATATAGTGATTGATGCGAAATTTCCTCTAGAGAATTTTCGTCTATTAACGGATATTCACTTGCCAGAAGCTGAAAGAAGCCAAGCAGAAATACAATTTAAGAAAGACATTCGAAAACATATTCAAGATATCGCTGAAAAATATATCATTCCTGGTGAAACCACTGATGGCGCGGTAATGTTTATTCCAGCAGAAGCCGTTTTCTCAGAAATTCATGCAAGACACCCTGATTTAGTTGAAGCAGCACATCGTGCAAAAGTGTGGATGGTCTCCCCTACTACCATGATGGCAATCTTAACAACTGCACGCGCTGTATTGAAAGATACTGCCACACGTAAACAACTCAATATCATTCAAGATCACTTACGCTTATTAGCGAATGATTTTAAACGCTTCCAAAAACGCATGGATGATGTGGCGGGTCATATTGCTAAAGCACACAGCGAAGTTGATCAAGTGCATATTTCTGCGAAAAAAATTACGGCACGATTTGGGCAGATTGAGAAGGTTGAGTTGGATGGCATTGCGCATGATGATACGCCGGCGCTTATCCCACCTGTTCTTGAAAACATAGAAGGCGAATAGATCTTTGGAAAATTGTGGTAACGCCCACCCCATGTTAGAATGCCGACCATTTCCAACTACTACCAGATAAAGGATATCACTATGGGTTTTTTAAGAGGTAAACGTGCATTAATCGTCGGTCTTGCTAGCGATCGTTCCATTGCGTATGGGATTGCAGAAGCAATGCATCAACAAGGCGCAGAACTCGCCCTCACCTACCAAGGCGAAAAGCTAAAAAGCCGCGTAGAAGAAATGGGTGCCGCCTGGAATGTGAAATCCATTATCCCTTGTGATGTCAGCAGTGATGAGCAAATCAAAGATTTATTTACCGCCTTACAAAAAAACTGGGATGGATTAGACATCATTGTTCATTCTGTAGCCTACGCACCTGCCGACCAATTAGAAGGCGAATATATTGCTGCTGTAAACCGTGAAGGTTTCAGAATCGCACATGATATCAGCTCTTACAGCCTCGCTGCGCTTGCCCAAGCCGGTCACGGCATGATGAAGGGCCGTAACGGCTCTATTCTAACAATGACGTACTACGGCGCTGAAAAGACTGTTCCTTTCTATAATGTGATGGGTGTTGCTAAAGCGAGCTTAGAAGCAAACGTACGTTATTTAGCTGCGAGCCTTGGACCTGAAGGAATTCGTGTGAATGGTATCTCTGCCGGCCCAATTCGTACCTTGGCGGCAGCAGGTATTAAAAATTTCCGCAAAATGTTAGCTTTTAATGAAAAATCAGCACCGTTGCGCAAAAATGTAACAACTGAAGAAGTTGGAAATGCTGCAGCGTTTATGTGTTCTGATTTAGCTTCGGGTATTACGGGTGAAATATTGCATGTAGATGCCGGGTTTCATGCGACAGCCGGGATGGTGTTAGAAGATGCATAGGTCGCAATGACGCCTCTATGTCTGGTCAAATAATGTCAGTTATTGGTGACTGATGACATTAGACACAGCATTATGTATAATGCGGTTGATTTAACCTCCAAGGAGAATATATGAGAAAGTTAGCAATTGTTTTATTACTCATGTCTTCTAGTGCATTTGCAGCATCTATCGATGCCAATCAACTGGCTAGCACTTTATCCTCAACTCAAGTTGCGAGCAACGCTGAGACTGGTAGCTTTAATTATGGCGGCCAAGATATTTCTCAAGCGAACAATGTTGTCAATTCACAACCTTCCGTGAATGCAGCGCCTATATTTGCAGGATAAGAGACAGAACATTTAAAGAAAGCCTCGCTAGTCGAACTAGCGGGGCTTTTTTATTTTAAGATCCAACATTTTCATTATTAGATGTAATCTTTGCTTTCTTCAGTAAACTTTCAACATACAACTTATATTCAAGCATCGCATCACTGTTTTGCACTTGCTCTGCATAAACATCGTATTGAGGTTGGTTAGATGAGTTAGAACCATCCCGTATCGCATGAGTCGCTACAATGGCAAATCCTTGCGGTGTTTTCACTTCAGCGTAAACTGCTTCACCATTTTGTGGTCTAGGTGTTCGGAAAGCCGTATATAAGATTGCAGAATCCACTTTAGTCGCATAACGCCCGATAAAACCAAGCTTAGTCCAATCAAAATGATATTGCTGAGCAATAGCATCCGGCGCTGTATGATTTTGCAGTTTATTCTTGATTTCTAAGGCCATGGCCTCTGCTTTCGCTTCTGCTTTTTGTGCGGTTAACGTATCAATAATTTTTTGCTTCACATCCGCTAAAGGTAATACTGTTGCTGGCGTGTGTGATTTAATTCGTAAAACAATAGCAAGATCTGGACTGACTTGAATGACATCACTGTTATTTTGTGAATTTAATACGTCATTGGTAAAGGCCGCATCACGAACTTTCTGATTACCAGAGATATCATCTGAACCATCCGCTTGTGAAAACGTAGAAGATGTTTTGACCGTCAATCCTAATGTTTTAGCAGCCGTATCTAAAGAATCAGGATGTTCGTACGTCACATTCGCTAATTTATCTCTTAATTCAGCAAATTTTTCTTCCGCTTGTTGTCGGCTTAAAACTTCTTTAGCTTTGTCTTTAACTGTATCAAATGGTTGAACCTGTGACGCTTTCACTCCGATGAGTTTCAGCACCACAAAACCATTTTTAGTGTGAATAGGCGCGCTCAGTTGACCTAAGCTTGTTAACTCTGAGACGGCTTTTTGTAACTCAGGCGACACTTGAGTTAATGTCACCCACGTGAGGGATTTTTTTTCTGCATTATTGGCAGGAAACTCTTTGGCCGCTGTCGCAAAATCAGTGCCATGATTTAATTTGTCGATGATGTCATCCGCTTTTTTCTTCGCTGCACTGACTTCTTGATCAGAAGCATTTTCATTGAGTGGAATTAAAAGTTGATCGACATTCCACTGCGCTGGGATAGTGAAAGAATTGATATTTTCATTATAGAACGTTTTCAGTGCTGCATCCGTGACAGTGACGGCAGCGATTAAATCTTTCATCGACAATGCGAGATAATCAACGCTGACTTTTTCTGGCGCTTTATAATCATTCTGATGTTGCTTGTAATAAGCCACTACTTCGTCATCTGAAATCGCACCGACTTCTTTCGTAAAGAAATCATTTGGCAACAATAAATAATCCACATCACGTTCTTGATTGACTAAAGCCAAGGTGCTCTCAACCTCATTGGGTAGTGCAAACGCACTGAAAACAATGCCTAAGCGGGGTTGATCGATAAGTAATGTTGTTTTAATTAAATCAAGAAACTCGCCTGGATTATATAAAGCGGCCGCTAGAAGTTGGTTAAATCTAGACATGGAAAATTGCCCATGCACTTGAAACTCAGGCATGTTCTCTAAAAAGTCATCTACTTGTCTTGTTGAAACGTGAAAAGAATCATCCAGTGATCCTTGTCTGAGAACTTCAATACGAACTAAGGATTGTAATGCGCGTTGCTTGAGTTCAGTTTCCATTGCGGGTGAGAAATTATAAGCCGCATTGACATTGCTTTGAACTTGTCTGCGAAGACGTTGATAGGCAGAATTTAATTGATTTTTTGTTAATACAACACCATTCACTTTTGCGACGGTTGTGGTATCGGTAGCACCCACTAGATAACTGTGTATGCCCCACATTGCAAATGAAAGTATGACAAGAGAGATAATCACTCCTGCAATCCAACCTTGCGTATGATCACGAATGCTTTGAAGCATGAACGCGCTCTCTTGAATGGCGGAGTGGACGGGACTCGAACCCGCGACCCCCGGCGTGACAGGCCGGTATTCTAACCAACTGAACTACCACTCCAAACTCTTTTCTAAATGGTGGGTGCTGAGGGGATCGAACCCACGACCCTCGCCTTGTAAGGGCGATGCTCTCCCAGCTGAGCTAAGCACCCAACTCACAGGTATAAAAACGAAAACACCGCACGGAGGAGCCAGAATATCCATGGCCACCTTTTCCGTGCAGGTGTGTAAGCTATTCGTTTTTTTGACAAAAAGCAAAAGATTTTTACGTTATTCGCGGTCTTTTTCTTTCACAGCTTCTTTTAGTGCCTTACCCGCTTTAAACCCGACAACTTTCGCGGCTTTGATATTAATTTTTTGTCCTGTTTGTGGATTGCGTCCTTCACGAGCAGCACGTTGCTTAACAACAAATGTACCAAAATTAACTAACACAACAGGATCGCCTTTTTGTAAGGAACCCGCAACGCCGTCTAATAACGCTTCTAAGGCGCGTGTAGCCGTTGCTTTGGAAAGATCAGCTTCTGTTGCGATGAGATCAATTAATTCTTGTTTATTCATATTACCCCTACTCTTGTCGGTCAATGATAGTTACTTAAATTTTGAGTTTGAGAGTTATACCAACTGGATCAAATGCGTGTCAAGCGAACATATGTCTATTATTGCTGGTGAAATGTCACTTAGGAAAATTCTTGACCAGATTTCTATAGGAGGACAGAGTGTGATCTAAGTAGAAATGGATCCCCGCCTACGCGGGGATGACAGAAAGGTAATATTTAGAGAGGGTGAGAAATAGAAAAATCCTAATGTGCTCTATCTCTGTCGCCCTTGCGGATTTTCTTATGCACAGCGACCGGTCTTGCCAAAGATTTTAGCTTCTTCGTGGTCTTAGTCTTGGTTTGGACTTGCGAGTGATACCCCACCAAAGCATAAGTAAATACTTCATCAATCCAACGTACTGGCTTGATCGCTAAGTCTTTCTTGATATTGTCAGGGATTTCTTTTAAATCCTTCACATTTTCAGATGGGATAATAACGCTCTTAATACCACCGCGATGCGCAGCCAATAATTTCTCTTTGATGCCACCTACAGGTAAAACTTCGCCACGCAATGTGATCTCACCTGTCATCGCATAATCTGCACGCACAGGAAGATTGGTCATGACAGAGACCAAGGCCGTACACATGCTGATACCGGCGCTAGGACCATCTTTAGGTGTCGCACCTTCTGGTACGTGAATGTGAATGTCATGCTTCTCAAAGAAGTGCTTAGAGATACCTAAGAAAGGCGCACGTGAACGTACAACGGTTAAAGCGGCTTGAATGGATTCTTGCATCACTTCGCCTAATTGGCCTGTGTAGGTTGTTTTGCCTTTGCCTGGTAAGGTCGCAGCTTCAATTTCTAATAATTCACCACCGACTTCAGTCCAAGCTAAACCTTTCACTTGACCCACTTGATCTTTTTCAGCCGCCATATCATAACGGAAGCGTCTCACACCGAGATATTGTTCGAGATCACTGATATCGACTTTGATTTTGCTGCTGCGTTTTTTCAGCAAGACTTCTTTTACCACTTTGCGGAACAGTTTTGATATTTCACGTTCTAAATTACGTACGCCTGCTTCACGCGTGTAGTAACGCACAATGTGTTGCACTGTTTTTTCATCTAAGCCAACTTCAGAGGCTTTTAAGCCATTGGCAATCAACTGCTTAGGAATTAAGTGTCTCATTGCGATATTAATTTTTTCATCTTCGGTATAACCCGGAATACGGATAATTTCCATACGATCGCGTAAAGCCGGTGGAATTTCTAATGTATTGGCCGTGGCAACAAACATCACATCAGAGAGATCATAATCCACTTCTAGATAGTGATCGTTGAATGAATGATTTTGTTCAGGATCTAAGACTTCTAATAAAGCAGAAGCAGGATCGCCGCGGAAATCACTAGACATTTTATCGATTTCATCTAACAGGAAAAATGGATTGTTCGCATCGGTTTTTGAAATTTTTTGTAAAATTTTACCGGGCATCGCACCAATATAGGTTTTTCTGTGTCCGCGAATTTCAGCTTCATCACGCACGCCGCCTAATGACATACGAATAAACTTTCGTCCTGTCGCATTGGCAATAGACTGACCCAAAGAAGTTTTACCCACCCCAGGAGGCCCCACTAAACAGAGAATTGGCCCTTTCAACTTTTTCACGCGTTGTTGTACAGCCAGATATTCTAGAATACGTTCTTTCACTTCTTTCAAACCAAAGTGCTCGTCTTCTAGAATTTTTTCAGCTTCTGTTAAGTCAGAACGTAACTCTGTGCGCTTAGCCCAAGGTAACGACAACATCCAATCTAAAAAATTACGCGAAACAGTCGCCTCTGCAGACATCGGTGACATCATTTTTAATTTGTTGAGTTCTGCTGTGCATTTTTCTTTTGCTTCTTTCGACATGCCTGCTTTTTCAATTTTCTTTGCGAGTGCTTCAAGTTCATTTGGTGAATCTTCTAATTCGCCTAATTCTTTTTGAATCGCTTTCATTTGTTCATTTAAATAGTATTCGCGCTGGGTTTTTTCCATTTGGCGTTTGACGCGACCGCGTATGCGCTTTTCAACTTGCAGTAAATCAATTTCTGATTCCATCACGCCAACTAATTTTTCTAGGCGTTTGACTAAATCAATAATCTCGAGCAATTTTTGTTTTTCATCGATTTTTAAACTGAGATGCGCTGTAATCGTATCTGCTAAACGGCTGCCATCATCGATAGCAAGTACGGATGCGAGAATTTCTGTAGGAATTTTACGATTTAATTTAACGTATTGTTCGAACTGTGATTTCAAGGAACGCACTAAGATTTCGATGTCACGAGAATTGGTATTGGCGTCATCCATTAATTCAATATCCGCCAAGAAATATGCTTCGTTACTAACAAAACGTAGTACTTTGGCACGACGAGTGCCTTCGATTAAGACTTTAACGGTGCCATCTGGCAATTTTAATAATTGCAAGACGGTCGCTAATGTACCTATTTGATATAATTCATCTTCTTTGGGCTGATCTTCAGACGCACTTTTTTGTGTGACGAGCAGGATTTGCTTGTCTGACGCCATCGCGATTTCTAAGGCTTTGATCGAGCGCTCGCGACCGACGAATAATGGGATAACCATGTAAGGATAAACAACCACATCTCTCAGCGGTAACAGAGGTAAGCCTAAGAGAGTGTTATCATTTTTAGTGGTTTGTGGCATAAGTTAGGTCCTCTGTGTTGAAGCATCCGTAGTCAAAAAAAGACTCTCTTCTATTAATAATAGCATAGATTTACTGCCATTTTACTCTGACGATGCAACACTTTGTTGGCGGACTGCTTCTTGCTCTTTTGCAGCCACTAACTCAGGACTTTCGTACATAATAATAGGCTGAGATTCTCCGGAAACTGTAGTTTCATCGATGATGACTTTTGAGACATTTTGCAATGAGGGGAGTTCATACATAATATCTAACAATGTTTTTTCAAGAATTGACCGCAGCCCGCGCGCGCCTGTCTTCTTCTCAACACAGCGTTCAGCGATGGATTGCAGAGCATTCTCACGAAATTCTAGCGCAACTTTTTCCATTTCGAATAATTTGCGATATTGTTTAACCAACGCATTTTTGGGCTCAGTTAAAATACTGACGAGCGCTTTTTTGTCTAATTCTTCTAAAGAAGCAACCACAGGTAAACGACCAATCAATTCTGGAATTAAACCAAAACGAATCAAATCGCCTGGCTCCACTTCATGTAATAACTGATCTGCTGTTTTTGCATCATCTTTACCACGAATTTCGGCATGGAAGCCAATGCCTGATTTTTCAGAACGATCGCGTACAACTTTATCTAAGCCGGCAAAAGCGCCGCCACAGATAAATAAAATATTTCGGGTATCCACTTGGATAAATTCTTGTTGTGGATGCTTGCGGCCGCCTTGAGGTGGTACTGAGGCTACCGTTCCTTCGATCAATTTCAACAAGGCTTGTTGTACACCTTCGCCTGAAACGTCGCGAGTAATCGATGGATTTTCTGATTTGCGTGAAATTTTGTCGATTTCATCGATATAAACAATACCCGTTTGAGCTTTAGCCACATCGTAATCGGCTTTCTGTAATAATTTTTGAATGATATTTTCGACGTCTTCGCCCACGTAACCCGCTTCGGTTAGTGTGGTCGCATCGGCAATTGCGAAAGGAACATTCAGCAATCTCGCTAAGGTTTCAGCCAGCAATGTTTTACCACTACCGGTGGGGCCAATTAACAAAATATTGCTTTTATTCAATTCGATATCGTCTTTTTTTACATTACTACTTAAACGTTTGTAATGGTTATAGACGGCAACGGACAAGACTTTTTTGGCTGTGGCTTGGCCGACGACATATTCATCGAGGATTTTTCGAATTTCCATAGGTGTAGGCAATTTTGGGAGAACTTCACCTGCATGTTTGTCTTCAGGGCCGTGTTCATGAATGATTTCATTACACAGCGCGACGCATTCATCGCAAACATAGACAGAAGGCCCTGCGATGAGTTTTTTGACCTCATGTTGGCTCTTACTGCAAAATGAGCAGTGCAATACTCTATCTTTCCCATTTCCGCGCTGGTCAGAACTCATGGATTCAACCTCTTTTAGTAGTTTGCGTGTCTATTTCTTATTAGATATAGGCATTTTTTCTAATTTCAAGCTTCTTTCACTTTTTCTTTGGGTACATTTTTTCTATGGCCAAGGATTTTATCGATAATGTGATATTCCATCGCACGTTCTGCGCTCATGAAATTATCTCTATCCGTGTCTTTTGCAATGGTTTCTTCCGGCTGGCCGGTGTGATGCGCCAAAATTTTATTGATACGCGCACGGACTTTTAAGGTTTCTTCCGCATGAATCGCAATATCAGACGCCTGCCCTTGCACGCCGCCCAACGGTTGGTGAATCATGACGCGTGCATT